>DASULG010000105.1:0-3000 GCA_036278335.1 Pedococcus sp.
CAGCGCCATGCCGACGACGATGACGAACTCGCGGCTCGCCGCGCCGAGCACCGCGGCAGCCCCGCGTCGCCGGCCCGTGCCCCCTCGGCGGCTCGTCCGGGACTCATCGGCGTGCCTGGGTGTCACCTGCTCGCCCAGCGCAGGAGTGGGGGTGGGGTCGCTGCCGTCATGGCGAAGCCACGGGTCGTCGTCTTCGTGGCCGTCCTGTGGGTCGCCGGCCGTGCCGTGGTCGGAAGAGGCGTGGTCGGTCTCGGGGCGCAGCCAGGGGTCGGGCGCACTGCTCTCCGCCGCCGCACCGCGGCGCGTCTGGTCCTCGCTCATGACCCGCCCTTGGCCCGGGCAATCGAGCTCAGCGCCGGCGGGGCGTCGAAGCCGCCCAGCCGCGACAGCGGCCAGTAGGTCGCCCAGACCCTGCCCACCACGTCACTGAGCCGCACCATGCCGCCCCCGGGGTCCCCGAGGTGGGCCCGCGAGTCGGCGGAGTTGCTGCGGTTGTCCCCCATGACCCAGAGCCGGTCAGCGGGAACGGTGACGTCGAACGTCACATCGCTGGGGCGCACCTTGGGCGGCAGGTAGTCCTCGGTGACCGCAGTGCCGTTGACGGTCATGCGGCCCTGCTCGTCGCAGCAGGCAACCCGGTCACCCGGCAGGCCCACGATGCGCTTGACGAAGTCCTTCTCGCCCAGGTTGACCCCGAACAGCGAGGCGGCACCGGCCAGGGTCCGGCCGATCAGGCCCTCGGACTGGTACGGCGCGGGACTGGGACCGGCAAAGGAGTGGCTGCCGTCGAACACCACGACATCACCGCGCCTGAGGTCCTCAGTGTCCACGGTCTTGTTGACGAGGATGCGGTCACCTGGCTCGATCGTGGGCTCCATGGAGCCGGAGGGGACGAAGAAGGACTGCACCACCAGGCCCCGCACCAGCATCATCACCAGGAGGGCGACACCAGCCAGGACAAGCCAGGACGGGCCGCGCCGGGGCTCCGCCGCCGCGGCTGCCGGAGCAGGCGCGCCGGCAGAGGCCGACACGGTGGATTCGGGTCCCGGGTTCATTACTCCGGAGCCTAACCCTGGCTCCTGCTGCTGGGGCACCAGGACACCGAGCGGTGAAACGACTCGCCTCAGCTGGCGGGAGTCGTCTCGCGCTTCTCCTTGATCTTGGCGGCCTTGCCGCGCAGCTCACGGAGGTAGTACAGCTTCGCGCGGCGCACGTCACCGCGGGTGACGACCTCGATCTTGTCGATGATCGGGGTGTGCAGCGGGAAGGTGCGCTCCACGCCGACGCCGAAGGAGACCTTGCGGACGGTGAAGGTCTCGCCGACCCCGCCACCGTGGCGCCGGATGACGACGCCCTTGAAGACCTGGACGCGCGAGCGCGTGCCCTCGACGACCTTGACGTGAACGTTCACGGTGTCACCGGCGCGGAAGTCCGGGATGTCGTCGCGCAGGGAGGCCTTGTCGATCTCGTCGAAACGCTGCATGGCTCGTTCGCTTTCTCGCTGGTGCCACAGGTCACCGACGGGTGTTCGGTCTTTCCAGGATGATGAGTGCGCTCGTCTGGGGCCTCGTGCCGTCTCGAGGACGGCACTCCCCCTGTGGCAGGGGCCGGGGATCCAGTGGGCGCGACCAGCCATTCTGCCACGCGGTCGGGCCCGGGCAGAAATCCGTCACCCTCCGCGCACTACGGTGGCCCGCGTGACGATCGACCTGGGCTGGCCCGTTGCGCTCGCGCTGCTCCTGCTGATGGCGATCACGCTCCTCGCCCACCGTGCCAGCGGCTTCGGGCTCGGCCGCTCCGCCCTCGTAGCCGGTCTGCGCGCCTGCCTCCAGCTCGGGATCGCCGCGGCCGTGATCTCGTCCGTGATCGCCAGCCTGGAGCTCTCGATCGCCCTGGCCGCGGTCATGTTCTCCATGGCCGTGCTCACCACCTGCCGACGGGTCGAGGCGACCGCGTCCTGGCCGTGGGTGGCCGCGGCCATGGCCGGCGGGGTCCTCCCGGTGCTGGCGGTGGTGCTGGCGACGGGCGCGGTCCCGCTCAAGGGGGTGGCGATCATCCCGATCGCGGGCATCGTCATCGGCAACGCCATGACGGCCCACACCCTCGCCGGACGCCGCACGTTCGCCGCCCTGCGCGAGGAGCACAGCCAGTACGAGGCGTGCCTGTCGCTGGGGATGCTGCCCTCCCAGGGCATCAGCGAGATCGTCCACCGCCGCACACCCGAGGCCCTGCTGCCCGGGCTCGACCAGGTCAAGACCACCGGTGTGGTGACGCTGCCGGGCGCGTTCATCGGCGTCATGCTGGGCGGCGGCACGCCTGTCCAGGCAGCGACGGCCCAGGTGCTGGTGCTCTTCGGGATCATGGCCGCCCAGACGGTCACCGCCGGGCTGGCCGAGCGGCTGATCTGCGCCCGGCGCCTGCTTCCCCACGACCTGCACGCGGCGCTGATCGACTGAGCGCTGGTCGACGAGGCCCTGACCGGCGAAGCCCACGCCAACCCGCGCCGACTACCCCTCGCCCAGCCCTGCCCGAGCCAACACCTCTCGGTCGTGGGCGTCGAGGTCCTGCTCGTCGAGCGCGGCGACCATGTCTGGGCGGCGCTGCGCGGTGCGCCGGAGGCGCTCGTCGCGCCGCCAGCGGGCGATGGCGGCGTGGTGCCCCGAGAGGAGGACCTCGGGTATGCCGCGCCCGCGCCACACCGGGGGCTTGGTGTACACCGGGTACTCGAGCAGGCCGTCCTCGTGCGACTCCTCCACGAGCGACTCGGCGTTGCCGATGACGCCCGGGACCAGGCGCGCGATCGCCTCCACCATGGCCAGGACGGCCACCTCACCGCCGTTGAGGACGTAGTCGCCCAGGGACACGACCGAGACCGGCATGTGCTCCCTGGCCTCGTCGTAGACGCGCTCGTCGATGCCCTCGTACCGCCCGCACGCGAAGGCCAGCCACGGCTGGGCGGCGAGGTGGCGCGCCATCGCCTGCGTGAACGGCAGACCCCCC
>DASULG010000106.1:0-3115 GCA_036278335.1 Pedococcus sp.
GCGGCCGGGGCCTCCTGCACGGAGGTCGGGGCGCCGGCACCGGCGCCGCCGGAGGTGTCGACGGCGATGATCGGCGTGCCGACCTCGACCGTGTCGCCCTCGGAGACGAGCAGCTGGGTCACCGTGCCGGCGAACGGCACCGGCAGCTCGACCAGCGATTTGGCGGTCTCGATCTCGACGACGATGTCGTTGACCTTGACCGTGTCGCCCGCCTTGACCTTCCAGGTGACGATCTCGGCCTCGGTCAGGCCCTCGCCGGGGTCGGGGAGCTTGAATTCTTTAATCGACAAAGCCGGACACTCCTCTTTTCGTGTCTCAGTAGGCCAGTGAGCGGTCGACGGCGTCGAGCACCCGGTCGAGGTCGGGGAGGAACTCCTCCTCGAGCTTGCTCGGCGGGTAGGGCAGGTTGTAGCCGCCGACCCGGATCACGGGCGCCTCGAGGCTGTAGAAGCAGCGCTCGGTCACCGAGGCGGCAACCTCGGCGCCGAGGCCGAGGAAGGTCGAGGCCTCGTGGACCACGACCATGCGGCCCGTCTTCTCCACCGATGCCGCGAGGGCGTCCAGGTCGAGCGGCGAGAGCGTGCGCAGGTCGATGACCTCCAGGTTCTTGCCCTCGGCGGCGGCCGCCTCCGCGGCCTGCATGCAGGTCTTGACCATGGGCCCGTAGGCGACCAGCGTCGCGTCGGTGCCCTCGCGGCATACCTGGGCCTTGAGCAGCTCACGGGGAGCTGCGGTCTCGTCGACCTCGGCCTTGTCCCAGTAGCGGCGCTTGGGCTCGTAGAAGAGCACCGGGTCGTCGGACTCGATGGCCTGCTGGATCATCCAGTAGGCGTCCTCGGCGTTGGAGCAGCAGACGACCTTCAGGCCCGCGGTGTGGGCGAAGTAGGCCTCGTTGGACTCGGAGTGGTGCTCGACCGCACCGATGCCGCCGCCGACGGGGATGCGGATGACCATCGGCAGCTTGACCTTGCCGAGGGAGCGCGCCCGCATCTTGGCGACCTGGCTGACGATGTGGTCGAACGCCGGGTAGATGAAGCCGTCGAACTGGATCTCGACCACTGGGCGGTAGCCGCGCAGCGCCATGCCGATCGCGGTGCCGACGATGCCGGCCTCGGCGAGCGGGGTGTCGATCACGCGGTCCTCGCCGAAGTCCTTCTGCAGGCCGTCGGTCACGCGGAAGACGCCACCGAGCTTGCCGATGTCCTCGCCCATGAGGACGACGCGGGAGTCCTTCTCCATGGCCACGCGCAGGCCGTTGTTGATGCCCTTGGCAATCGTCATCTGGGTCATCTCAGTGCCCTCCCTCGAACCCGGCGTGGTACTCGACGAACTCGCGGCGCTCGGCGGCCACCAGCGGAGTCTCCTCCACGTAGACGTGGTCGAACATCGACTCGGGGGCCGGGTCGGGCATGTTCAGGCAGCCCTCGCGGACCGTCGCCGCCAGCTCGTCGGCCTCCTTCTCAAGCGCGTCGAAGAAGTCCTGGTCGGCCATCTTGGCGTGCACGAGGTAGGACTTCAGGCGCTCGATGGGGTCGCGGTGCTTCCACACCTCGACCTCGGCGGAGACGCGGTACTTCGTCGGGTCGTCCGAGGTGGTGTGGGCGCCCATCCGGTAGGTGTAGGCCTCGACCAAGGTGGGCCCCTGGCCGCTGCGGGCCGCGTTGAGCGCCTGCTGGGTCACCGCGTAGACCGCGAGCACGTCGTTGCCGTCCACCCGCACGCCGGGGAAGCCGAAGCCGCGGGCGCGCTGGTAGAGCGGGATGCGGGTCTGCTTCTCGTTGGGCTCGGAGATGGCCCACTGGTTGTTCTGGCAGAAGAACACGACAGGCGCGTTGGTGACCGCGGCGTAGACGAAGGCCTCGTTGACGTCGCCCTGCGCGGAGGCGCCGTCGCCGAAGTAGGCGATGACAGCCGCGTCGCGGTCCTCGTCGCCGGTGCCCACGTCGCCGTCGCGCTGGATGCCCATGGCGTAGCCGGTGGCATGCAGCGTCTGGGCGCCGATGACGATCGTGTAGAGGTGGAAGTTCTTCTCGTTGGGGTCCCAGCCGCCGTGGTTCACGCCGCGGAACAGGCCGAGGAGGTTGAGCGGGTTGACCCCGCGACACCAGGCGACCCCGTGCTCGCGGTAGGTCGGGAAGGCGTAGTCCTGGGGCCGCAGCGCGCGGCCGGAGCCCACCTGGGCGGCCTCCTGGCCCAGCAGGCTGGCCCAGATGCCGAGCTCGCCCTGACGCTGCAGCGCGGTGGCCTCGGCGTCGACCCGGCGGATCAGGACGAGGTCGCGGTAGAAGCCGCGCAGGTCCTCGGCGGTCAGGTCCGCGACGTAGTGGTCGTACTCGGTGTTCTCGACGCGCTGGCCCTCAGGGGTCAGCAGCTGCACCATCTCTGGCCCGCCGTCACCCACCTCGGGGACCGGCGCGGTCAGCTCGGCCAACACCTCGGTGTCGGCGGGGGCGACGGCGTTGTCGCTCACAGGCACTCCTCTTCCCTCAGGCCGCCGGGGTGTCCGGCGCCCTCGGCTCTGGGCCGCGGCACCCCGGCGGGGTCTCCGCGTGCGGTTACTGCGGCAGGGCTGGCTGCGCCAGTGTGTGGTGGCGCTCACATCGGGCCTTGCAGGGCCAAAGGTACCCGGCAGCAGGAGAATCCCAGAATCCGGACGTCTCCACGCGCCTCGGCGCCGCCGTCCCCCTCCCGACCTCGTATCCGCAGAACCGCTGATGGCAGCCCCAGGCGGCCGCATGAGCGGCTCGGCGGATACGAAGTGCGGGTATGCCAGGGGCCGGCGTCAGCACCCCGGTCAGGCGAGCTCGGACTGGGTGCGCCACAGGTCGATGCCCGCGTCCACGGCATCGCGGTCGATCTGCTCGAGCTCGGCGTCGCTGAACCGCAGGTTGCTGACCGCAGCGGCCGAGTCCTCGAGCTGCCCGACCGAGGACGCCCCGATCAGGACCGAGGTGACCCGGTCGTCGCGCAGCGCCCAGGCCAGCGCCATCTGCGCGAGGGACTGGCCACGCTCGGACGCGATGTCGTTGAGCTTGCGCACGTGGGCGAGCGACTCCTCGCTGAGCAGCTCCGGTGACAGCGACTTGCCCTGGCTGGCCCGCGACCCCTCAGGGAT
>DASULG010000107.1:0-19997 GCA_036278335.1 Pedococcus sp.
TTGGTCGCGGTGGTCGTCTTCACGGCCGGCGCGGTGCCGCTGGCCGCCGACCAGGCGGTGGCCGTGGGCGACACCCGGGCGTAGCTGCCGCCGCTGGGCTCGGTGAAGTTACCGGCGGCCTCGGTCGGCGTGGTCGACGACAGGGCCAGGTACATCGTGGCCGGCGGGGTGTAGGCCGGGTCGGTCAGGAAATGGTCGAGCAGCGCGCGCTCGACAGTGTCAACGAAGCCAGCCACGGGGAGTGTCCTTCCGTGTGTAACATGCCGTTTGATTCGATCGAGGGAACGCGGGCCGACCACCGGAGGAGGGGGCCGTGGAGGGGTACGAACTCAACGAGAGGCGCTCATGGCTCACGAAGGACAACTGGGCCGACATGCGGGTGTACATGGGCATCCAGGGCTCCATACCCCTGAGTGATCTCGTCGCCTACCTCGCGGAGCGGGACGTCAGCCTGGCCAACGCCACGGTCAACTTCGGCACCGTGAGCTGGGTCGAGCCCGCGACTGGGGAGGAGATCGAGTCGCGGCGGGCCGCCAAGGAGAAATCGGACCAACGTCACGCGCAGTGGGAGCGCGAGACATGGGAGAGGCTCCGGGCGAAGTACGGCGACGGGGCGGCGGAATGAGCGAGCCGGACATCTCCCTGGCGGTGGGCCAGGAGCTGCGCAGGATTCGCGTGGAGGGCGACATCCGCACCAGGCCGCTGGCCGCCACGCTGAGGATCGGCCCGTCGTCGCTGTCCGCCTACGAGGCGGGGAGGCGGCCCATCACCGTGCAGCGGCTCTACGAGATGTGCCGCGCCCTCGACGTCGACCCCTGCGAGGTGCTGCGGGTGGCGATTGCGAACGCGGAACAAGAAGGCAGGGCCAATGATTGACCCCAGGAATGTCAGGCCGAGGTAATGCCTAGGTTCGAGAAGCGCAAGGACGAAACCGTCGTCACTCGCAAAGTGGCGAACATGATCAAAGATAACGCCGACCGGGCCCGCAAGAACGGCACCGCCAACGACAGGATCATTGCCAAGGCCGCAGATGAACTACTCGACCGACTCACGATCATTGACGAGAACTGAGAACTGAACTAACCATGGGAAAACGCTCACCATTTAAAGCGACGGCGACTCTGCTCACCGACACGGAGCACAACATTCTCATCCTGGCGTCGTACGGCCTCACCAACCAGGAGATCGACGAACGGCTCCACGTGCAGTCCAGCGCACGGCTGAGGCGCGCCTTTAGAGCGCTTCGAGCCCACGACCGGGCCCATGCGGTACGCCGGGGGTTTGAACTCGGCATACTCAATCCCGGTGACACGGCGGTTGACTCGAACGGGAAAGTCATCAACGTGCCGTCCGTGTCCTCCGTGGCGCCGCCTAACCGCAGGATTCCTGCACGATGTGGCACCCCCCATGGCCATCAGGTTCACCGGCGCAACGATGAACCTATTTGCGAGGAATGCGCCGAGGCCAGGCGCGATTACGACCGCAGCCGCAAGAGGACTCCCAGGGAAAAGCTGGTGACTCAAATCGCGGGGTTGGCGGCAGGACGGGCTCGGCAATACGTGGCTGAGCGGTATCCACGAGTGCGCGACAGGCTGTACGAGGAGGAGAAGAGGAAGCTGGCCGACGAACCCGGCCTGGAAAACATGTCACGACGCGACGCCAGCCGCAGGGCGGCAAGGCGAGCGCTCAAGGCGCTGGTTGCTCGATACCCGGGCGTCTACCGGATAAAGTATAACGAGGAAAAGGCGAAGCTCCTCGCCGAGCACGATTTGGAAAGCTGATGACTGAGCCCTAGGCGATGCTGGAAACCGAGGCCATCTTCTTGTAGGCGGCCATGTGGTCGGCGGCGGTGGTGTCACCCTCGGTGTGAGCACGCTCCAGCTCGACCCGCATCCGGCGCCGGTCGCCCTCAGTGGACAGCAGCGCGGCGGTGGCGGAGATGACGGCGGAGAACAGCTGGCCGGAGATGCGGCTGGTGCGCAGGCTCCGGCTCATCGCCTCGGCGACGTAGAACGCCTGGGCCCAGTCGGAGTTCTCGTAGAAGATTTTCTGGCCACTCACCTGGAGCGAGAGGTACCACTGGGTGGCGACCGGGTGCCAGTCCTCGTCGGGCTCCGGGATCTCCCACTCGTAGTCGCTGGGAGCGCGGCTGATGTCGACCTTGTTACGCCGACGCCGCTGGCTGGAGCGCTTCGGGATCGCGGCCATGGCGGGGCCTCCTCGGGGTGTATCACATGGGACTAGGACGTTGGTAGGGTGGGGGGATGGGAATGACAAAAGATCGTCAACGTAATTACTGGACGGCGGCGGCCCTCATCGCCATGGGCCTGAGCGGCGCCCTGTGGCTTCTCATTGCCGCGCCCGGCTGGCTGGCCAAGACTGCCGGTGTCGTCCTAGTGGTCGTGCATCTGGCGCTCGCGGCGATTGCCGGGTGGATCATCAGGGACGAGAGAGGGACGTCAGGCGGCATTGAAGTAACCGACGATCTAGTCAAACGCCTCGCCGATGAGGCCGAGCGAGGCTACGACCTCTCAACTCTGCGGCCGAGGAAGAGGGGCGATGAAGACGACTGACGAGGAGCCGAAGCGTGAGCCGGTGCCCGACGTGCCGTGCCCGTCGTGCGATCAATCAACCCTGGACGTCGAGTGGCGGCTCGTCGCCAAGCCGCTGGGCTCGTTCTCGCTGGCCGGTCAGCAGATGAAGGTGTCCGCCGTCGAGACGCCGTTCCTGGTGTGCCCGTGCGGCCTGGATCTCCAAGGGAGCAAGGAATGAGCTATGGACGAGCGGCGGCTGCCATGGTCGGCGCCGCCGTGATGTGCATGTTCCCGGTCGTCCTAGGGCTCGTGAAGGGCCAGCCGTGGACGGCGGCCATCGGCGCGTTCGCCGCCGGCTTCCTCCTGGCGACCGCGCGGGGCTTCTGGCAGCGGCGGGACCGGGCCAATCAGGCAGGGGGGCGGCGGTGATGGAACCCATCGCGCTGCATGACAGCACGCTGCTGCTCGTGCATGACCCGGCTCGGTGCGCCGGGCAACCATGCTGCATCCACAACCCCAGCGATCACCCGCTGAACTCGGCACCGCTGATCTGGCGAGACGATCGGAAGATCATGGAGCGGCAGTGCCCCCACGGCATCGGGCACCCCGACCCCGACGACGTCACGGTGCGGCGCGGCGGCGGGGAGGGTGTCCACGGGTGCGACGGGTGCTGCCGAGCCAGCCACATGCAAGGGAGGAAATACTGATGAAGGCGAACCGCAAGTTTTCGGAGCTGCGCGCGGAGATTGCTGCCGATCCGATCCGCGCAGAACGCCTCGATCGCGCGCGCGAGGAGGTGAATAGGACTTACGGTGCGTGGTGCCGGCGGCGGTGGTTCTACATCAAATTCGCGTGGCTGCTCCGCCGATCAAGCATCGGCAGGCGGAACACGACGGTGCGCCACTGGCTCCACGCGCGGAAGGTGTGGCGGGAGTGGGAACGAGGGCGGAAGCAACAATGAGTGACCCGGTGACGGTGGCCATCGGCAAGGAGCTGCGGCGAATCCGCGACGGTCGAGAATGGTCGCGCCCTGCGGTGGCGGACCGGGTGCCGGGCAAGTTCACGCCCCAAGCGCTGGCCCACTACGAGAACGGCATCCGGGCATGCAGCGTGGCGCGCTTCGTCGAGGTCTGCGTGGCGCTGAACGTGCCGGCCTGCGACGTCCTGGCGCTGGCGCTTCAGCGAGCCGCCATCCAGACGGGGGCCAAGGGGTGAAGCGCATCCTGTTCACCGGCGCCCGCGACTGGGCCGACTCGGCGGTGATCCGGCTGGGCATCCTGCGAGCCACGCTGGAGCCAGCCAGCAGGCTGGACCCCGGCGCGCGGTACGGCGAGCTGCGGATCGGAGTAGCGACGCTCATCCACGGCGACGCGCCCGGCGCCGACCAGCTCGCCGACGAGGCCGGGCAAGAGCTGAAGCTGGAGATCGAGCGCTACCCGGCGCGCGACTTCGCCTCCCCCCGCGCGCGCAACCAGCACATGGTCAACCTCGGCGCGGACATCTGCATCGCGTGCGCGCTCACGTGGGCGTCGGGCACCGGCATGTGCGCGCGAATGGCGCGGAAGGCGGGCATTCAGGTGGTCGACTATGGAGTTGATACGCGGCTCGAAGCGCGACCCTGAACCCCCCATCGCATCGCATGCGTTAGTGCAGGCCATGGGGGGTTTTCGCTGCTCAGACCATGATCATTTATCGAGGTCCCATATGTACGCGATTCGGCCGGCAGTACCTCCCGGTCCGCATTTCGAAATGATCACGAGGGTACCCCCCCACCCTTTGTCCAAAGTGGACCAATGTCCATCTACTTTGGACTCGGATCTTATCCACAGTGGACAAACCACCCATCACCAGGAGCGCTACGAGGTGTGATGTAGATCACCCTGCTGCAACCTGTAACACCTATCGCATCCCATGCGATAGTGAGAGCGGAAGGTTAATCCGGGTCCAACCCCCGAGTTGATCACAGGTCCCAAATAGCTTGGGCAGCGGCTAGGGCCGCGTGGGTAAGCAGCGATGTGAATGGCGGAGTACCCGCCGAGGCAGTAGCGCCACACAATCCCTAGAGACTTCCATAGAGAGATCGCTCCCGGAGATACAGGCTGTGCGCTAGACCACGGTCCTACGCTGGCACAGTAGCGACGCCCCACAAACCCACTTCCCTACAGGGACCATGTAGGTACAGAAAGTGGTACGTGACACGTAGGGGTAGGAGAAAGGCAGGGAGCGCGCGGGTACAAACCACCCGTAATGAACCAACGGGCGCACGTTGCCGGCTCGGTAGTGACAGTGCCGGGCAGGGAGGGCAACGCAGGACCTAGCCGCCATGGGTGGCAGGCCAGATAGTTAACTCGGACATCCCCGCGCTACGCGGCAAGGGACATGGGACCACATTCGCACCTAGAAGAAAGTGCGTCTGCCCTAGCGAACCTGTCTATAGACGGACATGGGAAGCTGAGCCCGAATGTTAGCGGTACCCCAACGGCCATAGGCTGAAAAGGCCCTACCGAAAAGGCCCTGTTGATTGGGCCGTGATAACGCAACCCCGAGGGGTGTCCGAACGTAAGAAGCCCCCTAGCCACCACGGGTGGCGGGTCAGACATGGGCCATGGGAAGGAAAACCATCCGTGGAGTTACCTACACCATGAGCGCCACCTAGGCCCCCTAAGCCAAAGGTCGCTAGAAGATGGCAGTACACAACGCTTTCGGGCAGGCATAGCGCACGGCATGACACGAGAACACGTTTCCCGTCCTTGCCTCTCTGCTCTGTGCCTCGCCCGTGTCCGTTGTGGACACAGGAAGGGTGCGCAGTGACACACGAGGACTACGAACGGTTCTGGCGTAGCCAGGGCACTACCAACGCCCCGGCACAGCCCGTGCCGGACTCGCTGATAGATGAGGACTGGAGACTCGGCCATGAGTGAGCAGATTACCAAGATCACAAACCTGACCGGTTTCAACGTTGCCGCGCTCAGGGACTTCCTGCCGCCAAGCCGGCAAGACGTCGTAACCATCGGCGCTACGGTGGCCACGTTCCGCATGAGCCAAGCGGAAGCGGTCGCGCTGGTCAAAGACATGATGCAGCGCGCAGCCACGATGCACGGAACGCGCCATCATCCTTACCGCTCATTCCATGCGGTACTGGCAAAGCTGGAGAAACTCCCGTCCTAGCGACTCCGCAGGACATCGCCCCGCGCGGTGTCCTGCGATGGCTGCTAGGCCAACCACACGGCAGGCAGGGCAAGGGAAAGGGTGCGCAATGAACCTCAAGGAATCACGCGGTTGTGCCAAGGGTTACGCGTGGGGTCGATTGGATGCGGACGGGTCCACTACGGCACAGCGGGAGGGTGACAGCTCCTCCGGGTGCCAACAATTCGCGAACGCCTATGAAGCCCACTGGCGCGCCTATGAGGAAGGGCGAACCGGTAGCGCCATGGATGTCCGCTCAGCGTGGGAGACCTGGAACCGCACAATGGCGCTCACGCTCGACTACTCGGACATTCCATCCGACGGCCAGGCACGGCGCATCGCGTCCGAATGGCACGGCGGCCAGTCGTCCGCGCTCTACTCGCTGGCATCGTGTGGCGCGATCACACCCGAGGTCGCGGGAGAGATTCAGCGCGAGATCACGACATGCGATGACGCAACCGACCTAACGGCATTGCTGATCTACGTAGCATTCCACGGTCCGCGTGATCGGCAAGAGGGTTGGTCGGGCGTGTGGAGTGACTCCGCCGTTCGACTCAGTCCGACGTCCTAGCGACTCCCCAGGGCACCGCACGCGCGGTGCCCTGTGATGGCCGCTAGGCCAACCGGCAAGGGAAAGGGTGATCCAGCATGACCGAACTAGAATTTTTTGTGCATTACGAGTTACGCCCGAGTCCGGCTTGCCCCGGTGAGGGGGTAGAAGTGTGGGGCCGTAACAGCGGCTTATGGGGCCAGATTCGGGAGGCTACAGACCGAGACGGTGCGCCATGTTTCGTTGTGACGGTGGCTCCAGATGTGGCGGCCACCCGGAAGTCGTTCGGGGCTGCTTTGCGGCTGATGATTAAGACATTGGAGCGGCTGCACTAAGCAAGATTCCGCCGTCCGACTCAACGCCACGTCCTAGCGACTCCCCAGGGCACCGCACGCGCGGTGTCCTGTGATGGCCGCTAGGCCAACCGAACGGCAGGCAGCACGGAAGGCAGCACGCATGAACACATACCGAGTCACGATCGACGCGCGTCGATCCGACACCTTGGGTGGCGCGCCCCGGACGTTCCAAATGGACATTCGCGCGCACAACCCCTACATGGCACGAGCATCGCTCGGGAACCGGCCAGTGGTGGACCCATCCGATCAGGCATGGTTTGACGAGTGGCGCATCACGCGCACTCAGAAGGTGCAACGTTGGGAAGTCGTCACCACGGACAACACCGCGTGGCACTCGCGCGGCCTTACCGGAATCACGGTGCTGCGAGGCAAGCGTGAGGCACGAATGTATCTCAAGCGCACCTTAGAGCGTCTCACGCCCGGTCAAGGTGCCTTCATGCGAAAGGAAGTGTGACCATGTCCGCATTCACCGACCGCACTCGCGTTGCCCTCGACGGCTTGCCGGCCATCACGGTCAACGTGAGCGGCAGTGGCATTAATGGGCTCGGCCAGTATGCCGGACGCGAGGCTCACAGGTGGGCACGCGCCAACGGGTACAGGATCACGGAACGGCTCTACACCAGCGTGGACAACGCGTACGGGTTCGCCGCTGGTGTCGAATCGCGCTACCGCGTCGAAAAGATGCCCTAGAGAGAAAAGGTGCACCCATGGAGAACATCAAGACGTGGGCGGATGGATTCGGTATCTGGCACGCGTCGGTGCCGCTGACAAGCGACCCGATTTCGGACGCACGCAGGGCACGTCAACAGATTGTCAACGAACTGACCGAACGTGAGGGGCCAACTTTCGATCCGTCGCGCGTCCACGTGACACGCGAGAAAGTCACGGGACACGGGACGGCTATCTATGTCGAGAAAAGCGATTGACCGGTGTCCGATTGAGCCAGCGCGATGCCCTAGCCGCCACGGTGACCCGCGCGCATGCCGCGCGGGTGGCCGTGACCACTAGGTCAGGCAACGCTCGTTAGGGAAGCAAGGAAGGGTGCGCAATGACTGAGTACGGCCCGGCGGTTGAGAATGACCCGCGCATGAAAACAGCCGATGGTGCCATCATCACCGATGGTGGCACGTACTGGAATTACTACGACTGTGAGTGGATAGAGGTTGACTTCGAGTCATCGAAACCGGGCGAACCTTCACAGCACAGTCGCGGCCCGGACGGGGACTACTGGGACGGTTGGTTTACCGTCCACTCGGTTGAGGGGGGGCGCGGTCGATACACGCTCAACGGTGAGCGCATGTCACGGGCACCGCGACAATGACCCCGCAACCCCTCCCCACGTGCTACTACTGCACCGACCCTGCGCCGTTCTATGAGCGCGACAGCGGTGCGGAGTCGCCTATCTGCGAGCGCGACGCGCGGGACTACTACCCCTCCGGGTGGCGAGATTACGTCGGCGACATCGGCCCGCGCTGGCACGCACGCCAGGCAGAACTAAACGCCTAACCCGTACCGGTGACGGTCCCGCGCGCCATGTGCGCGCGGGTGCCGTGAGTGGACGGTCTACCCCACGAGAGAGGCAAACGGCAATGACTAGCGAGCAACGCGATGCCCTGGCAGCCCTGTGCGAGCGGTACAACGTCGACTTTGACCCCGACGCATTCCATCCCGCGTGGGATCTTCCCGCTGGCTACGTGGCCGGATGGGTCGGTCCGATCTACGTCGGGTGTGACCCCGAGGGTGCCATCTCGTCCTAGCGGCCCGTACCGGTGACGGCCCCGCGCGCCATGTGCGCGCGGGTGCCGTGAGTGGACGGTCTATCAAGCCCCACGCAAGCGAAAGGGGTCACACCGTGACCATTGTCAAGATCCCTACCCTGCCAGCCGACGACGTCCGTTCCACATGGACGGACGCGCACATCGTGACCACGTGCGCCGTTCTGCACACGGCAGGACCTGACCCGGACAGCGAGCGCGGTGACTGCGTTGGCCACTGTCCGGCCTGCCACCGCGCCGTGTTCGAGTCCGATGACGCGGTGTGGACATGTCCAGCAGATTTGCAGGAGGACAACCCACACCACATGGACCCGCCGCGCGAGATCACGGAAGAGATGCACGAGGAAGCAGGCGTGTACTCAAAGTGCGGCGAGGAGTGGAAAGTCGCGTGTTACGAACGTATGCCCCTGCACGGTGAGTGCTACGGCTCACTGACTCTCACCTACTAGCCCGTACCGGTGACGGTGGCGCGCGCACTGCGGTGCGCGCGTGCGCCGAGACCGGATGGTCTGCAACGCCCCACGAATGGAAAGGAACCCCATGGGTACCAAGGTCTTGGAGGACGGCCCGTTCCGCATCGAATGGAACGGCGGCCACACGTTCAACGTGTTCGCGCTTGACCGTGAGGTCAACGTATTCAGCTCTGACTACTCCGAGACGCTCACCGAGGTCTCCGCGCGAGACCACGCGCAGGAGTGGTGGACGGGCAAAGAGTGGGAGAAGGGCAGCGGCAAGGAAGCTACCCAGGAAGTCATCCGAAACGAGATGGGCTAGCCCCGTGCCGCGTGATCATGGTGCTGTCCGTCCGTCCGCATAGGACGGACAGCGCCACGGCTGCACGGTGCAGACGAGAAGAGGATGACGACAATGGCCACGACGATTGAGCGCGTGCGCGTGCTGCACGGGCACACGAGCGAAGACACCGCCTACCACGTTGGCGACTACCCGTACGGGCGCGTGCTGCGATGCCAGATTCGCTACTGGATCGAGACGTCCCACAAGGGTGCGCAGAAGGGCCGACAGCGGTTCATCTCGCAGACCACCAACCCCAAAGCCCCGGGAACGGTGTGGAACAAGCCCAAGGGCAGCACGTACACCGACCTGGTTGTGATGTACCTGGACAGCAACAACCACGTGCAGTGGCACGGTGTCCACTTCCACCTAGACCCGGTGTGGGATGCGCAGACCCGGCTCATGGGGATCTACGACCAGTACACCGATGCCCAGCGCACGCTCTACAACGCGTTACTGGGAATCTCCCGGAAGTACGCGCGCCAGTGGGAAGAGTGGGAGGAGCGCGTCACCGCGATCATGGCGCACATCGACAGCACGGGCACGGACCCGGAAATTGTCAACAGCACGTGGCAGGTTCCGGGCGGCAGGCTCTACTACCTGAGCACGCCCCATGTGTTCGTGGCCGAGGCTCGGCGACGGCTGGCCGAGAAGACCGCGTGATCATGGTGCTGCCCGTCCACAACGCCTGACCCCGTGCCGCTCATGGTCCCGACCGTCCCGCGTGGACGGTCGGGAGCCATGGCAGGCACGGACACTAATGAAGGGACCAACCGATGGCAGGCAAAGAGTACGAAATCGATGACGTGACGGTGACAGCGATTCAGCGAAGCGAGCGGCTGTCGACCGACGGCAATCCGTCGTTCATCATCACGACCGACAAGGGCACATTCCGCACCCAGACAGACGCGGCTATCGGGTACGCAATGGGGAATTACGCCAACCGCAACCTGCCGGACTGCATCCTTGACCAGACAGTGACCCTGCAATGCACCGGCACCGGACGCGTCTACGGCATCAAGAAGGACGGAAAGATCCTCACCTGACCCGTGCCGCTCATGGTCCCGACCGTCCCGTGTGGACGGTCGGGAGCCATGGCAACACGGACACCGAAAGGAACCAAACCCGATGACGAGCACCGGATATACCGCGTGTGCCCCTGGCTGTGGCCACCTGGAATGCCACGTGGCACGCGTGGCTGAGCGCGATCGGCAGTTCACCGAGACTGTCCTGATGCTTTACCCCGGTACCACGGTGGATGTCGTCACGGCCAACGTGGGGTGCTTCGCGAGGCACTATGCCGGAGCGATCACCACGGATGAGCTTGCCGCGCGCACCGGATACCGACTGCCGCCCGATGCACGCCGACCGCACAATCCGGTGATCAAGATCAATCCCGCGACCGACCTGGCGGTTGTCGCCAACACCGACGAAAGGATCGACCCATGACGAACACCGACGCCCACCGCATGTCCCCCGAGGATGCCGCCGAGCAAGCCGGGTGCTGGCTGGAAGGGTCGCGCGGCTGGACCGCCAGCGGCGAGCTGGTCAACATTGCCGCACGGCACGGGATGCCGCTCAGCCTGGACGATCGCGCCGTGGTCGATGCCTACCTGGCGCGGGCCGACGCGATCACGCTGTCCGATGGTTCCACCCGTGATGCCAGCGACATCACCGGGCTTGTGATCGACCAGGGCGAACTGGCTGACACCGCACTGGACTACCTCAACGAGCACGTGGCCCCCGAGGGCTACGCATTCGGCTGGCGCGATGGGGAGTTCTTCCTCTGGACTGACGAGCAGTAGGACGAGGTTGTCTCACCTGACCCGTGCCGCTCATGGTCCCGACCGTCCCGTGTGGACGGTCGGGAGCCATGGCAACACGGACACCGATGAAAGGATCGACCGATGACGACACCAGCGGACAAGAGGGCGTTCCCCGACACCCACCGCAACACCGACCGGGGGATCACGCTCACTCGCTACCAGCTCAACAAGTGGGCGGGAATGGCGCTCACTGACGTACAGGTGGCACGCTTGTGCCTTGCCATCCCCTCCTCATCAATTCCCGATACGATCGGCAAGATTGCCAGCCAATTCACCGAGACTCACCGCATGTCTCCCGAGGATGCCGCCAAGCAGGCGGGGTGCTGGCTGGAGGGGCCGCGCGGCTGGACCGCCAACGGTGAGCTGGTCAACATCGCCGAGCGCCACGGAATGCCGCTGAGTCTCGACGATCGCGCGGTGGTTGACGCCTACCTGGCGCGTGCCGACACGGTCACGCTGTCCAATGGTGAGGCCCTGAGCGGCGAGGAAATCGGGGAGTACATCACCGATTGGTGCGGCCTGGCCGAAGAGGCGGAGAAGTATCTCAACGACTTCGTCGCCCCTGAGGATTACGCATTCGGCTGGCGCGACGGGGAGTTTTCCCTCTGGGCCAAGGTTCAAAGATTCTGACCTGCCCGTGCCGCTCATGGTCCCGACCGTCCCGCGTGGACGGTCGGGAGCCATGGCAACACGGCCAACCACACCGGCGAAAGGCCCGACCATGACAAGCACTGACAACAGGCTCACCTGCCGCGAATGCCGGAACCACCAGGTTCCGCGATGCGACGACGATGGCAGTGGCGCACTGTGGTGCTCGACATGCGGTGAACCCCTGATATGCGATGAATGTGGCCACCACATGCACGCCAACGACAACCACGGCCACACCGACGAAAGGACCAACCGATGACCGACGCCCCGACCGCCCGACCCAAGCTCCTCTGTGGACGATGCGGAAGCGATCACATCATCGAGGACCGATCGGTCACGCTCGACGCCGAGGGCGAGGAGGTTCCCGCCGACACCAGCACCCTGGCCGACATCATGGCCGACGCCGAGCGATTGAACGCGCTCGCCATGCTCCTCGACGTTCGCGAGGACCTGCTGTCACTCGCCCGAGCGCTGCGGACTGTGGTCCCCCCGACCGAGGTCACGGCGAGAACGGTCGCTCGCGCAGCCGGCGCGCTCGCCAAGATCCACATGGTGTTCGCCACGCCGACCACCGACGCCCCGACCGCCCGACCCAGGCTCCTCTGTGGACAATGCGGAAGCGATCACATCATCGAGGACCGATCGGTCACGCTCGACGCCGAGGGCGAGGAAGCCCGCAGTGCGGCAATCGCGCTTTTCCACCACCTGCGCGAATACTTCCTGAAGACGGGCTCCCATCAGTACCACAACAACATTCCTGCCGACACCGACACCGACGAGGTTCCCACCCCGACACCCGCTGCTGGGAAGCCATCAATCGAGAACCCGTGCGGAATGACGTCGAGCGTGACCTGAGCATGGCCGCCCTGACGGCAGAAGACTTCGGCGGTGTCGCTGGCGAGACCTACCGGGTTGAGCTGGTTGACGCCGAGGACCGGGTCGTGGACTCGGTCGACGTCACCGCCACGTGACCGCACCGACCGCACCGACCGCACCGACCGCACCGACGAAAGGATAGCCCCGATGCCTGCTCAGACCGACGATTACCAATATCTACGCGAGTTCTACCGACCATGGGGTTCAGCGCGGTACTTCATCAACGAAAGGCTTCGCGAGGCCCGCGAGAGCAACGCCCCTGCCGATGCGGTGCGCCGCGACGATGACGGTACATGGAAGACGATCGATGACATTTTCTCCGACAACCTGAGGCGGACCCTGGGTCTGCCGCCGACCATCGTCACCCCCGACAACATCGGCAAGGTGGCCGCGTGGCTCAAAAATGAGCTGACCCCTGTCCCCGGCGGCCGGCACGTCTACCTGCTCCACTGTGCCGACATCAAGGACGCCCTCGCGACATGGGACTACTTCAACGGTCGCGAGGGCGTCCATATGGTTGACCTCGACCGGCCGCTGGAGCGCATAACCGACCGGCCGGTGCTCCGCGTGGTGCTGGCCGGCTAGCTCGACTCGCCTCGGTGGTGCACCGACAACATGCCGGTGCACACGCCGAGCCGACTCGACCGACACGAAAGGGGCTGCCCCCACATGCTCACACTGGACGATTTCCCGACCAGCCTGGACCTGAACCGACGAACAAGTCCGGACAATCCGCCCGTCAAGCAAATCAGGGAGTTTCTTCTCGCTGCACTGGACAACGCCAGGCTGGCACCCGGCGCTTTCCTGCCGAGTGAAACGGAGATCGCCGCGCGACTGGAGTTGGCCCGAACCACGGTCAACCGTGCGCTCGCCGCCACCCCCGAGGTCGTCGAGAGTGTCGACGGCCGAGGCTGGCGCGTCCGAGACTACGCGGAGTTCGCGGCGGTGATGCTCCTCGACGGGGGGCGTCGGCTGACTGCGGTACCTCACTTCCGCAGCAAGGAGGCCGCCACCACGTGGGGCCGGAGGATCGAGGGGGAACATCGGGCCAACATCACGTTCGCTTACGCCATCCCGCTCGTCGCCGCCAGCCAGGTCGTGGCTGCCGTCGCTCAGCCCACCATGCCCGGCGGCAACGAAAACATTGACACACAAGGAGAGGAACGAACGACATGACCAACGACAACACGCCGCACTCTGGCCCCGACCCTGACAGTGGGCCAGGGCAGTACCTCATGGCATCTGGACACCTCGGCGAGATCTATCGCCGCTGTCCCCACGAGGGTGACCTGACTATCGACCAGTTGCTGCACGCCGCGCAGGTGCACGCGACGCTGGCCCAAGCCGCCGCCGTGATCGACTCCGGCTACTTGGCCGGTGGCCACGGCCCCGACCACCTGACGGCCACCCGCGCGGCGTGGCAGGCGGTAATGAGTGAGCCGCCGGACCCGGACGACCCGACCACCAGTCACTCTGGCGCCCACGGTCGCGAAATCGTCGGTCATGGGTTCCTCGTTGCGATGCGGTCGAGCTATTATCCGGGACAACCTAGATGACTACGCCCACCGCTTCCCCGTTCTCATCGAGGACGCGCAGGGCAACTTGTGGCACGCCGGGGAGGTGCGATCGGGCGATTACACGGACGGACCCGCCGTGGTGATCGAGATGGGCGAGCGCTTCGAGAACTAGCCCAACCGTCCCAATCGGACGATCCATCCACCGATCGTCTGGTAGCACACGTCCACCGACCGAAATTCTCCGACCGAGTCCCACTCGCGTTGAGTCCAGTGGCTCACGTGGGCCTCGGTCGGGGGATGTTGGCCGTGAGGGTCGTTGTCGAAGTAATCCACCGGCGTGCAGATGACCACGGGACACGGAATGCGCCGCAGCAGGTCCATCGCGGCGGCCAGCTCGATGTGTTCGATGACGTCGCCCATGAGTACGACGTCGTAGGTGGCCAGGGATGCCGCTGCGGCCACCTTGTGGCCGTCCAGCTCCCAGACCACGTCAGTGACGTCGCCGATGTAGAGGCGGTCGTAGAGGCATTCCAGATCGAACCGGCCACAGTAGGGTTCCCATGCCTCCACCGCGTCGATCACTTCGGGCGGGGGACTCAGGTACTCCCGCATGAGGACGGCGGCTTTGCCGTGGCCAGGACCGACGTCAAGGACGCGGCGATGAGGAACTTGCTGGAGGGCAAGGAGGATGTCCGGCCAGACGGCCAGGTTGCTGGTCGGCATCGGAAGTGTCCAATGTGGAGGGCGAGGGGATATGAGTACAGCACGGTGCGGTACCCGCAGCGGCTACCGACGACACCGGAGACAAGGAGAGGCCGCCTGCGCCGAATGCCGTGCGGCTGCTGCGAGGTATTCGCAGAGGGTCCGCGACGCGCGCCTCCCGCAGTACTTGGAAGCCGTGGAGCGCCTGAAGGCACGACACCGAGCGCTCACCCGACTCGGCCGCAATCATCCGGATGAGTCGCGCGGGCTGATCACGCGGATGCGCGCCGAATACCCGGAAGTTAGCTACAACACCAACCGTCACCGGGCGCTGCTGCGGCTCGCCGATCGGTACGGTGCGGAGTTTCTCCGACTGATGCGAGAGGAGCAATCCAACGCGCCCAGCTTTCGCGTCGACCTGTCAGAGGAGCTGTAAGGCACGATTCCGAAGGGACAGCCAGGCCGTGGAGTTCATACCCGATCCAACGTGGATCATCATCTATCTCATCGTCTGCGCCCTTGGCGCGTATGTCTACACCGCCATCGTCGAGCATAGAGAAAGGATCAAGCGCAAGGAGGACGACCATTGATTGAGATTTTCCAGGACCCGAAGAACCCCACGCAGATCGCCCTGGTCTACAACGAGGGCGAGGGGGGCATATTCCGGCTTGACCTCGCCAGGATCGAGTACGGCACCAACACCCCCGAGGTTCCGGAGGACTGGGTAACGGTGCTCACGATCCCCGAAGACGACGACCCACAAGAACAAGAAGAAGGAGAAGCAACGACATGATCAGTCGCATCATCCTGGCGCTCTGCGCCGCGCTGGCCCTGACGGCGTGCTCGGACACGGGCGCCCCGAGTGCGCCCACTACCACCGTGACACCCCCGCTCACAACGACCATGCCGACGACCACCACGACGACCACGACGATCACGACCACCACGACGGTGTCCCGGCCACTGCCCCCGGCGGCTCCGGCGAACACGCCGGAGGTGAACGTCCCGGACGCTCCGGCACCGGCCTACTACGCCAACTGTGACGCGGCGCGGCGGGCCGGCGCGGCGCCGATACGGCGCGGGGAACCGGGGTACCGCAGGGATCTGGACCGGGACGGCGACGGCATCGCCTGCGACAAATAGAAAGGGTTTACCGCCATGAGTAACGCTCGGTTCCTCTACCTGGTTGATACCAGTTTCCAGCACTCCAGCGACTGCGAGAGCTACGAAGGTCCGCTGGAGCGGGTCAGGGACGTCGCACGCGTCATGTCGACGATCCCTGGAACCCTCGTCAGTGTTGTCCTTTCCAACGACGAGGAGCGCCGCGAGCTGGCCCGGTTTGAGGGCGGGAGAGAACGACGGCCAATCAACTAGCGCATCCCAGGGTGCCGTTCGGCGGGGTGCCGTGCCGCGCCCCGCCGAGCGGCACGTGCCGCGTTGCCTTCGCGGCTGCTCTTGTACCGGTGGCAGTGCGGGGGGTTGGCGTCGTGGACGGCGGCCAGGTTGTGGTCGCGGTGGTCGTCACCGTGCCGGACGTGGTCGACGGCGTCGGCGCCGGCCCCGCCGCAGAGGTAGCAGATGCCCTGGTCGCGCTCCAGGATGCGGGGCACGGTGCTACTTGACCAACCGGCCGGCAACCGGGCGCGCCGGGAGCTGCCGGCCCACTGTCCGGGCATGGGGGTGTCCTCTGTGGGTGCTATGTCTTACTATCGCCAGTTGATCGACCACGGGGACCAGGAAGGGGCGCATCCACCATGCAGGGAAGGAAGGCCGGCGCGGAGCCAATTCCTCGCACGTCCATCGCGGTCATCGACCTGGCTGTCAGCCGCCGGTATGGACTGTCGAATTTCACGGTTCCCTGGATCGCGGTGGCGGCCATGACGCCCACACGAGAAGCCGCCGCGCGATTCGGCTTCCGGACAACGGACACGATCAAGACGCACCTGAGTTCCCTGTACCGAGCCATGGGCGTGAAGTCGCTGCCGGAGGCGGTTCACGTCGCGTGGACGCTGGGCATTCTCGTGCACCCCGACAGTCCACGAGGGCGCCAGTTGCGCGGGCTACCCGATGTTGAGCTGCAAGCCGATCAGCCAGAGAATGGCCAGGACGGCGAGAATGCCCAAGAGAACGGCGAGCCAGCGGGGCATCGGTCATTGCTCCTTTCCGACTGGCGTAACGCGATGGCGAGCAATCAGGGACAGAACCCAGGACATGGCCAATCCCACGGCAGACGCGATGACATTGACGGAGTCGTTATCGATGTTGGCCCACCCGAGGGTGACCACCAGGACGATCAGCGCGCGAGCCAGCTCGGTGAACGCCACGGGCTCAGCGGCTACCGGCCCCAATCGAGGCATGATGACTCTCCCTCCGCGCGGAATAGGTCCTTCCTGGGATTGCCGACCGAGACGATCTGTGAGCAGTACCAGGCCGGAATGTCGCTCGACACATTGCGGGCCACCCACGGCTGCGGTCGCACGACCATCAAGCGGATATTGGAGGAGGGTGGCGTGCCGATTCGTACCAGGGCGCCACGTAAACGCTCCTTGCCCGTCGATGAGGTGTGCGAGCTGTACCGGACCGGGACCGGGCTCAAGGCATTGATGCGCAAGTACGAGTGTGGCGAATGGCTGATCGCGGAGGCACTCGCGGAAGGCGGTGTGAAGAAGCGGCGCCGAGGCCAACGATTGGACAGACGTGTCCAGGGCGGAACGATACCAGAGTCACACTTGCGGCAACCGCGCCCGCCGCTGTGATCTGTAGAACGTGAAGAAGTCGGCGACCCGGACCCGGACACCGTCTGCGGTGTCCACATAGGGCAGTCCGCGTTGATGCCAGCGGTACACCGTGCGCACCTCGACGTGGCAGGCGTCGGCGAGCTGCTCGCAGGTGATGAGGTCGTCGTCGGCGTAGGGCCAGGGGCTGGGGGCGACCCAGCCCTGGCCGTGGTCGATGGCCCACCGGTCAAGGTGCGCGGCGGCCTCTTTGTTGGCGACTTCGAGCGCGGCGCGGTAGGCCGAGGCCACCCGCCGCGAGCGGTCCAGGGGGCTGTCCGCCGGCCAGGGCCAGGGGCGCTTGACGCCAGCCACTATGCCGGCCTCCGGTAGTCCTCGGCGAGGATGACGCACAGCCGCCGATAGTCGGCCTCCGGCCAGGTGCGCGGGCAGCCTTGACACTCGACGTGATCGGCGCCGTTGCGGCGAATGAGCACGCCTTCGCAGGACGGGCACGGCACCGACAGCCGGGAGTCGCCCGGCCCGCCGGTGATCAGGAGCTGGGCACGCTGGTGGAGGTCGAGCAGCCGTAGCGCGCCCTCCACGCCGGTGCGGGTGGTGCGCACCGGCCCGTAGGTCCAGCCCATCACCTCGACGGGGCCGAGGCGTAGCAGGAGCACGACGTTGACGGCCAGGAGCCGGGCGGCGCGCGTCAGCCGGGGGCCGGGGCGCTGGGCGGCCATCCGCGCGACGTCCCAGACGATGTTGAGTTCGGCCGCGACGGGGGCGGCCCAGGTGCTCAGCTCGATGTCGATGTCGGCCTGGGCGACGAGCACATCGAGCCGGGGCGGGACGGGCAGCTCGGGGGAGCCGCTGACCTTCTCGACGGCTCGCGCGTGGTGGCCGAGGATGGCCTCCAGCGCGACGTAGTCACGCGGCAGCTCGCGCAGCGCGCGGACGACGCGCTCCGCGCAGCCATCACAGACAGTGTCCGGCAGGCTGGTCGCCGCGCCCCGTCGTCGGTCACTCTGCGTGTCGATGTCGGCGGCCACGCACCGGCCGGCACGCACGCACCGGTG
The DNA here is from genome assembly GCA_036278335.1 of Pedococcus sp. Classification (GTDB taxonomy): domain Bacteria; phylum Actinomycetota; class Actinomycetes; order Actinomycetales; family Dermatophilaceae; genus Pedococcus_A. The sequence goes on from DASULG010000107.1 coordinate 18,559, forward strand.
CTCGCCGGTGGGGCCGCAGACGGCCCTGGCGGGCCCGTGGACGGCCGTGGAGGCCCTCGGCGAGGGGGAAGGGCTCACGACGCCTCCTCGCCGCTCTCGGCGGCCAGGGGCGTGCCGTAGCCCACCTCCCGGAGCAGCCAGAGCAGGTCGGCCAGCTCGAAGCGGACGGGGTAGGCCCCCGGCCGGCGCAGGGTCCCGCCAACCAGCCGGACGAGGGTGTCCAGCCAGACATAGGCCCACCAGTGAGCGGGGTGGGCATGACCTGGCCGTTTGATGATCAGAATCCCGACGTCGGCCCCGGCGGCGAGCCGCTGAGCCTCGGTGTCGGCCAACCAGGACTCGACCTGGGCGCTGGTCGCCGTCGCCACCACCTTGACCTGGGTGACCATGCCGGGCGTGCCGTCGATGTCGCCCCGGTCGCCGCTGCGCCGGCCAGCGACCGCGTAGCCGGTGCGCACGGTGCGCTCGGCACCCGGCCAACCAGAGACGCGGTAGTAGGCGGCCACGGCTCGCTCGGTGGCCTTCGACTTGGCCAGGTTCGCCTTGCCAATTTCTGACCTAGTACGGGTCGGTTTCGTCATTTTCTTCCTCCTTCTCGGCGCCCGGTCGGGTGCTCGGGTCGGGGTAGGCGCACACGCCGCACAGCGCCGGCCAGTCCCCCAGGACAGCGGTGAACAAACGTTCGACTGACTGATGACAGCGAGGGCACTCCTGGGCCCCGTCGATCGCGGCCGACGACCGACGACCGACGACCTCTCGCCCCCCTATAGAGGGGGGGGCGATCGTCGGTCGCTGCGCGTCGGTCGCGTCGGTCGCTGCGTCGGTCGCTCTACCTGCGGAAATGAGATCGAGCGTCGGCCGCTCGTCGGTCGACGCCGGCCGCTCGGCCGAAAAAACCGCGTCGGTCGCTCTACCTGCGGAAACGGAAAAACCGTCGGTCGTGCGTCGGTCGCTCCCGGAGGGCTCGTCGGCCGCCTCGGAGACGAGCGTGGTTGGCCCGGACACAACCTCGAATCGGACCCCGCTGGACCCCCCTCCGGCCCCACCTTTGGTTGGCCCGGGGTCCACCCGGCGGGCGAGCCCCTCGGCCACCAGGCGGTCGAGCTTGCGCCGGATCTTGGCCACCTCGGCCTCGCTGGCCTTCTCCCCGTAGATCCAGGACGCGATCGAGCCGGCCGACTGCGGACCGGCACTGAGCAGGGAGAACACATCGGCGCCCTCGACCACCGAGGTGCGCCCGGCCACGTGGTCGTGGGCCAGGCGCAGCGGGCCGACCTCTTCGTCCGGCTGCTTGAGGTGCGACAGCTCCACGATCGGGTCGCCCGCCGCGCCCCACAGGAGCACCACCGAGCCGGCCCCGGCGGTGATCCACCCGGAGCCGTAGACGTCGGCCAGCGAGTTGGGTTTGCCCAGGCCACCGGCCCCGCGCTTGGTCTGGT
>DASULG010000108.1:0-6089 GCA_036278335.1 Pedococcus sp.
CGGTCGTTGAGCCAGATGTTGTCGCCCATGCCGATCTCGTCGCCGTAGTAGAGGCAGGGCGAGCCCGGCAGCGACAGCAGCAGCGCGTGGATGAGCTCGATCTCGGGCCGGCTGTTGTCCAGCAGCGGCGCCAGCCGACGGCGGATGCCGACGTTGGCGCGCATGCGCGGGTCTGGGGCGTACCAGCCGTACATCGCCGCGCGCTCCTCCGGCGTGACCATCTCGAGGGTGAGCTCGTCGTGGTTGCGCAGGAAGGTGCCCCACTGGCTGCCGCCGGGGATGTTCGGGGTGTTGTCGAGCACGTCGATGATGGGCGCGGCCTTCTCCTCGCGCAGCGAGTAGTAGAGCCGTGGCATCACGGGGAAGTGGAAGCACATCTGGCACTCGGGCGCCTGCTCGGTGCCGAAGTAGTCGACCACCTCGGCCGGCGGCTGGTTGGCCTCAGCGAGCAGGATCCGCCCGGGGTACTCCCGGTCGACCATCTGCCGCAGCCTGGAGAGGAACTCGTGCGTCTTCGGGAGGTTCTCGCAGTTCGTCCCCTCCTCCTCGAACAGGTAGGGGACCGCGTCGAGCCTGAAGCCGTCGATTCCCATGTCCATCCAGAACCGGACGACGTCGAACATCGCCTCCTGCACAGCCGGGTTCTCGAAGTTGAGGTCCGGCTGGTGGGAGAAGAAGCGGTGCCAGAAGAACTGCCGGCGCACCGGGTCGAACGTCCAGTTCGAGACCTCGGTGTCGATGAAGATGATGCGGGCGTCGGAGTACGCCTCGTCGGTGTCCGACCAGACGTAGAAGTCTCCGTAGGGGCCCTCGGGCTCGGCACGGGACGCCTGGAACCACGGGTGCTGGTCGCTCGTGTGGTTCATGACCAGGTCGGTGATGACCCGGATGCCGCGGGCGTGGGCCTGCGAGACCAGCTCCTGGAAGTCCGGGAGCGTGCCGAACTCGGGCAGGACCGCGGTGTAGTCGGCGATGTCGTACCCGCCGTCGCGCAGGGGAGAGGCGTAGAACGGCGGCAGCCACAGACAGTCGACACCGAGCCACTGGAGGTAGTCGAGGCGGTTGATCAGCCCGGTGAAGTCGCCTGAGCCGCTGCCCTTGGAGTCGCCGAAGGCCCGCACCAGCACCTCGTAGAAGACGGCAGTGCGAAACCACTCTGGGTCGTTCTTCAGCCCCGGCTGGGAGAGGTTGAGACCCTGCATCAGTACCTCCGGATCGCGACGACGTGCACGGGCTCGGCGGCCGGCCCCAGCCGGACGTAGTTGTGCTCTCCCCAGTGCCACGACTCGTCGGTGATCAGGTCGTGGGCAGCGAACGTGTCGTGGAAGTCGAAGCCCAGCGCGGACATGTCGAGGTGCACGGTCGACTCCCGGGTGCTGTGGGGGTCGAGGTTGGCCACGACGATGACGACGTCGTCGCCTCCGTCGGGGAGCACCCGGCGCTTGGAGAAGGCGATGATGTTGCTGTCGTCGACGTGGTGGAAGACCAGGTTGCGCAGCCAGTGCAGCGCGGGGTGCTCGCGGCGGATCTCGTTGAGCCTGGTGAGGTAGCCGGCGAGGGACTGCCCCTCCTTGGAGCCGCCGGGCTCGTAGTCGGCCCAGCGCCGGTCCTTGAACTGGTACTTCTCGTTGTCGATCTGCTCCTCGGCGCCCGGCCGGGCCACGTGCTCGATGAGCTCGTAGCCGGCGTAGATGCCGTAGGTCGGCACCAGCAGGGCGGCCAGGGCCGCCCGGAGCTTCCACGCGGTCGGTCCGCCGAACTGCATGTACGGGGTGAGGATGTCGTGGGTGGTCGGCCAGAACGAGGGCCGCATGTAGGCCGCGGCCTCGCCCGCGAGCTCGCGGCAGTACTCCTCGAGCTCCCACTTCTGGTTGCGCCACGTGTAGTACGTGTAGGACTGCTGGAAGCCGACCTTCCCCAGGGTGTGCATCATGGCGGGCTTGGTGAACGCCTCGGCCAGCCAGATCACGTCGGGGTGGTCCTTGGCGACGTCCTGGATCAGCCACTGCCAGAACTCCACCGGCTTGGTGTGGGGGTTGTCCACGCGGAAGATCTTGACCCCGTGGTCGATCCAGACCTGGATCATCCGCCGCATCTCGGCGTAGGCGCCGGCGGGGTCGTTGTCGAAGTTCAGGGGGAAGATGTCCTGGTACTTCTTGGGCGGGTTCTCGGCGTACGCGATGCTGCCGTCCGCCCGGGTGGTGAACCACTCGGGGTGCTCGGCGACGTAGGGGTGGTCCGGCGAGCACTGCAGCGCGATGTCCAGCGCGACCTCGAGCCCGTTGCGCTCCGCCTCAGCGACGAAGTGGTCGAAGTCCTCGAACGTGCCGAGGTCGGGGTTGATGGCATCGTGGCCGCCGTCAGGCGAGCCGATGGCGTACGGGCTGCCCGGGTCGTCAGGGCCGGCGTGGAGGGTGTTGTTGGGGCCCTTGCGCGCGGTGGTCCCGATGGGGTGCACGGGCGTGAGGTAGACGACGTCGAACCCCATCCCGGCGATGGCCGGCAGCCGCTTGGCCGCGGTGCGCAGGGTGCCGCTCTTCCAGTGGCCGGTCTCGGGGTCGTGCACGGCGCCCTCGGAGCGCGGGAAGATCTCGTACCACGCGCCGTAGAGCGCGCGCTCGCGCTCCACCAGCAGCGGGTATGCCGTGCTGGGACTGACGTGGTCGCGCAGTGGGCGGGTGTGCAGCTCGTGCCGCACGAGGGGGTCGGTGCCGGCGTGCAGCCGGGCCTGGGCAGGGCGTCGCGTGTCGCGCAGGCCGGTGACGGCATCGCGCAGCGGCTGCGCCTGCTCGGCGGTGCGCTCGACCTCGGCCAGGGCGCGCTCGATCATCCGGGCGCCCTCCTCGAGCATCATCTCGGTGTCGACGTCGGCGTTGACCTTGATCGTGGCGTCGTGCTCCCACGTGCCGTACGGGTCGGACCAGCCCTCCACGCGGTAGGACCAGGGGCCCGTGCTGTCGGCAGCGACCTCGGCCTCCCACCTGCTCAGCCCCTCGTTGGTGCAGGTCATGGGCACGACGGTCTCGGTGCCCTGCGGGCTGACGAGCACCACGGAGGCGTTCACGGCGTCGTGGCCCTCGCGGAAGACCGTCGCGGAGACGGTGAAGGCCTCGTCGACGACGGACTTCGCCGGGCGGGCACCGCAGTCAACCAGCGGCCGCACGTCCTGGACGGGGATGCGACCGATCGGGAGCTGCGGTGGCGATGTCCGTGGCGCCGTACTCGGCGCGGTGCGCGCCGCGGTGGGCTTCGGGGTTCGGGCGCCGGCGCTTCTCAAGTCCGGCGGGGTGGGTGTGGTTGCTCGGGGAGTCGCAGTCACGCGCCCGACGCTACTCGGTTTGGCCCTGATTGCACGTCTGCGCCCCGTGATGGACCGGACTCTGAAACTTCTCTGAAAGACTTGCAAGAATCTGGCAACGGAGGGCCTATGATGGCGCCTCGTGAAGGCCATTCGTCGCTTCAGTGTCCGCACTGTTCTGCCCACCCCCATCGCCGCCCTCGGTGACCTCGCCAGCAACCTGCGCTGGTCCTGGCACCCCCCAACCCGGGATCTCTTCCAGAGCATCGACCCGGTGCGCTGGGAGAAGGTGCGCAAGGACCCGGTCCGCTTGCTCTCGGCGCTCTCGCCGCAGGAGCTCGCCGACCTCGCGGGAAACCCCGAGTTCGTGAGCGCGGTCACCGCGGCCAGGGAGGACCTCGACACCTACCTCAGCGAGCCCCGCTGGTACCAGGCCTGGGCCGAGCAGGTCGAGGGAGGTGCCCCCAAGGCGATCGCCTACTTCAGCCCCGAGTTCGGCATCACCGAGGTGCTGCCGCAGTACTCCGGCGGTCTCGGCATCCTGGCCGGCGACCACCTCAAGACGGCCTCCGACCTCGGCGTGCCCATCGTCGGCGTGGGCCTGTTCTACAAGACCGGGTACTTCAAGCAGAGCCTCAACCGCGACGGCTGGCAGCAGGAGACCTACCCCGTCCTCGACCCGGACGGCCTGCCGATCTCCCTGCTCCGCGAGGAGGACGGCAGCGCCAGCGTCATCACCCTCTCCCTGCCGGGCGGCCGCGAGCTGCACGCCCACGTGTGGCGTGCCCAGGTCGGGCGGGTGCCCCTGCTGCTCCTGGACTCCGACGTCCCCGAGAACGACGAGGCCGCCCGCAACGTCACCAACCGCCTGTACGGAGGTGGCGGCGAGCAGCGCCTCCAGCAGGAGATGCTCCTGGGCATGGGCGGGGTGCGGGCGCTGCGCCTGTGGTCGCGGATGACCGGTGCCCCGGACCCGGACGTCTACCACACCAACGAGGGCCACGCCGGCTTCCTCAGCGTCGAGCGGATCCACGAGCTGACCACGGAGCAGAAGCTCGGCTTCGACGAGGCGCTGGAGGCAGTGCGGGCGGCCACGGTGTTCACCACGCACACCCCGGTGCCCGCCGGCATCGACCGCTTCACCGCCGAGCTCATCGAGCTGCACTTCGGCGGCGAGCAGGCCATGGAGGGCGTCCCGATCGACCGGCTGCTCGACCTCGGCGCCGAGGACTACGCGGGCGGCGAGGCGGGCATGTTCAACATGGCCGTCATGGGCCTGCGGCTCGCCCAGCGCGCCAACGGCGTCTCCAGGCTCCACGGGGCCGTCAGCCGCGAGATGTTCGACGGCCTGTGGCCCGGCTTCGACGACGCCGAGGTGCCGATCACGAGCGTCACCAACGGCGTGCACGCCGGCACCTGGGTCGACCGCAGGGTCTACGAGCTCGCCGACAAGTACCTGGGCACGCTTGACGTCGAGCGTGAGAACGCCTGGGAGCGCATTGCGGACGTCCCTCGCGACGCCATCTGGTCCACCAAGCGCGACCTGCGCCAGCAGCTCGTCATCGAGGCGCGCCGCCGCATGCGGTCGTCGTGGAAGAAGCGCGGCGCCAGCCCGGCCGAGCTCGGCTGGGTCAACGACATCCTCGACCCGGACGTGCTGACCATCGGCTTCGCCCGCCGCGTGCCGACCTACAAGCGGCTCACGCTCATGCTGCGTGACCCCGAGCGGCTCAAGCGCCTCCTCCTCGACAAGGAGCGCCCGATCCAGCTGGTCATCGCGGGCAAGTCCCACCCGGCCGACGAGACGGGCAAGCAGCTCATCCAGCAGATGGTCCGGTTCACGGACGACCCCGAGGTGCGCCACCGCATCGTGTTCCTCCCGAACTACGACATCGCCATGGCGCAGTACCTCTACCCGGGCTGCGACGTCTGGCTGAACAACCCGCTGCGCCCGCTGGAGGCCTGCGGCACGTCCGGCATGAAGGCGGCCCTCAACGGCGGTCTGAACCTGTCGATCCTCGACGGGTGGTGGGACGAGTGGTACGACGGCGAGAACGGCTGGGCCATCCCGACGGCTGACGGCGTCGACGACCCCGACCGCCGCGACGACCTCGAGGCGGCCGCGCTCTACGACCTCATCGAGAACTCGGTGGCACCCCGGTTCTACGACCGCGACGCCGAGGGCCTGCCCCAGAACTGGATCTCGATGATGACGCACACCCTCTCCACGCTGGGCCCGAAGGTCCTGGCGAGCCGCATGGTGCGCGACTACACGACCACCCTGTACGGGCCGGCTGCCCGCGCCGGTTGGGCCCTCAACGGACCCGGCTACAAGGGCGCCCGCGAGCTCGCGGCATACAAGGCCAAGGTCCGCGCGGCCTGGGACGGCGTGCACGTCGACCACGTCGAGTCCTCTGGTGTCTCGGACTCGCCGCAGGTGGGCGAGATCCTGCACGTGCGGGCCTACGTCTCCCTCGGCGAGCTCACCCCTGACGAGGTCGACGTCCAGGTCGTGCACGGCCACGCGCAGGACTCCGACGACCTCACCGACGTCGAGGTCGAGTCGCTGGACTTCGTGGAGTCCTACGAGGCGGGGCGCTACCAGTTCGCCGGCGACTTCACCCTCGCCCGCACCGGCTCGTTCGGCTACACCGTGCGGGTGCTCCCCAAGCACCCCGGTCTCGCGTATGCCAGCTCCCTGGGGCTGGTGGCCAACGCCTGACGGCTCAGCGGCAGACGAGGGGTCTCGCACCGTGGTGCGGGACCCTTCGCGCGTGCCGGGCGGGCCGGA
>DASULG010000109.1:0-16639 GCA_036278335.1 Pedococcus sp.
GGCAGGGGCGTGTCACCGGTGTCGACGCCGATGGCGCCCTCGAGCGCCTCCAGGGCACGCGGGATGCGGGCGGCGTCGTCGGTGTGCAGCTCGAGCAGCGGCTGGCCGGCGGTCACCTGCTCGCCGACGCCCGCCGTCCAGACGACGCCGGCGGCGGCCGACACCGGGTCCTCCTTGCGGGCGCGCCCGGCGCCGAGCCGCCAGGCCGCCACACCGACCTTGTAGGCGTCGAGCTCGGTCAGCACGCCGTCGCCGGGCGCCAGCACCTCGTGGCTCTCGCGCGCCGTGGGCAGCTCGGCGTCGGGGTCGCCGCCCTGGGCCCGGATCATCGCCTTCCACACGTCCATCGCCCGGCCGTCCTTCAGGGCGTCAGCGGGGTCGACGTCGTCGCGCCCGGCGGCCGCCAGCATCTCCCGGGCCAGGGTCAGCGTGAGCTCGACGACGTCCTGCGGCCCGCCACCGGCGAGGACCTCGACCGACTCGCGGACCTCGAGGGCGTTGCCCGCGGTCAGCCCCAGCGGGGTCTGCATGTTCGTGAGCAGGGCCACGGTCTTGACGCCGGCGTCGGTGCCCAGTGCCACCATCGTCTGGGCCAGCTCGCGGGCGCTGTCGACGTCCTTCATGAACGCCCCGCTGCCGACCTTGACGTCGAGGACCAGCGCGCCGGTCCCCTCTGCGATCTTCTTGCTCATGATCGAGGAGGCGATCAGCGGGATGGCCTCGACCGTGCCGGTCACGTCGCGCAGGGCGTAGAGCTTCTTGTCGGCCGGTGCCAGCCCGGCGCCCGCCGCGCAGATGACCGCACCCACGTCCTCGAGCTGGCGCACCATCGCCTCGTTGCTCAGCGACGCCTGCCAGCCAGGGATGGACTCGAGCTTGTCGAGGGTGCCTCCGGTGTGGCCCAGCCCCCGCCCGGACAGCTGGGGCACGGCCACTCCGCAGGCCGCCACCAGGGGCGCGAGCGGCAGCGTGATCTTGTCCCCCACGCCGCCCGTGGAGTGCTTGTCGGCGGTCGGGCGCGAGAGCGAGGAGAAGTCCATCCGCTCGCCGCTGTCGATCATGGCCTGCGTCCAGCGCGCGATCTCGCGCCGGTTCATCCCGTTGAGCAGGATCGCCATGGCGAGGGAGGACATCTGCTCGTCGGCCACGACTCCCCGGGTGTACGCGTCGATCACCCAGTCGATCTGCCCGTCTGACAGCTCGCCCCGGCCCCGCTTGGTGATGATCACGTCCACTGCGTCAAAGGATTCGCTCACGCGCTCATCATCACAGATGGCCGCGCGGCTCCGGCCGGGGTGGCGCAGACTGGCGCCATGCCCAGCGAACAGCGGCTTGTCCTCGTCACTGGCGTGACCGGTTACATCGGAGGACGGCTCGTCCCGGAGCTGCTCAAGGCCGGGTATGCCGTGCGCGCCCTCGCGCGCCACCCCGAACGCCTGCGGGACCAGCCGTGGCGCGACGAGCCCGGCGTCGAGGTCGTCAAGGGCGACGCGTCGGATGCGGAGTCCCTCGCGGGGGCGATGGACGGCGTCGACATCGCGTACTACCTCATCCACGCCTTGGGCACGGGACGCGACTTCGCGGCCCGCGACCGGGACACGGCTCGGACGTTCGGCCGGGCCGCCCGCGCCGCGGGGGTCTCGAGGATCGTCTACCTGGGCGGCCTATACCCCAAGGGTGAGCGGCTCTCGGACCACCTCGCGTCGCGCAAGGAGGTCGGCGACATCCTGCTGGCGAGCAGGGTGCCGACGACGGTCCTCCAGGCGGCGGTGATCCTCGGGTCGGGGTCGGCGTCCTTCGAGATGCTGCGCTACCTCACCGAGCGCCTCCCGGTCATGATCACCCCGAAGTGGCTCGGCAGCCGCATCCAGCCGATCGCGGTGCGGGACGTGCTGTACTACCTCGTCGGGTCGGCGGCGATGCCCGCCGAGGTCAGCCGGGCCTTCGACATCGGCGGCCCCGAGGTCCTCACCTACCGCGACATGATGCAGCGGTATGCCGCGGTGGCCGGCCTGGCGCCGCGCCGCATCATCCCCACCCCGCTGCTGACCCCCTCGCTGTCCAGCCACTGGGTCGGGCTGGTGACGCCGGTGCCCAACAGCATCGCCCGGCCGCTGGTCGACTCGCTCGTCCACGACGTGGTCTGCGAGGAGCACGACATCGCCGAGTACGTCCCCGACCCGGAGACCGGGCTCGCGGGCTTCGAGCGGGCCGTCGAGCTGGCGCTCGCCAAGATCCAGAACCTCGAGGTGGCCACCCGGTGGTCCTCCGCGGCGACCATCGGGGCGCCGAGCGACCCCCTCCCGAGCGACCCCGACTGGGCCGGGGGCTCGCTCTACACGGACGACCGCTCCAGCGTGGTGCAGGCCAGCCGCGAGGCGCTGTGGTCGGTCATCGAGGGAGTCGGCGGCGACAACGGCTGGTACTCCTGGCGGCTGGGCTGGGTCGCGCGCGGCCTCATGGACCGCATCTTCGGCGGCCCCGGGCTCCGGCGCGGCCGTCGCCACCCGCAGGACCTCGCGGTCGGCGACGCCCTCGACTGGTGGCGGGTCGAGGAGGTCGAGGACCTGCACCTGCTGCGGCTGCGGGCCGAGATGCGCCTGCCCGGGCTGGCCTGGCTCGAGCTGATCGCCGAGGAGGGGCCGAACGGGGAGACGGTGTTCCGGCAGCGGGCGCTGTTCCACCCCAAGGGCCTGGCGGGTCACGCCTACTGGGCCGCCGTCTACCCCTTCCACGGCATCGTGTTCGGGGGCATGCAGCGCAACATCGCCAAGGCGGCCGAGGCGGCCCAGCGCTCCGGAGGCCCAGCACGGTGGCGCCCGTCGGGAAAGGCGTCCTGACGCGGCGCAGCACGCGTCAGGTCTGGCCCCGCCGTGCCGCTGCGTCGAGGTCGGCAGGACCGAACGCCTGCGGCAGGACCTCCCGCATGGGCAGCACACCCTCGGGCGTGAGCAGCAGGCAGTCGGGCCCGCCGTTCTCCCAGAGCAGCTGACGGCACCTGCCGCACGGCATGAGGGCCTGCCCGTCACCGCCCACGCACGCCACGGCGACAAGGCGCCCGCCGCCGGTGGCGTGCAGCTGCGAGACCATGCCGCACTCCGCGCACAGGCCCACACCGTAGGCAGCGTTCTCGACGTTGCAGCCGAGGACGAGGCGGCCGTCGTCGACCAGCCCGGCCACCCCCACAGGAAAGTGGGAGTACGGCGCGTAGGCGCAGTGCATGATGGCCACCGCCTCCGCCTGGAGCCCCGCCCAGTCGACCCCGTCCTGGGGCAGGCCCGGGATGCCCGTCAGGGGCGGCACGCCCGCTCCCACTACTGCCCCTCGCCCTTGCGGTAGATCTGCCCGTCTGCCGCCGGCATGCGCAGTCGCTGTGACGCGAACGCCAGCACCAGGAGGGTCGTCACGTAGGGCGTCATGCCGGTGAGCTCAGCGGGGACCACGTCGGTGGCGGCGTACCAGATGCCGGTGACGACGGCGGCTGCGATGGCGAGACCGCCCTGGATTCGCCGGTGGTTCCTGACGATCTGCCAGATCCCCACGGCCAGCAGCACCACGGCGAACAGCAGGAGGAACGCGTGGACCGTCGTCCCGCCACCACGCAGCTGGATGGCGTCCGTGTAGCCGAAGAGCGCCGACCCCGCGAGCAGACCACCCGGGCGCCAGTTGCCGAAGATCATCGCGGCGAGACCGATGTAGCCTCGGCCTCCCGTCTGGCCGTCGCGGTAGATGTTGGCCGCGACGAGCGAGAGGAACCCGCCACCGAGACCGGCCATGCCGCCCGAGACCAGCACGGCGACGAACTTGTACCGCAGGACGTTGACGCCGAGGGTCTCCGCCGCGACCGGCGACTCGCCGACCGAGCGCAGCCGCAGGCCGAACGCCGTGCGCCAGAGCACCCACGCGGTGACCCCGAACAGGGCGACGGCGAGCAGGGTCAGCACGGAGACGTCGGTGACGAAACCGCGCAGGATCCCGGCGAGGTCGGAGATGAAGAAGATGTGCTGCTGCTCGAGACTCCCCAAGGCGTCGGAGATGACCGGCAGCGAGACCGTCGGGAGCTCCGGCAGCGGTGGCGACTGCGTCGGGCCGCCACCTGGCATGGGGGCGAAGAAGCGCGCCGCGAGGTACTTGGCGGACCCCGCCCCGATGATGTTCAGGGCCACACCGGAGACGATGTGGTCGACACCGAAGACCACCGTGGCCACGGCGTGGATCAGACCGCCGACCACGCCTGCGACGATCGCGCCGAGGATGCCCACCCACGGTCCCCAGTAGTAGGCGCAGAAGGCGGCGCCCCAGGTACCCAGGATCATCATGCCCTCGAGGCCGATGTTGACCACGCCGGCACGCTCGGACCACAGACCGCCGAGACCGGCGAGGCCGATGGGCACGGCGAGCCCGATGGCGGCGGCAATGGCCCCGGAGGAGGCGATGTCCTCAGCGCCGGTGACCACGCGCAGGATGGACACGGCCAGGACGATCGCCGCGAAGCCGAGCGCCAGCCGGGCCGGGCTGAGTCGGCGGCGCTTGGACGGCGGGGGCGCCTTGACGACGGCGGTTCCCACAGACAGTCCGGCGGCGCTCATGCCCGCGCTCCTTCCCCGAGGTGGCTGGAGCCACTCTGGGCAGCCAGCTCCCTGGCGACACGTGCCTGCTCGAGACGCAGGTCCGCCCGGCGGATGAGCTCGTAGGCGATGACGACGGCGTACAGGATGACGCCCTGGATGATGTTGACGAGCTCGGGGGCCACGTTCGCCCTGATCTGCAGGCCGTTGGACTGCTGGTCGAGGTAGGCCCACAGGAGCGAGGCGAAGGCGATGCCGATCGCGTTGTTGCGGCCGAGGAGCGCGATGCCGATCCCGGCGAAGCCCAGGCCGGCCTGGAACGTCGTGCCGTACTGGAAGTCCTGGCCGAAGAGCAGCGGCATGCCGACGAGACCCGCGAGCGCGCCGGAGGTGATCATGGCCGTCATGACCATGCGGGGCACCTTGACCCCGCTGGCGACCGCAGCGCTCTCGCTGCGACCGGTGGCGCGCAGGTCGTAGCCGAACCGGGTCTTTCCCAGTACGAACCAGTAGCCGAAGCCCACGAGGGCAGCAAGCAGGATCAGCGTGTAGACGTGGTTCGTGGCGTCGGGGACGATCGCGAACCCGTCGAGGCGCGAGGACTCCGGGATCGGCGTGGTGCCGATGGCGTTGCTGCCCTTCTCCTGACGGGAGACCTTGAGGAGGAGCCACTGCACGACACCGGTGGCGATGGCGTTCAGCATGATCGTGGAGATGACCTCCGACACGCCCCTGCGCACCTTCAGGTAGGCCGCGATGGAGGCCCAGAAGCCGCCGGCCACCATGGCCACGACGATCGTGAGCAGGACGTTGAGCGGGCCGGGCAGCCATGCCTGCCCGGCGAACAGTGCGCCGGCGAACGCGGCCACGCGGTACTGCCCGTCGACACCGATGTTGAACAGGTTCATCCGGAAGCCGACCGCCACGGCAATGGCCGACAGGTAGAGGACGGTGGAGCTGTTGACGATGTTGACCATCTGGCGCGGCCGGGGGGCGGCCAGCATGGTCTTCCACACGTCGGCCACGGGGTCGCCCACCGCGACGAGCACGAGGGAGGTGACGACGAAGGCCACGAGGAGGGCAAGCACCGGCGCGGCCACGCTCAGCAGCAGCCGCCGTGGCTCCAGCTTGGTCATCGCTCGTCTCCGTCGTCGGTGGTGGGGTGGGGCCGTTGGCCCTGGTCATCGGTTTCGTGGCCGGAGGCCGGCTCGCTGTGGGCGCGGCCCACGGCGCCGGTCATCGCCGCACCGAGGTCCTCGCTCGTGACCGTGTCGGGGTCGAACTCCCCCGACAGGCCGCCGCGCAGGATGACCCTGATCGTGTCCGAGAGGCCGATGAGCTCTTCGAGGTCGGCCGAGATCAGCAGGACGGCCAGGCCCTTGGACCGGGCCTGGCGCATCAGGTCCCAGATGCTGGCCTGGGCCCCGACGTCCACGCCGCGCGTGGGGTGGGCCGCCACGAGGACCTTGGGGTCGTGGCTCATCTCCCGCCCCACGATGAGCTTCTGCTGGTTGCCACCGGAGAGCGACCCGGCGGTGACGAAGATCGAGGGGGTGCGCACGTCGTACTCCCGGACGATGCGCTCGGTGTCGGCCTTGGCGCCGGCCGCGTTCACCAGGAAGCCGCGCACGTTGGGCTCCTCGGTCTGGTGGCCGAGCATCCGGTTCTCCCAGAGGGGGGCCTCCAGGAGGAGTCCGTGCCGGTGCCGGTCCTCCGGGATGTAGGCCACGCCCGCCTCGCGGATCTCGCGCACGTCCCAGCTGGAGATGTCGGTGTCACCGAGGAACACCTGGCCCGACGTGGGCTCCCGCATCCCCATGATGACCTCGACGAGCTCGGCCTGCCCGTTGCCCTCGACCCCCGCGATGCCGAGCACCTCGCCCGCGTGGATGGTGAACGAGATGTGGTCGAGCAGCGGGCGGCCCTCGGGGCCCTGCAGGCTCAGGTCCTCCACGCGCAGCAGGACCCGGTCGGTGACCGTCGACTCCTCCGTGCTCGGCGAGGGCAGCTCCGAGCCCACCATCAGCTCGGCGAGCTGGCGGGCGTTGACGCTCTTGGGGTCCACGGTGTTGATGGTGGTGCCACGGCGGATGACGGTGATCGAGTCCGCCACCCGCAGCACCTCGTCGAGCTTGTGCGAGATGAACAGGACCGTCAGGCCCTCCTTCTTGAGCTCGCGCAGGTTGTCGAAGAGCTCGTCGACCTCCTGGGGCACCAGCACCGCGGTGGGCTCGTCCAGGATCAGGATCTTGGCGCCGCGGTAGAGCACCTTGAGGATCTCGACCCGCTGCCGGGCACCCACGCCGAGGTCGGCGACCAGCGCGTCCGGGTGGACGTCGAGGCCGTAGGCGTCCGAGATGCGCTGGATCTCCTGACGGGCCTCGGGCCCGATGCCGTGCATCTTCTCGGCGCCGAGGACCACGTTCTCGAGGACGGTCAGGTTGTCGGCGAGCATGAAGTGCTGGAACACCATTCCGATGCCCGCCCGGATCGCGTCGGAGGGCGAGTGCAGGTTGACCACCTGGCCGTTGACCTTGATGGTGCCCTCGTCGGGACGTTGCACGCCGTAGAGGATCTTCATCAGGGTGGACTTGCCCGCACCGTTCTCGCCGACGATGGCGTGCACCGTGCCGCGCCGCACCGGGAAGCCGATGTCCTTGTTGGCGACGACGCCTGGAAAGCGCTTGGTGATGCCCTCGAGCTCGACGGCGAGGTCACCGTCGGCCGTGGCACTGGGTCGCGTTGCGGAGGCAGTGATCGCACACACTCCTGGTCTGGCCCGCGCTGCGGCGAGCGGTTTCTCACTTGCTGGCGGACCGACATACCGGCCGTGCGGGGGACCGCCAGCGGGGCAACGAAGGGCCCGGATGGCACGCTACCGTGCCACCCGGGCCCTGTCTGTCAGGCACTAGATCACGGGGTCGTGGGGACCTTGATCTTGCCGTCGATGATCTGCTTCTTGTAGTCGTCGATCTTGGCCTTGATGTCGTCGATCTTGCCGCCGGTGGTCGAGTAGTCGACACCGCCGGACTTCAGGTCGTAGATCTTGTTGCCCGAGAGCTCCTTGCCCTCGGAGGCCGACTTGACGAAGTCGAACACGCCGACGTCGACCTTCTTGATCATGGACGTGATGATGACGTCCTTGACATCGGCAGCGGCGGTCAGGGCCTGGTCGGAGTCGACACCGATCGCCATCTTGCCCGCGGCCTTGGCGGCGGTGAAGACGCCACCGCCGGAGCCGCCAGCGGCGTGGTAGACCACGTCGGCGCCGCCCTGGAACATGCCCTCGGCAGCGGTCTTGCCCTTGGCCGGGTCGGCGAAGCCCGAGAAGTCCGGCGGCTGGGTGAGGTACTTGCTCTGGATCTTGATGCTGGGGTTGGCCGCCTTGGCACCGGCGATGTAGCCCGCCTCGAACTTCTTGATGAGCGGGGTGTTCACGCCACCGACGAAGCCGATGTTGCCCGCCTTGGACTTCAGCGCGGCCGCCACACCGACGAGGAACGAGCCCTCGTTCTCGGCGAAGGTGATCTGGTCGACGTTCGGGCCCGCGGAGTCCTGCGAGGCGTCGTCCACGATCGCGAAGTGGGCGTCGGGGTTGTCCTTGGCGGCCTTGCCGACGGACTTGGCGTAGGCGAAGCCCACGGCCACGATGTGCGTGTAGCCGGCGTCCACGAGCTGCTGCAGGCGCTCCTCGCGGGCAGCCTCGTTCTCGCCGGTGACGGCCGCAGCCTCCTTGACCTCCACGCCGAGCTCGTTCTTGGCCTTGTCGAGGCCGGCTGCGGCGGAGTCGTTGAACGACTGGTCACCGCGGCCACCCACGTCGTAGGCCATTCCGACCTTGATCTTCTTCCCCGCGGCCGACGACGTAGCGGCGCCGGTGCCACCAGTGTCCGTCGAGCCAGAGTCACCACATGCGGCCAGGGTCAGCGCTGCCGCCGACATCACCGCCGCAACCTTCAACGAGTGACGCAAGGCTGTCTCCTGTTCTAGTGCTTGATGGGGCGCAGACCGCGCCACCCGCAGACCATAGCCGTCCGAGGAGTGAGACTCGGACGGCTTCGCGAAACATAGGACAACTGTTACGAATCCGCGACTGTTGACCCGGTGGCGCCCGCCTTGATGACGTCGGCCACGACCGCGCCCGCGAGCAGCTTGGCCCCCGCGGAGACCGCCCCCTCGGCGATCACGAGGTCGCCCTGGTGCAGGTCGTAGGTCGGGCCGCCGGGCGTCCGGGTGCCCAGCCGGGCCATGGCGCCCGGGACAGTGGCGAGGTACCAGGCGAAGTCCTCTCCCCCGAGGGACTGGGGCGTGGGGACCGGCTCGATGCCGGCGCCGAGTGCCGCCAGGCGCAGCACGTCGATGGCGTCCGCGTGGTTGACCACCGGCGGGACGCCGGGCACGTGCTCGAGGCGGGCGGTCACGGCATACGGCGCCACCACCGCCGCGACGATGCTCTCCAGCAGCGGGCCCACGTTCTTCCAGGCGTCGGCGTCGAGCATGCGCAGGGTTCCCGCCACGAGTCCCGAGGACGGGATCACGTTGCTGGCGCTGCCCGCCCGGACCTCGCCCCAGACGAGCGCGAGCCCCGAGCGGGGGTCGAGGCGGCGCGAGAGCACCGCCGGCACCTCGGTGATGACCTTGGCGAGCGCGAACGTGAGGTCCTCGGTCAGGTGGGGCCGGGAGGTGTGGCCCCCGCGGCCGCTGAGGTGCACGGTGACGCGGTCGGCGGCCGCCGTGATCGGCCCCTCGCGCAGGCCCACGCGACCCACGTCCAGGCTGGGGTCGCAGTGCACGGCGAACACCGCGTCGACACCGTCCATGCCGCCCTGCTCGAGCACATCGATCGCGCCGCCAGGGATGATCTCCTCCGCCGGCTGGAAGAACAGCCGCACCGCGATGCCCTGCTCGCGCAGGGCGTCCTCGTGCTCCCTGAGGGCCAGGCCGGCGCCGAGCACGGCAGCGACGTGCACGTCGTGCCCGCAGGCGTGGCAGACCCCGTACTTCGTCGACGCCCAGTCGAGGTCGGTGCGCTCGCGCACCGGCAGCGCGTCCAGGTCCGCCCGCAGGGCCACGCGGTATGCCGGCTGCTCGGCTCCGAGGTCGGCGATCAGCCCGGTGCCGGGCAGGGGGCGCACCTTGATGCCGGCCGCCGCCAGCCGCTGGCTGACGACCATGGTGGTGCGCGTCTCCTCGCGGGAGAGCTCGGGGTGGGCGTGCACGTCGCGCCGCAGCTCGACGAGCTCGGGCGTGAGGGCGTCGACGCTGTCGCCGATGGCCGACAGCAAAGGATTTTCCGTCATCTCAGGACGAACTGTACCCGCGCAGGGCTCGCCCCCCACCGGCTCACGCGCCGGAACCTCGGCTGGAACCTGGGCGAGAACGTGGGTTAGAACGTCTCGTTCGGGACGTACAGGCCCCACACGTCGCGCAGGGCGTGGCTGATCTCGCCGCCGGTGGCGCGCAGCCGCAGCGCCTCCCGCATCGGGTAGAGCAGGTTGTCCGTGCCGCGGGCGGCCTCGCGCACCGCCTCGAGCGCCTTCTCGACCGCGGCGCTGTCCCGCTCGGCGCGCAGGGCCGCGAGCCGCTCACGCTGCTCGACCTCGATCTGCGGGTCGACGCGCAGCGGCTCGTAGGGTTCCTCCTCGTCCAGGGTGTACCGGTTGACCCCGACGACGGTGCGCTCCTTGTGGTCGATCTCCAGGGCGATCCGGTAGGCCGAGCGCTCGATCTCGGACTTCTGGAAGCCCTGCTCGATGGCGGCCACCGCTCCCCCACGGTCCTCGACGGCCTGGATGAGCTCGAGGACCTCCGCCTCGAGGTCGTCGGTCATCGACTCCACGACGTAGGAGCCGGCGAAGGGGTCCACCGTCTTGGTCACGTCCGTCTCGTAGGCGATGACCTGCTGGGTGCGCAGCGCCAGACGGGCCGCCTTGGCGGAGGGCAGGGCGATGGCCTCGTCGTAGGAGTTGGTGTGCAGCGACTGGGTTCCGCCCAGGACCGCGCCCAGGCCCTGGAGCGCCACCCGCACGAGGTTCACCTCAGGCTGCTGGGCGGTCAGCTGCACCCCGGCCGTCTGGGTGTGGAAGCGCAGCATCTGGGACTTGGGGTTCTTCGCGCCGAAGTCGTCGCGCATGATCCGGGCCCAGATGCGCCGGGCCGCGCGGAACTTGGCGACCTCCTCGAGCAGCGTCGTGCGGGCGACGAAGAAGAACGACAGGCGGGGGCCGAAGTCGTCGACATCGAGGCCGGCCGCCTGGGCGGCGCGGACGTACTCCATCGCGTTGGCCAGGGTGAAGGCGATCTCCTGCGCTGGCGTCGCCCCGGCCTCTGCCATGTGGTAGCCGCTGATGGAGATGGTGTTCCAGCGCGGCATCTCCTTGGCGCAGTAGGCGAAGATGTCGCTGATCAGCCGCAGCGACTCCTTGGGCGGGTAGATGTAGGTGCCGCGTGCGATGTACTCCTTGAGCACGTCGTTCTGGATCGTGCCGGCCAGCTTCGCCGCCTCCGCGCCGTTCTCCTCGGCCACGAGCTGGTACATCAGCAGCAGGGTCGCGGCGGGGGCGTTGATCGTCATCGACGTCGAGAGATGGTCGAGGGGCAGGCCGCCCATGAGGGTGCGCATGTCGTCGATCGAGTCGATGGCCACGCCCACCTTGCCGACCTCACCGTGGGCGATCGGCTCGTCGGAGTCGTAGCCCATCTGGGTGGGCAGGTCGAAGGCCACGGACAGGCCACCGGTGCCGTTGCGGACGAGCTCGTGGTAGCGCTCGTTGGACTCCTTCGCCGTGCCGAAGCCGGCGTACTGGCGCATGGTCCAGGGGCGCCCGGTGTACATCGAGGGGTAGACCCCGCGCGTGTACGGGTACTGGCCGGGGGCGCCGAGCTTGGCGTCCGCGTCGAACCCGGCGAGGTCCGCGGCGTCGTAGACCGGGCGGATGGGCAGGTTCGACTCGCTGTGCGCAGACTGTGCTTCGGCCATAGGCCGAGCCTAGTGTTGCTGCGGGCCCGGGGCCGGAGCCCCGTGGCTCATCTCACGGGCTCAGCTCACGCGCTCAGTTCACGGGCTCCGCTCACGGACTCAGCTCACGGACTCAGCTCAGGGGTTCTGCTCACGCGGTGCGCGGCCGTGGCGCCGAGAGCATCGTCTCGCGGTGGGTCTCCCACCGGCGCGCGACGCCCTCCATCTCGCCGGCGAGGAAGCCGAGGAACTCCACCGACAGGGCGATGCGCGCGCCGGCGTCGCTGCGCGCCCCACCGACGAGGTCGACCCCCTCGGCCAGCACCGCGCGCAGCGGGCCGTACACCTGCGCGCTGTTGATCATCGCGTCGTGCCACGCGTCGTCGGCCACCACGTAGACGTCGCGGCGGGACCCGCGCTCGCGCTCGCGGTGGATCATGTGCACCTGCTGCAGGTACCGGACCGCCCCCGAGACGGAGGCCGCGCTCACCCCCAGCGCCTCCCCGAGCTCAGCCGCCGTCATGCGCCCGTCGTCGTCGGCCAGCAGGCACGCGAACACCCTGGCCGGCAGCCGCGGCATACCTGCTGCGGTGAGGGCGGAGCCGAAGCGCTCCACGAACCGTGCCGAGTCCTGCGGGGGTGGGCTGGCCATGCGCTCACTCTAAAGCATTCAGAATCTTCTGAAAACTATGTACCTTGGGAGTCATGAGCACCGTCATCGAGACCCGAGGCCTGCGCAAGACCTTCGGCAGCACCGTGGCCCTCGACGGCCTGGACCTCACCGTCGAGCAGGGCGAGGTGCACGGCTTCCTCGGCCCCAACGGCGCCGGCAAGTCGACCACCCTCCGCGTCCTCCTCGGGCTGCTGCGGGCCGACTCGGGGACCGTGCGCCTGCTCGGCGCCGACCCCTGGGCCGACGCCGCACAGCTGCACCGCCGCACCGCCTACGTCCCCGGCGACGTCGCGCTCTGGCCCAACCTCAGCGGCGGCGAGGTCATCGACCTCATCAACCGCCTCAGGGGCGGCCTGGACGAACGCCGCCGGGCCAGCCTGCTCGAGAGGTTCGACCTCGACCCGACCAAGAAGTGCCGTGCCTACTCCAAGGGCAACCGACAGAAGGTGGCGCTCGTCGCCGCCCTGGCCAGCGACGCACCGCTGCTCCTGCTCGACGAGCCGACCGCGGGTCTGGACCCGCTGATGGACCAGGTCTTCCGCGACACCCTGCGCGAGCTGCGGGCCGAGGGCCGCACCGTGCTGCTGTCGAGCCACATCCTCTCCGAGGTGGAGAACCTGAGCGACCACGTGACGATCATCCGTGCGGGCCGGGCGGTCCAGAGCGGGGCACTGTCCGACATGCGCCATCTCTCGCACACGGTGATCGACGCCCAGATCGCCTCCGCCGACGGCATCGCCCACGAGCTGGCCGCGGCCCCCGGTGTGGAGGGCCTGCTGGTCGAGGGCGGTCGGGTGCGCTGCTCGGTCGACCCGGCCGGCCTGCCCACCACGCTCGGCATCCTCGGCCGGCACGGCATCCAGTCTCTGGTGAGCCGACCGCCCTCGCTCGAGGACCTCTTCCTCCGGCTCTACCGGGACGAGCGCGCGTCCGCGCCGCTTGCGAAGAGCGCGCCATGAGGCCGTATGCCGGACTGGGCACCATGGTGCGCCTCGCCCTGCGCCGCGACCGGGTGCTGATCCCGCTGTGGGCGGTCATCCTCTCGACGGTCGTCGCCGGCTCGGTGGCCGCCACGCTCGACCTCTACCCCGACCTCGCCGGGCGCCGCGCCGCGGCCCTGGCCGCCGACGCCGCACCCGCGGCCCGCTTCATGTACGGGCCCATCCACGACCCGTCGAGCCTCGGCGGCCTCGCCACCTGGAAGATGGGCACGATGGGGGCGGTCTTCGTCGCCTTCCTCGCCATGACCGTCGTGCGCCGCCACACCCGGGCCGACGAGGAGGCGGGACGGCTCGAGCTCGTCACGGCCGGGCTACTCGGCAAGCGGGCCACGCTCACGGCGGGCGTCATCGTGGCCGTCGTCGCCGTGCTGGTCACCTCGTTGCTGACCGCTGTCGGCAACACCGCCGTCGGGCTACCGGCGTCGAGCTCATTCGCCTTCGGGGCCACCTGGGCCGCCGTGGGCATCTTCTTCACCGCCCTCACCGCCCTGGTCGCCCAGCTGACCCAGAGCTCCCGCGCCTGTGCCGGCGCCGTGTCCGCCGTCATCGGCGCCTCCTACGCGCTGCGCGGGGTGGGCGACGTCTCCGGCCAGGGGTGGGGCCGCGCGCTCTCCTGGCTCTCGCCCATCGGCTGGCCGGTCGAGGTGCGGCCCTACGCCGGCGACCGGTGGTGGGTCCTGCTCATCCCCCTCGCGCTGAGCCCCCTGCTGCTCGCGGGCGCCTACGCCTTCCAGGACCGGCGCGACCTCGGCGAGGGCATCATCGCGACACGGCCGGGGCCCGAGCGCGCCAGCGACTCCCTGTCGACACCGTGGGGCCTGGCCTGGCGCCTGCAGCGCTCCATGCTGGCCGGCTGGGCCGCCGCGGTCACGTTCCTCGGGCTGGTGCTCGGCTCGCTCGTCACCAACGTCGACCAGATGGTCACCCCCGAGACCCGCCAGTTCCTCGAGAAGCTCGGCGGCACGGGCTCGATCCTCGACGTCTTCCTGAGCGTCGAGTTCTCGATCGCGGCACTGGCCGTCTCGGGCTACACCATCGCCTCGGTCCTCCGGCTCAGCTCCGAGGAGGCCTCGGGCCACGCCGAGGTGGTGCTGGCGACCGCGACCGAGCGGCGGGCCTGGTACGCCAGCCACACGCTCATCGCCCTGGCGGGCTCGGCCGCGCTGCTCCTGCTCATGTCCGTCGCCGTCAGCCTCTCCCTGGGCCTCCAGAACGGCGACCTCGCCGGCACGTTCAGCACCGTCGTCCCGGCAGGACTCGTGCAGGTGCCAGGCATCTGGGTGGTCGCCGGCCTCGCCGCGGCGCTGTTCGGCCTGGCGCGAAGGCTGGGGACCGTGGCCTGGGCCGCGCTCGTGCTCTTCCTCCTGCTGGGCGAGCTGGGTGACCTGTTCTCGCTGCCGGAACCGGTCATGCGCCTCTCGCCCTTCGCGCACACGCCGCGGGCGCCCGCGGAGGCCATCACGGCCACCCCCGTGCTGGGGCTGCTCGCGGTGGCACTGGCCCTGGTCGCGACCGGAGCCGCTCTCCTCCAGCGCCGCGACGTGACCTGACGCCGGCAGCCGTGAGGTGGAGCGGTCGGCCGGCCTCGCGGCCTGGCCCCGTCAGGTCAGCTGCGTGCGCCCGGTGGCCTTGAGGGTGTCGACGATCCCCTTGACGTCCTGGGCGCGCTGCCGCGTGGTGACCAGGAGGGCGTCACCGGTGTCGACGACCACGACGTCGGTCAGGCCCACCACGGCCACCGTGCGCCCCGCTGCTGGTACGACCACACCGGTGGCGTCGACGGCCTCCACGAGGTGCTCGTCGCCCAGCACCTTCAGCCCCCCAGGCGTGTCGGGCAGGAGCGTGGCGAGGGAGTGGAAGTCGCCGACGTCGTCCCAGCCAAACGTCCCGGGCACCACGGCAACCCTTCCCGCTGGGGCCGCGGGCTCGGCGACGGCATGGTCGATCGCGATCTTCTCCAGGCTGTCCCACCGCGCGGCGAGCGCGTCCGGCCGCGCCGCGATCTCCCGCACGCCGGCCGCGAGGTCCGGGTGCCAGGTCGCCAGCAGGTCCAGCAGCACCGACGCGCGGACCACGAACATACCTGCGTTCCAGCGGAACTGGCCCGTGGCGAGGTACTCCGCAGCGGTGGCCGCGCTCGGCTTCTCGACGAACTCCTCGGCTTGGCAGGCCGGCCCGGTCCCGATGCGCTCCCCGACCCGGATGTACCCGAATCCCGTTGCAGCATGGGTGGGCTCGATGCCGATGGTCACGAGGTAGCCATCGTCGGCGACGTCGACCGCAGCCCGGACACACGCGCGGAACGCCTCAGGGTCGGCGATGACGTGGTCCGCGGCGAAGGAGCCGATCACCGCGTCGGGGTCGCGCCTCTCGAGCAGCGCGGCTGCGAGCCCGACGGCGGCCATCGAGTCGCGCGGTGAGGGCTCGGCCACCAGCTGGTCGCCGGGCAGGTCGGGCAGCTGCTCGCGCACGGCGTCGGCGTGCGCGACACCGGTCACCACCATGATGCGGTCGCCGACGAGCGGCTCCAGCCGGTCCCAGGTGCCCTGCAGGAGCGAGCGACCCGTCCCCGTCAGGTCGTGCAGGAACTTGGGAGAGGCGGCGCGCGACAGGGGCCACAGACGCGTGCCAGCGCCCCCGGCCGGGATCACCGCCCAGAAGCGCTCGATCGACGACATGCGCGAAACGCTAGGCGCTGGGTGCCTCAAAGACCAACGCGACACCTGCCTGCCACCTGGCGCTCACCCGACACGTCCCTGGACGTCCGCGTCCGATCATCTGAGTCAGCCACCGTGGCGGGTGTGCGCGTAGCCATCGTCACGGAGTCGTTCCTGCCCAGCGCGAACGGTGTCACCACCAGTGTCTGCCGGATCCTGGAGCACTTCCGGGACACCGGACACGAGGCGGTCGTCATCGCTCCCCGGCCGGCGCCGGCCACGTATGCCGGTCACCGGGTGCACGCGGTGGCCTCGGTGCCGGTGCGTCAGTTCCCGGTAGGACTGCCGACCGGCGAGATCGAGGCGGTCCTGGCCCGCTTCGGGCCCGACGTCGTCCATGTCGCCTCGCCGTTCGTGCTCGGGGCCCGTGGCCTCGCCGCGGCGCAGCGCCTGGGGCTGCCCAGCGTCGCCATCTACCAGACCGACATGCCGAGCTACCTCGCCCAGCACGGCATCGGCCCGGTCGGCCGGGGGGCCGCCCGCGCCGCCTGGAGGTGGGTGCGACGGCTGCACTGCTTGGCCGACCTCACCCTGGCGCCCTCCACGGCCGCCCTCGAGGACCTGCGCGCGCACGGCATACCCAGGACTGCGCTGTGGGCACGGGGCGTGGACACGGCCCTGTTCCACCCGGGATGGAGGGGGGACGCCGGCACCCGCGCCCTGCGTCGCACGCTCGCGCCGGACGGCGAGGTCCTGCTGGGGTACGTCGGACGCCTCGCCCC
>DASULG010000110.1:0-5507 GCA_036278335.1 Pedococcus sp.
TTCGCTGCCCGGGTGCCTCCGGCGGGCGCATCATCGCAGGGTGAGGGGTCGCAGGCGGCGACGACACAGCACCCCCCGGCGATGGCTCGTGCCGGTGCTGGTCGCGGCGATGGGCGGGGCAGCCCTGGCGGCCGGCGGGTGGTCGCGCGGCCCCGCGCCCGATCCCATCCTCATCACCCATCCCAGCTGGGTCGGGCTGAGCGGTGCGCCGCAGGGGCCGGCCTCCGCCGAGGAGCAGGCCTGGCTGGACGCCGGTGTGGTGCCGGGGGAGGGCACCCGCTGGGAGGACATGACCACGACAGCCCTGCTCGACCTGCGGCGCCTGACCGAGCCCAACGGGGCCGTGCGCGCCGGGGCGGCCGACCGCTGGAGCTATGTGTGGCCGCGGGACAGCGCCTTCGCCGCGGTGGCTCTCGCCCGAGCCGGGCACCGGAGGGAGGCCGTGCAGATCCTGCGCTTCCTCGCCGGAGTGAGGCTCGACCGCGAAGAGGGCTTCGAGGCCCGCTACCACCTCAGCGGCGTGGGGACGCCCGATGACCGCGGCCGGCAGTCCGATGGCGTCGGCTGGGCGCTGTGGGCGCTCGACGGAGTCGGCGTGCTGCCGGACCGGTCCGGTCCCGAGGCCGACCTGAGGGCGCTCCTCGACCGCTGCGCGGCACTGGTCCTGCGGATCACCGAGGAGGGCAGCAGGCTGCCGCCCGCCTCGCCCGACTACTGGGAGATGCCGGTCTGGCGAACGTCTCTCGGGACCGTTGCGCCTCTCCTGGCAGGGCTTCGGGCCAGTGAGCGCGTGTACGCCTCGCTCGGCGAGACGGCCCAGGCCCAGCGCTCGGGGACGGCCGCGCGCAGGCTCGACCGCGAGGTGCGGCGGTGGTTCGGGCCGGGGTACGAGCGGTTCGGCCGGCACGGCGGCCTCGACGCCGCGGTGGCGATGATGATGCCGCCCTTCGCCCCCGAGTCGCCGGCCGTCGCCAGGGCCTGGGTGGCCTACCAGCACACCGCGCTTCGGACCGCCGGAGGCCTCGCCCCCGGGACGGACTGGAAGCAGGACGGGGTGTCCTGGACGCCCGAGACCGGGCTGGTCGCGCTGACCGCGGCCGCGTCGGGCCGTCGCGACGTGGCGGAGCGCTGGCTCGACTGGCTCGAGGGCCACCGGTCGCCGTGGGGCAGCCTCCCGGAGAAGGTCACCGCCCGCGGCCGCCCGGCTGGCCCGGCACCCCTGGCTTGGACCGCGTCGCTCGTCGTGCTCACCGCCGAGGAGCTCCAGCCCCAGCCCGGCGCGCTCGGGGCCCAGCCGGGCGAGCTCGGGGCTCAGCCCGGGCAGCTCCTGGCAGTGCCCGGGGAGTCCGGCGTCCACCCTGAGGCTGGCGGTGCGGCTGCGGCCTCAGTGCCCCTGGGGTGACGGCTCGACCAGCTCGACGAGGATCCCCCCGGCGTCCTTGGGGTGGATGAAGTTGATGCGCGAGCCCGCGGTGCCGCGCCTGGCCTCGGGGTAGAGCAGGCGCAGTCCGCGCTCGCGCAGCGTCGCGCTCACGGCGTCGAGGTCCTCCACCCGGTAGGCCATCTGCTGGATGCCCGGACCCGACCGGTCCAGGAACTTGGCGATGGTCGACTCGGGCGACAGCGGGGCGAGCAGCTGGATGTGCGAGCCCGAGTCGCCGACCGCCATCATCGCCTCCCGCACGCCCTGCTCCTCGTTGACCTCCTCGTGGGCCAGGGTCATCCCGTAGGTGTCGCGGTAGAACGCGATGGCCTCGTCGAGGTCGGCGACGGCGACGCCCACGTGGTCGATGGCGGTGAACAGGTGCTGGGGGACGGCTGGGGCAGCGCTCATGGCGGCAGCCTAGGGGGCCTCCGCGGAGGGCGGAACGAGCCCTTGGTCACGCCGGCCGCCGGCGCCCCACGTCCGGGCCCGCCGGCATACGGGAGCCCGGAGGGCCCGTGCGGCCCGCGGCCGAGAGCCCTGCGGGCCAGCCCATAGACTGGCCACCATGTCTTCACTGTCCAGGGACGACGTGGCGCACCTCGCCGGCCTCGCCCGCATTGACCTCTCCGACGCCGAGCTCGACAAGATGGTGGGTGAGCTCTCGGTCATCCTCGAGTCCGTCGCCAAGGTCCAGGAGGCCGGCGTCGAGGACATCCCGCCCATGTCGCACCCGATGCCGCTGACCAACGTCACGCGTCCCGACGAGGTGCGGCCCTCCCTGAGCGCCGAGGCCGCCCTGTCGGGTGCCCCCGCCTCGGAGCTGCAGCGCTTCTCCGTGCCCCGCATCCTCTCCGAAGACTGACGAAGGACTCCCACCGCTGTGAACACCGACATCACCCGTGCCAGCGCCGCCGAGATGGCAGACGCCCTCGCGCGCAAGGAGATCAGCGCGGTCGAGCTGGCCGAGGCCCACCTCGGGCGCATCGAGGCCGTCGACGGACAGGTGCACGCCTTCCTGCACGTCGACCGCGACGGCGCCCTCGCCGCGGCGGCGGCCGTCGACCGGCGCCGCGCCGCCGGCGAGGAGCTGCACGTCATGGCCGGCGTGCCGATCGCCGTCAAGGACGTCATGGCCACCAAGGGCCTGCCGACCACCTGCGGCTCGAAGATCCTTCAGGGCTGGATCCCGCCCTACGACGCCACACTGGTCAGCCGGCTGCGGGCGGCCGGCATGCCGATCCTGGGCAAGACCAACATGGACGAGTTCGCCATGGGCTCCTCCACGGAGCACTCGGCCTACGGCCCGACCCGCAACCCCTGGGACCTCGAGCGCATCCCCGGCGGCTCCGGCGGCGGCTCCTCGGCAGCGGTGGCGGCCTTCGAGGCCCCGCTGGCGATCGGCACGGACACCGGCGGCTCCATCCGCCAGCCCGCGGCCGTCACCGGCACGGTGGGCACCAAACCGACCTACGGCGGGGTCTCCCGCTACGGGCTCGTCGCCCTCGCCTCCAGCCTGGACCAGGCCGGCCCCTGCTCGCGCACGGTGCTGGACGCGGCCTTGCTGCACTCGGTCATCGGCGGCTACGACCCGCTCGACTCCACGTCCATCCACGCCCCGGCGCCCCCGGTCGTCGAGGCGGCCCGCCGAGGCGACGTCACGGGCATGCGCATCGGCGTGGTCAAGGAGCTCGGCGGCGAGGGCTACCAGCCCGGTGTCCGCGCACGCTTCGAGGAGTCCGTCCAGCTCCTCGTGGACGCCGGCGCGGAGGTCGTCGAGGTCTCCTGCCCGAGCTTCGACTACGCGCTCGCGGCGTACTACCTCATCCTGCCGAGCGAGGCGTCCTCCAACCTCGCGAAGTTCGACGGCATGCGCTACGGCCTGCGGGTGCTGCCCGAGGGCGTGGACGACCCCAGCGCCGAGCAGGTGATGGCGGCCACCCGCGACGCCGGCTTCGGCGACGAGGTCAAGCGGCGCATCATCCTGGGCACGTACGCGCTCTCCTCGGGCTACTACGACGCCTACTACGGCCAGGCGCAGAAGGTGCGCACCCTCATCTCGCGCGACTTCAACGCGGCCTTCGAGAAGGTCGACGTCCTCCTCAGCCCCACCGCGCCCACCACGGCGTTCCGCCTGGGCGAGAAGCTCGACGACCCGATGGCCATGTACCTCAACGACATCGCCACCATCCCCGCGAACCTTGCCGGGGTGCCGGGGATGTCCCTGCCGTCCGGTCTGGCCGACGAGGACGGCCTGCCGACGGGTATCCAGATCCTTGCGCCGGCGACCGAGGACGCCCGCCTGTACCGCGTCGGCGCGGTGCTGGAGCGGCACCTCAACGAGCGGTGGGGCGCCCCGCTGCTGGCCCAGGCGCCCGTGCTGACCGCGAAGGGAGCGTGAGTGCCATGAGCACCGCCACCACCGAGCCCGTCCTGTCCTATGACGAGGCGCTGGAGAGGTACGACCCGGTCATGGGCCTCGAGGTCCATGTCGAGCTCAACACCGAGACCAAGATGTTCTGCGGCTGCGCCACGGAGTTCGGGGCCGAGCCCAGCACGCAGGTGTGCCCGGTCTGCCTCGGGCTGCCCGGCGCGCTGCCGGTCGTCAACGAGAAGGCCGTGGAGTCGGCGATCCGCATCGGGCTGGCCCTGAACTGCGAGATCGCGCCGTGGTGCCGCTTCGCGCGGAAGAACTACTTCTACCCGGACATGCCGAAGAACTTCCAGACGTCGCAGTACGACGAGCCGATCGCCTTCGGCGGGTACCTCGACGTCGAGCTCGAGGACGGCAGCACCTACCGCGTCGAGATCGAGCGCGCGCACATGGAGGAGGACACCGGCAAGTCGCTGCACGTGGGCGGCTCGACCGGGCGCATCCACGGCGCGGAGTACTCCCTGGTCGACTACAACCGCGCGGGCATCCCCCTGATCGAGATCGTCACCAAGCCGATGACCGGCGCGGGGGAGCGTGCGCCCGAGGTCGCCAAGGCCTACGTCTCGACGCTGCGCGACCTGCTGCGCGCCCTGCACGTCTCGGATGTGCGCATGGAGCAGGGGTCGCTGCGCTGCGACGCCAACCTCTCGCTGCGCCCGCGCGCCGGGGAGGGCCAGTCCCAGGACGACGTGCCGCTCGGCACCCGCACGGAGACCAAGAACGTCAACTCGCTGCGCTCGGTGGAGCGGGCTGTCCGCTACGAGATCTGCCGCCACGCGGCGGTTCTCGACAGCGGCGCGCTGGTCACCCAGGAGACCCGGCACTGGCACGAGGACACCGGGGTCACGACGAGCGGGCGCCTGAAGTCCGACGCCGAGGACTACCGCTACTTCCCCGAGCCCGACCTGGTGCCCGTCGCCCCGACCCGCGAGACCGTCGAGGCCCTGCGGACGACGCTGCCGGAGCCGCCGGTCCAGCGCCGCCGCCGGCTGCAGGCCGACTGGGGCTTCTCCGACCTCGAGATGCGCGACGTCATCAACGCCGGCGCCGTCGAGCTCATCGAGGAGTCCGTGGAGGCCGGCGCCACCCCCGCCGGGGCCCGCAAGTGGTGGACCGGCGAGCTGGCCCGGCGCGGGAACGCCGCGGGCAAGGGCGTCGACGAGTTCGGGGTCACGCCCCTGGACGTCGCCGAGCTGGACCGCATGGTCAGGGACGGTCGTCTCAACGACTCCATGGCGCGTCAGGTCCTCGATGCTGTGATCGCGGGCGAGGGCAGCCCCCTGGAGGTCGCCGACGCGCGGGGCCTCGAGCTGGTCCAGGACGACGACGCGCTCGGGGCGGCCGTGGACAGGGTCATCGCGGCCAACCCCGATGTGGCAGAGAAGATCCGCGGTGGCAAGGTGCAGGCGGCCGGCGCGCTGATCGGGCAGGTCATGAAGGAGATGAAGGGCCAGGCCGATGCCGGCAAGGCACGCGAGCTCATCCTGGCGAGGCTCGGCGCGAGCTGAGACCAGTCCGTATGCCGCGTGGGCCGGCGCCCGGGTGAGATCACCCCGGGTGCCGGCCCACCGGCATACCCGCTTGGCGTTCTGGGCGGACGCCCCCCAAGGATGCCGCGCGCGGGTCTCACCTGAGCTCGGTCAGGGGGAT
>DASULG010000111.1:0-7400 GCA_036278335.1 Pedococcus sp.
GCGCGCCGACCGCGACCTCGACGCCGTGGTGGGGCTGTTCGACGCGGCCGCCAAGTTCGCCGACCGGCTGCCCCAGGCCGGCCCCGAGGAGTTCCTCACCCACGTCCAGAGCCAGGACATCCCGGGCGACACCCTCGTGGCGCGGTCCCCGGCCGGTGAGAGCGTCACCCTCCTGACGCCGCAGGCCGCCGCGGGGCGGGAGTGGCGGTTCGTCGTCGTCGCCGGCGTGCAGGAGGGGGTCTGGCCCGACCTGCGGCTGCGGGGCTCGCTGCTCGGCTCGGAGCAGCTGGTCGACGTGCTGACCGGTCGGGCCGGGTCCTTCCGCGGGGCGCAGGCGGCGGTCCGCTACGACGAGACTCGGCTGTTCCTGGTCGCTCTGAGCCGCGCGCGCGAGCGGGTGCTGGTGACGGCGGTGCGCAGCGATGACGAGCAGCCGTCGGTCTACCTCGACCTCGTCGACCCGCTCCCCGACGAGAGCGACGGCCTGCGCGGCTTCACCGAGGTGCGGCGGGCGATGACTCTCCCGACCCTCGTTGCCCAGCTGCGCCGCGAGGTGGTCTCGGATGACACGGAGACCAGCGCCCAGGCGGCGGCCGCCCTGGCCAGGCTCGCCCACGAGGGCGTGCCCGGGGCCGACCCGCGCAGCTGGTGGGCCCTGCGCGATGTCAGCGACGACCGCCCGCTGCGCGCCGAAGGGGAGGTGGTGCGGATCTCGCCGTCCAAGGTCGAGTCGTTCGGGCAGTGCGGGCTGCGGTGGCTCTTCAGCGCCTGCGGCGGCGATGGGCCCTCGCAGGGCGCGGCCAACATCGGCACCCTCGTGCACGACATCGCGGCCGAGGTCGGCGACGCCGACGAGGCGACCCTGCGGGCCGAGGTCGATGCGCGGTGGGGGAGGCTCGGCCTTCCCCAAGGCTGGGTCTCGGACCGGAAGCGCCTCGAGGCCCACGCCATGGTCGGCTGGCTCGCGCGATACTTCGACCGGGCGTCGCAGCAGGGCTGGGCGCGCATCGGCGCCGAGCTGGACATGGAGGTCGCGCTCGGGCGGGCCGTGGTCAGCGGCCGGGTCGACCGCCTCGAGCGGCTCCCCGACGGGTCGCTGCGCGTCATCGACTACAAGACCGGTTCGGCGAGCAGCAAACCGCGCGAGGACGACCTTCCCACCCACCCCCAGCTCGGGGCCTACCAGCTCGCCGTGACCGGAGGCGCGTTCGCCGAGCACGGCACCGCATCCGGCGGCGCGGCGCTGCTGCAGATCGGCAAGGGCGCCAACAAGCGCGACATCACGCTTCAGGAGCAGCGCCCGCTGCACACCCACGACGACCCGCAGTGGGCCGAGCGCCTCGTCGCGGAGACGGCCGAGGGCATGGCAGGGGCCACCTTCACCGCCACCGTGGGTCCCTGGTGCGACGTCTGCGCCGTGAAGGCCAGCTGCCCCGCCCAGCCCGAGGGGAAGACGCTGTGACCTCGCTGACGGGGACGACGCCGGCAGGGACGACGCTGACGGGCACCAGGGCGTACTCCGCCAACGACATCGCCACGGCGCTGGGGATGCACACGCCCACCGACGAGCAGCGCGCCGTCATCGAGGCGCCGCTCGCCCCGCTGCTCGTCGTCGCTGGTGCCGGCTCCGGCAAGACCGAGACCATGGCCTCCAGGGTGGTGTGGCTGGTGGCCAACGGTCTCGTCGAGCCCGACCAGGTGCTCGGCCTGACCTTCACCCGCAAGGCCGCGACCGAGCTCGCCGAGCGCATCACGCAGCGGCTGCGCCGGCTGGAGCGGGCTGGGCTGTGGGAGCCGCGGGCCGACGACGAGGACGAGGGTGCCGAGACCCTGGGCGGCACACCCACCGTGTCCACCTACCACTCGTATGCCGGGCGGCTGGTGCGCGAGCACGCGCTGCGGCTGGGCTATGAGTCCGAGTCGCGGCTGCTGTCCGAGGCCGCGGCCTGGCAGTACGCCGCCGAGGTCGTGCAGTCTTACGACGGCCCGATGGACGCGGTGGTCAAGGCCGAGAGCACCATCACCGCGGCCGTCGTCGACCTCGCCGGGGAGATGGCCGAGCACCTCCTGACGGCCGCGCAGGTGGGGGAGTACCTCGCCCGGGTCGACACCGCGCTCGCCGCCCTGCCCAAGGGGCCGAGCAAGGCCAGGGACCTGCCCGCCGAGACCCGCAAGATCCGCGACGCGCTGCGTGAGCGGGCCGCGGTGCTCCCGATGGTCGAGCGCTACCTGGCGATGAAGCGGGAGCGCGACGCCATGGACTTCGCCGACCAGATGGCGCTGGCCGCGCGGCTGGCGACCCGGTTCGACGACATCGGCGCCATCGAGCGGCAGCGGTTCCGGGCCGTGCTGCTCGACGAGTTCCAGGACACCTCGGAGGCGCAGCTGGAGCTGTTGCGGTCCCTGTTCGTGGCGCCGGGTGAGCCCGTGCCGGTCACCGCCGTCGGGGACCCCAACCAGTCGATCTACGGCTGGCGCGGGGCCAGCGCCACCACGCTGAGCCGGTTCCCGCGCGCGTTCCGCGAGGAGTCGGACGCGCTGCAGCTGCCGCTGTCGACGAGCTGGCGCAACGACCAGTCGATCCTCGACGTGGCCAACCACGTTGCGGCCCCGCTGCGCGAGGCCGCGAGGGTGCACGTCGAGCGGCTGCGCCCCTCCCCGGCGGCCAGCCCCGGACGCGTCGCGGTGGCGCGCCTGCTGACGGTGGAGGACGAGGCCGCCCACGTCGCCGAGTGGATCGCCGCGCGCCGGGCCGCGGGCGCCGCCAGCGCGGCGGTGCTCTGCCGCAAGCGCTCGCAGTTCGCCCCGGTCATCGAGGCCCTGGAGAGCAGGGACATCCCCTACGAGGTGGTCGGCCTGGGTGGCCTGCTCGTGACGCCCGAGATCGAGGACATCGTCGCGCTGCTGCACGTGGTGCAGGACCCCACCCGGGGCGACCAGCTGATGCGGCTGCTGACCGGGCCGCTCTGCCGGCTCGGCTCGGCCGACCTCGACGGGCTGATGGCCTGGGCGCGGCACCAGCAGCGGGTTCGCAGCGGACTGGCAGCCAGGCAGCCGGCTGGCGGGGACTCGCTCGGCGGTGAGGCGGCCCCGGACGGGGTCGGCGCAGACACGGCGCAGGGGCCGCGCGTGCGGGAGCAGGCCCCCGACGCCGTCGACCAGCCGAGCATCGTCGAGGCGGTCGACGACCTGCCGCGCCCGGGATGGCGCAGCCACACCGGCGCCTGGCTCAGCGACGCCGCCCTCGAGCGGCTCGTCGGGCTGCAGCAGGTGATCCGCAGGCTCCGCTCCCTGAGTGGCCTGCCGCTGGCCGACCTCGTGGGCGAGGCCGAACGGGTCCTGGGACTCGACATCGAGGTGCTGTCGCGCCCCGGCTACACCCCAGCGGCCGCTCGGGCCCACCTCGACGCGTTCGCCGATGTGGCAGCCGGCTTCACGGCCAGCGCAGACCGCCCCAACCTCGCCGGGTTCCTCAGCTGGCTGGAGGCGGCCCTGAGGGAGGAGCGCGGACTCGACAAGGGCTACATCGAGGCGTCGCCCGATGCCGTGCAGATCCTGACGATCCACGCGGCCAAGGGCCTGGAGTGGGACGCCGTTGCCGTCCCGGGCCTTGTCGAGGGCTCCTTCCCGGCGCTGAACTACTCGAAGGCCACGCACAACGGCACCGACTGGGTCGTCGCCGACGCCAAGGACCGGGGCTGGTGTGGGGGTCTGTCGGGAGTGCCCTACGACCTGCGGGGCGACCGCGACGGGCTCCCGGTGTGGCAGTGGCGCAGCGCCGAGGACTGGGCCGACATCGAGGCCAAGACCGCTGAGTTCATCCGGGCCGGCGGCGAGCACGGCATCGTCGAGGAGCGCCGGCTGGCGTACGTGGCGTTCACCCGGGCCCGCTCCGACATGCTCCTCAGCGCTCCGGTCTGGGCCGGACCCGGCACGCCCCGGGTCACCTCGCGGTTCCTCCTCGAGGTCGCCGAGGCTCCCAGACTGGCCGTGGAACGCCTCTCCTGGGCCGACCTGCCGGACCCGGACGTGCCCGAGTCCGTCCAGAACCCCCGCGACGCAGAGGCACAGCAGGCGCTCTGGCCCCAGGTGCCGCGGCGCACCGAGGCCCTCGCCCGCGCCGCGGAGGCGGTGCGCAGGGCCACGGACCGCCAGGGCCAGGGCGGTCCGGCACCGACACGGGCCCATCAGGGCGTGCTTCCCCTGCCGGGCGAGGAGCCGCCCCTGCACGAGGAGATGGCGCTGCTCCTCGCCGAGCGCGCCCGCCTGCGGGAGCGCGGAGAGGAGGTTGTCGCGGTGCCGCGGCACCTGTCCACCTCAGCGGTCGTGTCGCTGGCCCAGGACCCGGAGGCCTTCGCGTCAGCGCTGCGCCGGCCGATGCCGCAGGCGCCCGCGCTGGCGGCTCGTCGCGGAACCGCCTTCCACGCCTGGGTGGAGCAGCACTACGCCCAGGCAGCGATGGTCGACATCCTCGACCTGCCGGGCAGCGCCGACGAGGACCCGGGCGAGGACGCCGAGCTGCCCGCGATGAAGGAGCGCTTCCTCGCCAGCGAGTGGGCGCACCGCACGCCGGCCGAGATCGAGATCGCGGTGGAGACCGTCATCGACGGGATGGCCGTCCGGG
Source organism: Pedococcus sp. (assembly GCA_036278335.1). Classification (GTDB taxonomy): domain Bacteria; phylum Actinomycetota; class Actinomycetes; order Actinomycetales; family Dermatophilaceae; genus Pedococcus_A. The sequence goes on from DASULG010000111.1 coordinate 4,625, forward strand.
GCCGGATCGACGCGGTCTTCCGCCGCGCCGACGGCGGCTACACGGTCGTCGACTGGAAGACCGGCGGCCGGCCGAGCGGGGAGGTGGCGCGCACGCGTGCGCTGCAGCTCGCGGCATACCGCGTGGCCTTCGCCCGGCTTCGGCGCCTCGAGCTCGGGCAGGTCGACGCGGCGTTCTACTACGCGGGCACCGGCGAGACGGTCTGGCCGGATCTTCCGGACGAGGCGGGGCTCGCGGAGGTCCTCGGGTCCATCCCGGACTGAGCGGTCAGCGCCCGGGGTCGGCGCCCTGGGCGAGGCCGGGCCCGGTGCCGGGCTGCGGGTCGGGGGCGAATCCTGGCTCGAACTCGGGACCGGGGTCAGGGCCTCCGATGGGCTTGGGGGGAGAGGGTCGGCCGGCCTCCGCGTGTCCAGGCTCGGGGGAGCCGGACTCGGGGGAGTCTGACGCGGGAGAGCCGGGGTCCGGCTCCGCGGTGTCGGCCGGGCCAGACTCCGCCGGTGGTTCGGCACCGATCTCGGGTGCCTGGTGCTCCTCGGCCCACTGGTCGGCTCCACCCGACGTGGCGTCCGCCTGGTTCGCCGTGGCCCGGGCGGCCTCCGCCGTGGGCTCCGGGCGGTCCTCGTCGGCCGGCGCGGTCTTGGCGAACATCACCTCGACGTCGTCGTCCTCCTCGTCAGCGCCGAGGCTGGGCGGCACGAGCACGGGGCCGGCCTGAGCGGGCCGCGGCGAGGAGCGACGGTAGTCGTCGGCTGCCACCTCCTCGGCGTGCAGCCGCTCGTCGAGCCGGCGCAGCGCGGCCGCCTGCCGCTCGGCCAGCTGCCGGTCGCCGGTGCTGACCGCGGCCATGAGCTCGGAGAGGGCGTGCATCTCGGCAGCCAGCCGGGCGCGCGTCTCGAGGTTCTTGTCGGGCCGCTCGACGCGGGCGTGCGCGTAGGCCTCCAGGACGGTCTCGAAGGCCTCCGGCGACGCCTGGGTCACCAGCGCGGTGAAGTCGTCGGCGGGATCGGCCACCTTGGCGTCCTCCCACCCGGTCAGGGCGCGGATCCGGCCGGTCGCGGCGTCGCCGTCGTCGTCGAACACGGCCAGGACCTGGTCGCCGGTGAGGTCCCCGTGGGTCGGAGTGGGGGCGAAGCGCCAGAGCGAGACGTCCTCGAGGGCGTGCTCCCACCGGGTCAGCAGCGCCGTCGGGACATGGCCGGTGGCGGCCGCCCGGTCCAGCTCCGAGAGCCGCCGCGAGCGGTAGGTGTCGGCGTCGTAGGCCGGCAGCCCTGCCTCGTCGAACAGCTGGCGGTCGGTGTTGTGCAGCGCCGCGATGGTGCGCCCCAGCTCAGCCGCCAGTCCGGGTCCGGGCGGCAGGGCCGAGAAGTCGATGTTCTGCCCCGGCAGGTAGGGGTAGACGGCGGCCCGGCCGCCCTCCTTCAGGGCGGCAAAACCCTTCGGGGTCGGCACCGAGAACGGCAGGCGCCGGGCGAGCAACCCGAGCAGCGCGACCGTGACGTCCATCTGCGCCCCGGAGGCCTGGGTGCGTGGCGCGCGCACCACCCAGCGGCGGTGCTGGGTGTCCTGGATGAAGGCGACGTCGAAGAGCTGCCCTGGCTCACTCGGGAGGGCCTCGACGCTCGCGGGGTCGAGACCGGGCACGGCAGCGCTGGCCAGGGCGGCGAGGTAGAGGGGGCTGCGGTCCACGCGCCCACCGTATGCCGTGAACCCGCCCTAGGGTTGCACCTGTGGGCCGAACCCCTGAATCTTCTGGAACTCTCGCCAATCTCCGCCTCTCCCGCACCGCGCTGGAGCGTGCAGCCGAGCGCCGCAGCGACCCCGGGCTGCTGCCCGGACTGCTCCGCAACCCCGCCACGAGGGTCCTGGCGATCGTCGACGGCTCCGCCGAGGTGGTCGACCGGGGCGAGGGCCTCCAGCTGTCGCTGCGGCCGCCGCTGCCCTCGGACGCCGCGGCCCTCGCCGTCTTCCTGGGGCTCGACCACGACGGCACGGCATACGTCGCCGTGGACGACGACGCGGCGGAGAGCACGGACGCGCGCGACCTGCGCACCCTGCGCCAGGTGGGCACCGACCTCGGCGACCGCGACGCGGGTCTGCTGACGACGGCGCTGGGCATCCTCAACTGGCACCGGGCGCACAGCCACTGCCCGCGGTGCGGCGCCCCCACCGAGCCCACCCAGGCCGGTTGGCTGCGCCGCTGCCCCAGTGACCGCAGCGAGCACTACCCGCGCACCGACCCCGCCGTGATCATGGCCGTGGTCGACGACCAGGACCGTCTCCTGCTCGCCCGGGGGCCGCAGTGGGCCGCCCGCCGGTACTCCGTGCTGGCCGGGTTCGTCGAGCCGGGCGAGACCCTCGAGGCGGCGGTCGCCCGCGAGGTCTTCGAGGAGGTCGGCGTCCGGGTGGCCGACGTGCGCTTCCTCGGCAACCAGCCCTGGCCCTTCCCGTCCTCGCTCATGCTCGGCTTCACCGCCCGCGCCCTCGGCACCGAGCTGGTGCTGCAGGAGGACGAGATCGCCGAGGCGCGGTGGTTCACCCGCGAGGAGCTGCTGGCCGAGATCGCCGAGGAGGGCACCGGGGTGGCCAGCCGCGTCTCCATCGCCCGCAGCCTGATCGAGCACTGGCTGGGGCAGGAGATCCCCGGCCTGCCCTGACCGCGGGCCCGGACAGGCCAGACCGGAAAGACCAGACCGGACAGGAGGGTGCCCCGGACATGGCCGGGGCACGTGCGCTGGGTCCGGGTCGAGTCAGTTCAGGCGCGACTTGACCTCGTTGA
>DASULG010000112.1:0-8739 GCA_036278335.1 Pedococcus sp.
TCGACGTTGACGTGGGACGGCCGGGTCGCCATCCACACGATGGCGTCGGCGATGTCCTCGGCGACCAAGGGCTCGGCCACGCCGGCATACACGGCCTCGGCGCGCTCCTCGTCGCCGCCGAAGCGGGTCAGCGAGAAGCCCTCGGTGCGCACCATCCCCGGCGCGATCTCGGTGACCCGGACCGGCTGGTCGACGAGCTCGAGGCGCATCGTCTCGGTCATGACCGCCAGCCCGTGCTTGGCTGCGGTGTAGCCCGCGCCCCCCTCGTATGCCGTGCGGCCGGCGATCGAGCCGACGTTGACGATGATCCCCTCGCCGCTCGCCTTGAGGGCCGGCAGCAGGGCCTTGGTGACCTGCAGCGTGCCGATCACGTTGACCTCGAACATCATCCGCCAGTTCTCGACGCTGGCCTCCTCGACGCTCTCGAGGCCGTAGGCGCCCCCGGCGTTGTTGACCAGGACGTCGAGCCGCGGCCCCACCTCCTGCGCCAGGCGCTGGACGTCATCGGCGTTGGTGACGTCGCAGACGACGGCGCGCCCGCCGATCTCCGCGGCCAGGGCCTCGATGCGCTGGGCCCGCCGGGCGGCGCAGACCACCTCGAAGCCGGCAGCGGCCAGCTGGCGGGCGGTGGCCTGCCCGATGCCGCTGGAGGCACCGGTGACGACGGCGATCTTGGTCATGACGAGCTCCCCACGGGTCGGATGGTGGTCGGGTCGATGGCGATCCAGGTGGCCTCGGCCAGGGCGAGCAGGGCGCCGTCGGCGGCATACAGGGCCGTTCCGCAGTAGTTCTTGCGTCCTTCGCTGCCGCGGCCCCACGCCATGACGACGTGCTCCTCGCCCACCGCAGGAAGCCGCTGGACCTCGGCGGTCATGGTGCCCAGCACCATCGGGCGGCCGCCGACCCCGAGGGCCCAGGCGCCGGGGCAGTCCAGGGCGGCCCACACGATCTCGGGGGTCGACTCGGTCGGCACCCAGGCAGCGGCGTGCACGCCCGCGCGGCCCGGCAGTGGGCCAGGGCGAAGGCAGCGTGCGTCGCCCGGGTCACGGTCGACGCCGCAGGAGAAGCAGGTCGGGAAGGGGTGGTTGTGCAGGCCGGCGTAGCTGCCGGCGACGGCCTCGGCCTCGGCGAAGGAGGCGGGAGCGGGAAGTCCGGTGCGGTCGAGGGTGCCGGCAGGCTGCGCCGACGCGACCAGCACGTCGCCGTCCGTGACCTCCACCGTGCCGGTGCCGCCGTGGTGCACGGCCATCGTGCGGTCCAGCGGGGGAGGCGTGCGAAGACGCACCGAGACCGCCGGCGACCCATCGCTGACCGCCACCAGCGCGGCAAGGTGGCCACTGGTCCAGCCGCCGTTGCCCGACTCGGGCGGGCCGCAGAACCGGGCCGGGACGGTGAAGGTCTCGCTCACGCGACTGACGCTAGCCAATGGACCGGCCCGGCGCCGCGCCGGCCAGCCGTTGGTCTGCACGGCACCGGGGCCGTCCTGCACGACACAATGGCCCGCGATGTCCCGAACGCCGCCCACCGAGCACACAGACCCTGCCGCTGAGCCCTTCCGGCTCGGCCGCATCGCGCTGCCCGCCTTCGGCCCGACGGTGCTCGCGTCCCTCGGCCACGGTGCCGTGCTGCCGGTGCTGGCGCTCAGCGCCCGCGAGCTCGGGGCCTCGGTCGGCACCGCGGCCCTGACCGTCGCCCTCCTCGGGGTGGGCCAGCTGGCGGGGGCCCTGCCCTCGGGGTCGCTGGCGGCGAGGATCGGCGAGCGGCGCGCGCTGATGGTCGCGGCGGCGGTCGAGGCAGGTGCCATGGCGGCAGCCCTCCTGGCCCACAGCGTGTGGGTCCTCGGCGCCGCCGTCTTCGCCATGGGGCTGTCAGGGGCGCTGTTCGGCCTGGCCCGCCAGGCCTACCTCACCGAGATCGTGCCCGTCTCGATGCGGGCCCGCGCCCTGTCGACGCTCGGCGGGGTCCACCGGATAGGGCTCTTCGCCGGGCCCTTCATCGGCGCGGCTGTGGTGGCGTGGCGGGGCATCGCGGGCGCGTATGCCGTGGCGGTGGTGGCGAGCATCGCCGCCTTCCTCCTCGTGCTGGCCGTGCCCGACCTCACGGCCCACCACGAGCGCGCCAGCGCCGGGCTGCCGCGCCGCTCGGTCTGGTCGGTGCTCCTCGAGCACCGGCGCACGCTGCTCACCCTGGGGACCGGGATCCTGGCGATCGCCGCCGCGCGGGGCGCACGCGTCTCGCTGCTCCCGCTCTGGGCCGAGCACATCGGCCTCAGCGCGGCCGACACGTCCCTGGTGTTCGGCATCGCCGGCGCCCTCGACATGCTCCTGTTCTACCCAGCCGGAGCCGTCATGGACCGGTTCGGCCGGGCCTGGATCGCCGTCCCCACCGTCGTCATCCTCGGCCTGGGGATGATGGCGCTGCCCCAGACCGGCTCCATGCCGGCGCTGACCGCCGTGGCGCTGGTCATGGCCGTCGGCAACGGGATCGGCTCGGGCATCGTGATGACCCTGGGGGCCGACGCCGCGCCCGCGGACGCGAGACCGCAGTTCCTCGGCGGGTGGCGCCTGTTCGCCGACTTCGGCCTCGCCGCCGGGCCGCTGCTCATCAGCGCGATCACGGTGGTCGCCCCACTCGCCGTCGCCTGCCTGGGCATGGGCGGCCTGGCGATCGTCGGCGGCGGATGGCTCGCCCGCTGGGTGCCCCGCTACGACCCGGTCTCGCGGACGGCGGTCAGGCGCTGAGCGCTGCGGACCCTCAGCCCCGGGCCGCCTGGTAGCGGCGCAGCGCCTCCTCGCGCTCCGCCCGGTGGTCCACGATCCGCTCCGGGTACCCCTCGGCATACCCGTCGTCCTGGCCCCACGGCTCGTGGGCCGCCCTGCCGGTCAGGTGGCGCAGCTCGGGGACCCATCGCCGCACGTACTCGCCGTCGGGGTCGAACTTCAGCCCCTGCGTTACGGGGTTGAACACCCGGAAGTAGGGGGCCGCGTCGGTCCCGGTGCCTGCGACCCACTGCCAGCCGTGGCTGTTGCTGGCGATGTCGCCGTCGCGCAGGTGAGCCAGGAAGTGGCGGGCCCCGTGCGGCCACCAGACGTGCAGGTCCTTGACGAGGAAGCTCGCCGTGATCATCCGCACCCGGTTGTGCATCCACCCCTCCGCGAGCAGCTGGCGCATCCCGGCGTCGACCATGGGGTAGCCGGTCTCGCCCTTCCGCCACGCCTCGAGCCCCGCACCGGGTTCGGCGTACTCCATCGAGGACAGGGCCGGCTTGAGGTCGGCCCAGGCGGACCTCGGGTGGTGCCACAGGACGTCGGCGTAGAACTCCCGCCAGCACAGCTCGCTGACGAAGGTGCGGGCCGCCTGGCTGCGGGCCGCCTCGTGGGTGGCGATGTCGGCGAGCAGTGTGCGGGGGTGGAGCTCGCCGAACTTCAGCGGCACGGACATGCGGCTGGTCGTGTCCAGGTCGGGCCGGTCGCGCTCGGCGTCGTAGTCGCCCAGGTGCTGGTCGAGGAACCGCTTCCACCTGCGCCGCGCGGCCTCCTCGCCGGCACCGTCGACCTCGCGCCCGTCAGGGATGCCCCCGGAGTCGACGGTGCGCGCCCAGCGCAGCCCGCGCGGCATCGGCGCCGGGCCGGGCCAGCCGTGGTCGCGCCAGGCCCTCGAGAAGGGCGTGAACACCTGGTATGCCGTGCCGTCCGCCTTGAGCAGGGTGCCCGGCCCCACCGCATACGGCGTGCCGGTGGCCACCAGCGAGCGGCCGTCGCCCTCGAGGCGCCGGCGGACCCGCCCGTCGCGGGCCCGCCCATAGGGGGTGGACTCCGCGGTGGTGTGGACGCTGTCGGCCCCGGCCTCCCGCGCGACCTGGGCCACGACCTGCTCCGGGTTGCCGCGTCGGACCACCAGGGCGCCGTCCATGGCGTCGTCCAGGGATCGCAGCGAGGCGAGCAGGTGGTCCCGGCGCGGGGTGGCCTCGTCGGCGAGGTTGGGGTCGAGGACGAACAGCGGCAGCACCCTCCCGCCCTCGGTTGCCGCCTCGCGCAGCGCAGGGTGGTCTCGCAGGCGCAGGTCGCGCCGCACCCACAACACCGTGGCAGCCATGGGTGAGAGGCTATGCGGTGTGACGGACCTGATCGATACCACCGAGATGTACCTGCGCACGATCTACGAGCTCGTGGAGGAGGGGATCGTCCCCCTGCGGGCCCGGATCGCCGAGCGCCTGGGCCACTCGGGGCCGACTGTGTCGCAGACGGTTGCCCGCATGCAGCGCGACGGCCTGCTGACCCTCGCGGGCGACCGCCACCTCCAGCTCAGCGACGAGGGCCGGCTGATCGCCACGCGCGTCATGCGCAAGCACCGCCTTGCCGAGCGCCTGCTCGTCGACGTCATCGGCCTGGAGTGGGAGTACGTCCACGAGGAGGCGTGCCGGTGGGAGCACGTCATGTCCGAGCGGGTCGAGCGCAAGATCCTCGCCATGATCGGCGACCACCGCGAGTCGCCCTATGGCAACCCGATCCCCGGGCTCGACGAGCTGGGCGAGGTGCCGAACGAGGAGTTCCGGGTTGGCGTCCAGAGCCTGGCCGAGATCGCGCTGCCCGAGCGGGCCACCGTCGTGGTCCGCCGCATCGGTGAGCCGGTGCAGGTCGACCACGAGGCACTTACCCTGCTCACCGCCGCGGGGCTGCTGCCCGGCCAGCGCGTCGAGGTGCGCCGCCAGGACGGCCGCGTCATCGCCGTCCGCGAGGGCGGTGAGGAGGCGGCCGGGGTCTCCCTGCCGGACGACGTCGCCCAGCACGTCTTCGCAGCCGTGGTCTGACGCCGGGCCCGGGGCACCAACCGCGCCCGGGGCACCAACCGCACCCGGGGCACCAACCGCGCCCTGGGACGACCCTCATGGGCGGTTTTGAGCCGGTTGTGACCATTTTCTGGGCCTTGCGTGGACTCGCCGTGACCCGAACGTGACTTTTGGTGCACGGCCTGTGTACGGTAACCGGCGACCTCCCCTCCTCTGGAGAGGTTGGCTCGGAGCGGACCGCCTAGTCCTGTCACCGCCGACAGTCCTTTACACACACACCGCTGGCAGGAGCGGGGGACCCACTTGTGGGGCGTCTTCGGACGCCCCTTGGGGTGAAGCCCCCACGCGAGCACCCACAGCATTTGTGCGGGCTGCAGACGTGAGGGCCGGGTGATCCAACCTCCACCCGAACCCGACAGCTGACCTCGTAGGCGTTGGAGGTTCATCACCGTGGCAGAAAACGCTGCTGGCCGTCACCGCGCGCCAGGTCGTTACAATCCCCTCACCGAGCTGACCGGCATCGTGGCGCAGTCCGCCCAGCCAGCGGTCAAGACCTCGGCCGTCCTCGCCGCCTCCGGCGGTCTCGTCGCAGCCTTCGTGATCCCCGCCCAGGCCGCCTCCGCCGCCGAGAAGCCCTCGACCGGCACCACCACCGCGGCCTCCGTGCCCGCAGCGGTGCAGGCGCCTGTAGCCGCCGCCCCCACGCAGACTGCGTTCGGCGTCATCGGCTTCAGCGCGACCGCGAAGCCCAAGCCGAAGCCGAAGCCCAAACCGGTCCTCGCTCCTGCGCCCGCCCCCGTGGCGGCCCCCGTGCGCACCGAGCAGGCAGCCAGCCGCTCCGTCGCGCGGGCCCCGCTGACCTCGACCAAGCCCGCCACCGGCGGCATCCTGGGCATCGCCGCCCAGTACGCAGGCATCATGTACCTGTACGGCGGCACCAGCCCGTCGACCGGCTTCGACTGCTCGGGCTACACCCAGTACGTCTTCCGTCAGGTCGGGATCACCCTGCCGCGCACTGCTGAGGAGCAGCGCCAGTCCGCCACCCCGGTCTCGAGCCCCCAGCCCGGCGACCTCGTGTTCATCGGCGCGCCGGCCTACCACGTGGGCATCTACGCGGGCAACGGGAAGATGTGGGACTCCCCCCACTCCGGCGAGGCCGTCGCCCTGCGCGACATCTGGACCTCCGCCGCCACCTACGGGCGCCCCTGAGGGCCCACCCCGCGGCATACGTCCGACGGCCCCTGACCGCACTGCGGGCAGGGGCCGTTGTCGTCCGCGGGGGCCTTCCGCCCCGGGCCATCGCAGCCAGTCCGTGTGACTATGGAGGACATGAGCGCGATCGAAATCGAGGTCTGGGTCGACATCGTCTGCCCCTGGTGCTACATCGGAAAGCGGCGTCTTGAACGGGCCATCGCCGAGAGCGCCCACCCCGCCGAGGTCACGGTCACCTACCGGGCCTTCGAGCTCGACCCCAAGAAACCGCTCGGGGGGCGACGGGTGGTCGAGCAGCTCGCCGCCCGCCACGGGACAGGCCTCGCCGAGGCCCGCGAGATCGCCGAGCGCGCCGCCCTCGTGGGCCGTCCGGACGGGATCGACATGGACATCGACACCCAGCTCGAGGCGAATACCTTCGACGCCCACCGTCTCGTGGCTCTTGGCCTCGCCCAGGGCGGCCACGCGCTGCAGGCCGCCGTCCTCGAGCGCTTCTTCAGCGCTCACTTCGCTGAGGGGAGGGCCCTCGACGACATCGAGACCCTCCAGCGGATCGGCGGGGAGGCCGGGCTCGATGGGCGACGCACGGCCGCTGTGCTCGCCAGCAAGGACTATGCCCAGCAGGTGCTGGACGACGAGAGGGCTGCTGCCGAGCTGGGCATCATCAGCGTCCCCTGCTTCGTCGCCAACCGGCAGGTCGCGCTCACCGGGGCGCACACGGTCGAGGTGATGGGGCAGCTCATCACCGCTGCAGCGGTCGACGGCCAGTACGAGGCGGCCGGCCAGTCCTCCGCAGTATGAGCCGGGCTTGAACCGGGCGGGAACCGGGCGCGGGCCCGGCGGAACGGCGAGGGGTATGCCGCGCGGCTGGCTGCCGCGGGCACCTGACCTCAGGGGTTGACCGCGAGGAAGATGAAGGCGGCCAGCAGCACGAGGTGCACACCGCCCTGCAGCCTGGTGGCCCGGCCCGGCACCACCGTGAGGACGCTGACCACGACGGTCAGGGCGAGCAGCACCATCTGGGTGGCTCCCAGGCCGAGCAGGAGCGGGCCGGGAAGCCAGATCGAGGCCAGGGCGATCGCCGGGATGGTCAGGCCGATGCTGGCCATGGCCGACCCGAGAGCCAGGTTGAGGCTGATCTGGATCCGGTTGCGCTGGGCGGCGCGGACCGCGGCGAGGGTCTCGGGCAGCAGGACGAGCAGGGCGATGACGACGCCGACGAAGGACTGGGGGAAGCCCGCTGCGGCCACGGCCGACTCGATGGCCGGCGACTCGACCTTGGCCAGGCCGACCACGGCGACCAGCGACAGCAGCAGGAGCAGGAGGCTGTCGCGCGTCTCGCGGTTGGTCGGCGGCTGGGCATGCTCGTCCTCCAGCAGGTCGCCGTCGCTGGTCACGGGGAGGAAGAAGTCGCGGTGCCGGCGGGTCTGCATGGAGACGAACATGGCGTAGAGCGCCAGCGAGGCGACCGCCGCGAAGGCGAGCTGTCCGGTGGAGAACTCCGGGCCGGCCGCACTCGTGGTGAAGGTCGGCACGACCATGGTCAACACGGCCAGTGTCGTCACCGTGGCGAGGGCGGCGCCGGTGCCCTCCGCGTTGAAGGAGATGAGCCGGTAGCGCACCGCCCCGACGAAGAGGCTGAGGCCCACGATGCCGTTCGCGGTGATCATCACGGCCGCGAAGACGGTGTCGCGGGCGAGTGAGGCCGTGTCCTTGCCGCCGGAGACCATCAGCGTGACGATCAGGGCGACCTCGATGACCGTGACGGCGACGGCCAGCACCAGGGACCCGAAGGGCTCGCCGACGCGGTGGGCCACGACCTCGGCGTGGTGGACCGCCGCCAGCACCGCAGCCCCGAGAACGGCCGCGACCAGGACCACGGGCAGGGCTCCCAGGTCGCGTCCCCACGCCAGCACCAGGGCGAGGATGGCCACGCCGGGGGCCAGGGTTGTCCAGGAGGGCAGGGATCTGGTCGTTCGAGCGGCCATGCCCCAGCATTTCAGACGGCTGCCCGAGCGTGTCGCTGGCTGCCATGGCGTGGCCGCTGGCCGGTGGACGGTGGCCGGTGGCGGTGGGGGAACCTCCTAGGATCGTCCTGGCGGAAGCAAGGAGGAGCAGCGATGGGCGCTGGCCACGAGCACCACGCAGGCGCGCGCCACCGCTGGCGACTGGCGGTCTCCTTCGCGCTGGTGGCGGCCTTCTTCGGCGTCGAGCTGCTCTACGCCCTGCTCTCGGGGTCGCTGGCCCTGCTCTCGGACGCCGGGCACATGGCAGCTGATGTCGTCGCCCTCGGCGCAGCCCTCATCGCGACGCGCATCGCCGCCCGCCCGGACAGGACGGGGCGGCGCACCTACGGCTCCTACCGGGCGGAGGTGTTTGCCTCCGGGCTGGCCGCGCTCCTGATGCTCGCCGTCTCGGTCTACGTCGTGGTGGAGGCGGTCCGCCGCATTGGCGAACCGGTGGAGGTGCAGGCAACGGCCATGCTCGTCGTCGGTGCCGTCGGGCTGGCTGTCAACGTCATCGCACTCCTGCTGCTGCGCGGGGGTGCGGAGGAGAGCCTCAACGTCAAGGGCGCTTACCTCGAGGTGGTGGCGGACGCTGCGGGGTCGGTGGGCGTCATCGTGGCCGGTCTCCTGGTCAGCCGCACAGGCGAGCCCCTCTGGGACACCGTTGTCGCGCTGGCCATCGGTGTCTTCGTGGCGATCCGTGGGGTGGCCCTCGGGCGACAGGTGCTCGCC
>DASULG010000113.1:0-9973 GCA_036278335.1 Pedococcus sp.
GAAGAGGGGCACGGCCGCCTCGTCGGGGGTCAGCGAGCCGTGCAGACCGAGCAGCGCCAGCAGTTGCGGGCGGGCCCGGCGTGAGTCGACGATGGCGAAGTTGTCGCGCATCGCCACGACCATGTCCCCGACGCGCGGCAGGTTGTCCTCGCTGACCGGCCCGAACCAGCCCTCCTTCACGGCCTCGTCCCGCGTGCGGATCCAGGCCCGCTCGCCGACCCGCTCCCGCCAGGTCTCGAGGACGTCGTCGACCGCACCGTGCTCGCAGTAGAGCTGCAGGGAGCGCGGCTCCCCGCCCACGTGGCGCACCCCTGCGCTCAGCTCGCCGTCGTAGGCCAGGTCGATCCGCAGGGCGTGGGGCGCGTCGACCATGCCGTGGTCCGCCGTGATGTACACCGCCGTGTCCGATGGCACCGAGCGCACCAGCCGCGCAAGCTCGGCGTCGATACCCTCGAGCTCATCGCCCCACTCCCACGACTGGCAGCCGTGCACGTGGCCGACCTTGTCGAGGTCTCCCCAGTAGAGGTAGACGAGCGAGCGGCGGTCGGCCCGCAGCGCCAGCAGGGCGGCGTCGACCCGGGCGGGCAGGGCGGCGGCGGCCCGGAAGCGCCCACCGCGCAGGGCCGCACGGGTGAGCCCCGAACCGTCGAAGAAGCCGGGGCCGATGCTGGTGACGGCCACGCCGTCGGCCACGGCGAGCTCGAACACCGTGCTCTGGGACTGCCAGGCCAGCGGGTCCGGGCCGTGCTCCCACGACAGCTCGTTGAGGAGCCGGTCCTCGCCGGGGACCAGCACCTCATAGCCCAGGAGCCCGTGGCTGCCTGGGGGAAGCCCCGTACCGAAGGTGCCCATCGAGGTGGCCGTGGTGGAAGGGAAGCCTGCCGAGATCCGGTATGCCGCGGGGAGCAGTGAGCGCAGGAACGGCGCGTGACCACCGCGCCGCCGGACGAGCTCGTAGCCGAGGCCGTCGACGAGGACGACCACGGCGCGCCGTGCCGGCCGCATGGGGACGGCGTCGGCCTCGGCGAAGGCCGCCACTCCGAGGCTGGCCGCGACCCCGGGCAGCACGCCGGCGAGGCCGGCTGCGTCGTACCGGGGCTCCAGCAGTCCCGAGTGCGGCATGGAGGCTCTAGCGGCCGATGCTCGCGGACAGCTCCTGCGCGAAGCTCAGGGCCTGCCGCAGGGCGGCCTCCCCCTCGGCGTCCGCACTGACGCGCAGCGAGATGTCGTCGGAGGACACCGTTCCCTCGAAGCCGTGCTCGGCATCGCAGCTCGGGTCCGCGCAGGTGGCCGGGAGGAGGTCGATGCGGCTGACGGCCCCCCAGCCCAGGGTGAGGGTGATCTCGCGGCCGAGCGAGCCGGGGTTGTAGTCCTGGGGCTTGGGGACCACGTGGGTGAGCATGACGCCGCGGACCGCGCTGAGCGGCACGCTCTCGGTCGTCGCGGTGGCGACCTCCTCGTTGCCGGTGCCCTCGTCGGCGTGGTCGTCGGCGTGGGCGATGACCAGGCGGCTGCTCGTCAGGGCCAGGACCGTGATGTGCCGGCGCACGACGTCGTGGTCGAACGTCGTCTCCTGGTGGACCAGGTGAGAGACGACCTCGTCGCCGGCGAGCGCCGCCTGCACGACGTCGGCGACCAGGGCCGGGTAGTAGCCGGCCCGCTGGATGGCTCGCGTCAGGTCGGGGGGCAGTGGTGCCGGAGGCGCGATGGCGCGGTCAGCTGAGGTGGGACCCATATGAGCCATCTTGCCCTAGGTGAGCGAGCGGCGCCCCGGGTCCTTGCGCCGGGGCGGCGCGGCGACCGTCACCTCGGCCCCCAGCACGTCCACCCCGCCGGGGTGGGCGTTCACCGGGTTGAGCACCAGCGAGGCCACCTCGGGCAGGTTGTCGGCCAGCACCGAGATCCGCGCGATCAGGTCCGCGAGGGCCGCCCGGTGCACCGGGGCGGCGCCGCGGTGGCCGTGCAGCATGGGCGCGGCCTTGACCGAGGAGATCAGGTCCGAGACATCGACATCGGTCAGCGGCGGGATGCGGTGCCCGATGTCGCCCAGCAGCTCGGTCGGCGCACCGGCGACGCTGAAGCTGACGACGGGCCCGAACAGCGGGTCCTCGTCGCTGCGGACCACGCACGAGACGCCGGGGGTGGCCATCTTCTGCACGACGAAGGCGTTGGCGGCCAGAGGGGCGAGGCGGTCGTTGAGGCTGGCGAAGGCGGCGCGCACCTCCGCCTCGCTGCCCAGGTCCACGCGGATGCCGCCGAGCCCGGACTGGTGGCGCAGCAGCGGCGCCACCGACTTGATGACCACGGGGTACCCGATGGTTTCGGCTGCCGCCACCGCCTCCTCGACGGTGCGCACCGGCACACTCCCCCACACCGGGATGCCGTAGGCGGCAAGGAGCGCGGTGACCTCGTCCAGCGTGAGCTTGCGGCCCTCGGGATGGGTCTCGAGGGCGGCCGTGACGATCCGCTCGGCGGCCATGCGGTCAATGCCGGTGGGGATGACGGGGATGCCGCGGTCGCGGCCCAGCCACTCGGCATACCGGGTCGCTGCAGCGAGGGCGCGCACGGCGTCCTCAGGCATGGCGTAGGCCGGCACGACCTCACGGCGCCCCTCGGGGTCGTCGGCGGCGCCGGAGAGCCGCGCCGTCACGCCGCGCATGCCCAGGAACGTTGCCAGACAGGGCTTCTCGGAGGTCAGGGCTGCCTCGCGCACCGCAGTCGCGACGTCCTCGTCCGGGGTGACCAGCGGCGGGATGAAGCAGGTCAGGACGGAGTCGACCTCGGAGTCGGCAAAGGCCTTGGCGAGCGCCTCCGAGAAGTGCTCGCCGCGGGCCTCGGACGGGAGCGAGACCGGTCCGTGCGTGACCTCGAGGCCCCAGCTGACACAGGCCTCGGCGGTCAGCGCCCCGAGCGCGTCAGAGTTGCCGACCACGGCCACCCGGTTGCCCTTGGGCAGCGGCTGGTGGACGACGAGCTGGGCGACGTCGAACATCTGGTGGACGTTCTCGACCCGGATGACACCGGCCTGCCGCAGCATCGCGTCGAACGCCTCGGGCCGCACCCGCGTCTGCCTGGCCCGGTGCCCCGGCGGAACGCCGTAGGTCGAGACGCCGGACTTGACCACGATGACCGGCTTGGTGGCCGCGAGCCGCCGGGCGATCCGCGAGAACTTGCGGGGGTTGCCCATCGACTCGAGGTACAGGCCCACGGCGTGGGTCTCGGGGTCGTCGATCCAGTACTGCATCAGGTCGTTGCCCGAGACGTCGACGCGGTTGCCGGCGGAGGCGAACACCGAGATGCCGAGGTTGCGCCGGGCTGCCGACGCGAGGACCGCGATGCCGAGGGCGCCGCTCTGAGAGAAGAGGCCGAGGTGGCCAGGGGGCGGCAGCTCGCGCGCCAACGAGGCGTTGAGGCGGACCTGCTCGTGGCTGTTGATCACGCCGAAGGAGTTGGGCCCGATCACGCGCATCCCGGCGCCGCGGGCCGCGTGCAGCAGCTGGTCCTGCAGCTCCGCGCCGTCCGGGCCGGCCTCGGCGAATCCCGCCGAGACCACCAGGAGGGTCTTGACCCCCGCCTCCGCGCAGTCCTGGACGATGTCGAGCACCTGGGCTGCGGGCACGGCGACGACGGCCAGGTCGACCTGGCCGGGGATGTCGGTGACCCTCGCGTGGGCCTGGAGGCCGAGGACCTCCATGGCCTCGTTGTTGACGGCGTACACGGCTCCGTTGAAGCCGGCGGCCTGGATGTTGGCGAGGATCTGGTGGCCGATGGAGTCGCTCCGGCGGCTGGCCCCGATGACGGCGATGCTGTCCGGGAACAGGACCGCGTGCATGCTGACGGCCTCGGCACGGTGCTCCCGGGAGAGGCGCACGGCCTCCGAGCGCTCGGTCGGCCTGATCTCGAAGCGCACCGAGACAATGCCGTCCTCGATGTGCCGGGTGACCTCGTAGCCCGCGTCGCCGAAGACCGAGAGCATCTTGCGGTTCTGCGGCAGCACCTCGGCGACGAACTCGGTGATGCCCATCTCCTGGGCGATCACGGCGAGGTGCTCGAGCATGACCGAGCCGACGCCCCGGCCCTGGAACTGGTCGGAGATGTTGAAGGCCACCTCGGCGCTGTGCTTGTTGAGCCGGTCGTAGCGGCCGATGCCGACGATCTCGTCGCGCACCGTGGCGACGAGGGCCACGCGGTCGACGTAGTCGACGTTGGTGAACCGGGTGACGTCGCGGTCGCTGAGCTGGCGCAGCGGCGCGAAGAAGCGCATGTAGATGGACTCGTCGGACTGCCGCGCGTGGAAGCGCCGGATCCGGTCCGCGTCCGCCGGGGTGATGGGCCGGACATGCGCCACCGACCCATCCCGGAGCACCACGTCGGCCTCCCACTGCACCGGGTAGCCGGGAGGCAGCGTGGCGACGTCCGTCATGCGCCAAGGATGTCATGAGGGACCACGCGGCCGGCGGCGCCTTGCCCCTGCCTGGTCCTGTCCGCACTGGCGCGCCTGTCCGGCGTCGACACCGTATGCCGCGGTGGGACCTTGGCCTCTGCCCTCCCGGCGCGCCCGCGCCGAGCATGGGGCTGTGAGGACGTGGTGGTCGGCGCCGGCGGCGGTGGCGCTGCTGGTCCTGGCGGCCTGTGGCGGGCAGAACCCGCCGGGCGCCGCGACCACCGCGCCGCCTACCTCCTCCCCCTCCGGAACGGCCACACCGGCTGCACCGGCTGCACCGACTACCCCCTCCCCGTCCACCGCTCGCTCGACCACGGGCACCCCGGCCAGGCCCCCGACCACGGCGCCGCGCACCACACGACCACAGCCCGGGAAGACCACCGCCTCCCCCACGTCGCCGACCACGGCGCTGCCGGCTGCGCTGCGCGGCCGCGTCCTGACTGTCCTCCCGACGTCGCGCCGGGTCGTCGCGCTCACCTTCGACGGCGGCGCCGGCAGCCAGGGCGCCCCCTCGATCCTCGGCACGCTGCGAGCCCAGGGTGTGCCTGCCTCGTTCTTCGTGACCGGCAGGTTCGCCCAGACCAACCCTGGCACCACCCGCCAGATGGCCGCGCTCGGGCCGGTCGGCAACCACAGCGTGAGCCACCCGGACTTCACGACCCTGAGCGAGACCGCCCTGACCAGCGAGCTCTCGACCGCCCGGGCGGCGATCATGGCCGCAACGGGCAAGGACCCCCGCCCCTACTTCCGGTTCCCGTTCGGCGCCTACGACACCCGTGCGCTCGGTCTCGTGAACGCACGGGGCTACGGCGCCATCGGCTGGACGACCGACTCCCTGGGCTGGAAGGGCACCTCGGGCGGGATGAGCACCGACGCCGTGGTCTCGAGGGTGCTGGCCGGCCGGACACCGGGGCAGATCGTGCTGATGCACGTGGGGGCGAACCCGGATGACGGCACCACCCTCGACGCCGCGGCCCTGCCCCGGATCATCGACGGCTACCGGGCCAACGGCTACGCCTTCGTGACCCTCGACGTGCTCCGCTGAGCACGATCGCGCCCCGAGAGGAGAATGGCAGTCGTGGAGTTCAGTGAGGTCGTCCGCCGCCGCCGCATGGTCCGCCGCTTCGACCCCGACCGTCCGGTCGAGCGGAAGGCGGTGCTCCGGGCCCTGCGCACCGCGGTGCGGGCCCCGAGTGCCGGGTTCTCCCAGGGCTGGGACTTCGTCGTGCTCGACACCCCCGAGGACCGGCACCGGTTCTGGGCGGCCACCGCGGACCGGGAGCAGGACGACTGGATGCGCGGCGTCAGCGCCGCACCGGTTCTGATCGTGTGCTGCGCCAACCCGCAGGCCTACCTCGACCGCTATGCCGAGCCGGACAAGGGCTGGACCGACCGCGACCCCGCGCGCTGGCCGGTCCCGTACTGGGAGGTCGACACGGGGATGGCGGCGCTGCTGGCCCTGCTCTCCGCGGTCGACCAGGGGCTCGGAGCCCTCTTCTTCGGTGTTCCCCCCAGGTCCCACGACGCGGTCAGGCGCGCCCTCGGCATACCGGCCTCGCGGGTGCTGGTCGGGGTCGTGGCCCTCGGCCACGAGGCCGAGAGGGTCCAGAGTCCCAGCCTGCGCCGCGGCCGCCGGCCGTTGGAGGATGTCGTGCACTGGGGCACATTCGGCGAGTCGAGTCCGGACGGCCAGAGCGCGTAGGTGAAGATGGGGTGTTCGACTTGCACCCTGTCCCAGGAGAACCCTCGCGCATGGCCCGCCGCAGAACCGCCACACCCACAGCTGAGGACCCGGCGGACTTCTCCGAGAAGATCGTCGACATCGACGTCGAGGAGGAGATGCAGGGGGCGTTCCTCGAGTACGCCTACTCGGTCATCTACTCCCGGGCTCTGCCCGACGCGCGCGACGGCCTCAAGCCGGTGCAGCGCCGGATCCTCTACTCGATGGCCGAGATGGGTCTGCGGCCAGACCGTGGGCATGTGAAGTCCTCCCGCGTCGTCGGCGACGTGATGGGCAAGTACCACCCGCACGGCGACTCGGCGATCTACGACGCCCTCGTGCGCATGGCCCAGCCGTTCACCATGCGGCTGCCGCTCGTCGACGGCCACGGCAACTTCGGCTCGCTCGACGACGGCCCGGCCGCGTCCCGGTACACCGAGGCGCGACTGGCGCCCGCAGCCCTGCTCATGACCGCGAGCCTCGACGAGGACACGGTCGACTTCATCCCCAACTACGACGACCAGCTCCTCCAACCCGAGGTGCTGCCCGCCGCGTTCCCCAACCTGCTCGTCAACGGGGCGAGCGGCATCGCGGTCGGCATGGCCACCAACATGGCGCCGCACAACCTCGTCGAGGTCATCGGCGCTGCCCGGCACCTCATCGCCCACCCCAGCTGCTCCCTCGACGACCTCATGAAGTTCGTGCCCGGCCCCGACCTGCCGCTCGGCGGAAAGATCGTCGGGCTCGACGGCATCCGCGACGCCTACCTCACCGGCCGCGGCTCCTTCCGGACCCGGGCCACCACGCGGATCGAGAAGATCACTCCGCGCCGGATGGGCATCGTCGTCACCGAGCTGCCCTACCTCGTGGGCCCCGAGAAGGTCATCGAGAAGATCAAGGACAACGTCCAGAACAAGAAGCTCCAGGGCATCTCGGACGTCAAGGACCTCACTGACCGCAAGCACGGCCTGCGACTGGTCATCGAGATCAAGAACGGCTTCAACCCCGAGGCGGTCCTCGAGCAGCTGTACCGGCTGACGCCGATGGAGGACTCCTTCTCCATCAACAACGTCACGCTCGTCGACGGCCAGCCGCGGACCCTGGGCCTGAAGGACCTGCTGCGCGTCTACGTCGACTTCCGCACCGACGTGGTGCGCCGGCGCAGCGAGTTCCGGCTGAAGAAGCGCAAGGACCGGCTGCACCTCGTCGAGGGCCTGCTCATCGCGATCCTCGACATCGACGAGGTCATCCAGGTCATCCGCACCTCCGACGACGCCGGCGTGGCCAAGGCCCGCCTGATCGACGTCTTCGACCTGTCCGACCCGCAGGCGACCTACATCCTCGACCTCCAGCTGCGTCGCCTGACCAAGTTCTCGAAGATCGAGCTCGAGAACGAGAAGTCCGAGCTCGAGCGCCAGATCGAGGAGCTCGAGGCGCTCCTCGGCGACGAGAAGCTGCTCCTGAGGACGGTCTCGACCGAGCTGGCCGACGTGGCCAAGGCCCACGGCACGCCGCGCCGCACTGTCCTCCTGGAGTCGGCCGGCAGCCCGGTCAGCGCCGCCACGCCGCTCGAGGTGGCCGACGACCCGTGCTGGGTGCTGCTCTCCTCGACGGGGCTGATGGCCCGCACGACCACAGCGGACCCCATCGTCGCGGACGGCGGGCGCAGCAAGCACGACGTCATCGTCGGCGCCGTGCGCACCACCGCACGGGGCGAGGTCGGCCTCCTCACGTCGCGGGGGCGGATGGTCCGCCTGTCCACCCTGGAGCTGCCGACCCTTCCCCCGACGAACGGCTCCCCGAGCCTGTCCGGCGGCGCGCCCCTGGCGGCCTACGTCGACCTCCCTGCCGGAGAGGAGCCGCTGACCATCACCTCGCTGGACGGCGAGTCCGGCGGCCTGGCCCTCGGCACCGCGGCCGGGGTCGTCAAGCGGGTCACGACCGACTACCCGGGCCGGTCGGACTTCGAGGTGATCGCGCTCAAGGACGGCGACGAGGTGGTGGGTGCCGCCGAGCTGCGCACCGGCAGCCCAGACCCCGTCGAGGACCTGGTCTTCATCGCCAGCGACGCCCAGCTGCTGAGGTTCCCCGCGAGCACGGTGCGCCCCCAGGGCCGCGGCGGCGGCGGGATCGCCGGAATCAAGCTGGCCCCCGGCCAGCGTGCCGTCTTCTTCGGCGCCGTGGACCCGACGGCCGAGAACGTCGTGGTCACCTCCAGCGGCTCCTCGGGTGCCCTGCCCGGCACCGAGCCGGGCTCGCTCAAGGTGACCCCGTATGCCGAGTACCCGCCCAAGGGCCGCGCCACCGGCGGGGTGCGCTGCCACCGCTTCCTCAAGGGCGAGGACATCCTGGTCCTTGCCTGGGCCGGGGCCACACCGGCCCGCGCTGCAGGGGCCAACGGCGTGGCCCTGGAGCTCCCGGCTGCCGAGGGTCGCCGCGACGGCTCGGGCTCGCCCGCCGCAGCAGCCATCGCCCGGATCGCCGGCCCGGTGGCGGCCGGCGGGTGACGAGCGGTCCGACCGGCCACGTCTCCGCCGGCCACGGCGCGAGCGCCCCTGACGCCTGCTCCACCCTCTTCGACGAGAAGGGCATCAGCGCCTTCGGCACGGCGGCCCGCGCCGGGTTCTGGCTGGCGGTGAAGCAGACCGGGCCCTGGGGGCGCAGCGCCGCGACCGAGTCGCACCTGCCGACCGAGGTGGGTCGGCGTCTCGACGAGGACTGCGCCAGCCGGGGTGGCCGCCTCGCCCTGCTCCGCGAGCCCGGTCCGCACGCGGACGCGCACCACCCGGGCGGACGCACGGCATACCTCGCCTTCTCCGGGCCGCAGCCGTGGCTGCTGATGGCCCCGGCCACCAGCCTGGAGGCGCTGCTGGAGGTCGACTTCGACGCCGTCGCGGCCGGGGACCGGGAGGCGGCCGCCGCCAGCCTCCCCGGCGCCAGTGCCGCCGACCCGGTGCTGCTGGTGTGCACGAACGGCCGCCGCGACGTCTGCTGCGCGATCCGCGGCCGCCCCGTTGCGCTGGAGGCCGCGCAGGCGGCGCCGGGGCGCGTCTGGGAGAGCTCGCACACCGGCGGCCACCGCTTCGCACCGACAGGTGTGCTGCTCCCCCACGGCGTGACCCTCGCGCGACTCGACGCCGCGCTGTGTGCGGAGGTCCTCGAGTCCGCACTGGCCGGGCAGGTCCCCGCGCGCGCCCTCGGCCCCCTGCACGACCGGGGCCGAAGCGCCCTGGCACCAGCGCTCCAGGCGGCAGAGTCATTCGTGCGTCACGAGATCGGCGAGACGTCACTGGACGCGCTGGCCAGCCGCGAGCTGGCCGATCCCGCCCGTGGCACCGATGCCGAGGTGACGCAGCCCGAGGTGACGGAGGCCGAGGTGACGCATGCCGAGGTGACGCATGCCGACGGCCGACGCTGGCTCGTGGAGGCCGGACTGGAGGCGACCGGCGAGACGCTGCCCGAATCGTGCGCAAAATTGGCAGTCGCTACACGACAGTGGCACCTGCGCCGGTTGTAACCCCTTGGCCAGTTATCCAAACGTTATGGAAGTGGGTCTCCGTTCGCGTTGCGGAGTCGCGATGAAAGCGTTTTTATGGGCTCGGTTCACCTCAGCGCCGAGGTCACTCTGCCTCGGCCGGACGCGAATGGAGGCGGGGTATGACCCACCGAAAGACGAAGCGCCGCACACTCACTGCTCTCGTGGGAGTCGCGGCGCTTTCGCTTACCGCGGCATGCAGCAGCGGTAGCACATCCTCAGGCTCCGGCGCGCAGTCCGGCGCTGATGCCCGTGGACCGATCACGTTTGTCAC
>DASULG010000114.1:0-14498 GCA_036278335.1 Pedococcus sp.
CGCCCGCCATGCCCTGCTCTGGTCAACCGGTGTCTCCTGGGTGGGGGTGGTCACGATCGGCGCGGTGCTGCTGCTCGCCCACATGGCTTCCCTGGTCCTGGGCGCCTTCGTGGCCGCCCTGATGCCCCACTCCGTCGAGAGGGACACCACCGGCTGGGTCGTCACGGTCGGCGCGACCGCGATGGGGCTGTGCCTGGTCTCGGGGGTCGGCTCGGCCTGGGTGCTGGCGCGGGCACCGGGCGCGCGGACGCAGCCCTGGCTGCTCGGCTCGCTGTGCGGGCTCTTCGGCTGGGCCATGGGCGCGGTCGTGCTCGCCCTGGCGGTGCGTGTCGGCGCCCATGGCTCCTGACCATCTGGTCAGGAGCCATGGGCACCACAACATCACCGGGTGTGGCGGGTAAACACACAGGCCCTGCGGCCTGCGCATGAGGCAACCTGCTCGGTCAGCGCTGCGGGTCAGACCTGACCCGAAGCCCACTTCCCGTATTCGTCGTATTCGTCACCCTCGTCGGCGTCGTCGGAGGCTCGCTCCGGCGGGTCGTACGAAGTGCCGTGTAGTTCTCGCTCAAGCGCGCTCAGGTCGGTGTTCGGGCTGTAATACTTCAGCTCCCGAGCGCCCGGGGTCGGCGGGGCTTTGGCCCGGCCGCGCCCCATGGCGTGACCCCCTCATGCGTCTGCCGGGACGGCATCGCTTACGTCGGGAAGCCCTCAGGCTTCCCGACTCCACGGAGCGGTCCCGGGAATCGTGTTTGTCGTGGGTATAACGCTACAGGAGCGATGCAAGTTTGGTGCGCTCGATCCGCCGTCGTGGCGTGGTTTGCGCTCCGCAGCTGCCCGCGGGCGGCTCAGGAGCCCCCTCCGGGTTATGCCGGGCCGCTGGGCCACCGGGCCCCCGCGGCAGGGCGGTGACGCTCGACGGTCAGCGCGCGGGAAGCCAGATCCCGCCGGGCTGGGCCGCGGCCATGCGCTCCTCGGCCACGTGGCCAGCGGCGGCAGCCGCCGAGATGCCCTTCTCGTCGGCGGTGCGCAGCACGGTGAGGGTGTGCTCGAAGATGGCGCTCGCGCCCTTGCGGGCGCGCTCGAAGTCGAATCCGTGCAGCTCGTCGCTGACCTGGATGACCCCTCCGGCGTTGACGAGGAAGTCCGGGGCGTAGGTGATGCCGCGCGCCATGAGGCGGTCGGCGGTGCCGCCCGCGCCCTCGACGACGAGCTGGTTGTTGGCTCCGCCACAGACCACCTTCGCGGTCAGGGCCTCCACGGTGGCGTCATCGAGCGCCCCGCCGAGGGCGCAGGGCGCGTAGACGTCGATGTCCGAGCGCACGAGCGTCTCGGCGTCGGGGACGACCTGCACCTGCGGGTACTGCGCCTGGATGTCGGCCAGGGCCTTCTCGCTGACGTCGGTGACGACGACGCTGGCGCCGTCCTCGAGCAGGTGGCCGGTCAGCAGGCGCCCGACCTTGCCGACGCCGGCGATGCCCACGGTGCGCCCCTTGAGGGTGGGCTCGCCCCAGACGTGCTGGGCGCAGGCGCGCTGGCCCTGGAAGACGCCGTAGGCGGTGAGCACCGAGGAGTCTCCGGCGCCGCCGTTGGCCTCCGACCGACCGGTGGCCCAGCGGGTCGTCTCGCTGACGACGTCCATGTCGGCGACGTAGGTGCCCACGTCGCACGCCGTGACGTAGCGGCCGTTGAGGCTCTCGACGAAGCGGCCGTAGGCGCGCAGCAGCTCAGGGGACTTGTCCGTGTTGGGGTCCCCGATGATGACGGCCTTGCCGCCGCCGAGGTCCAGGCCGGCCACGGCGTTCTTGTAGGCCATGCCCTTGGAGAGGCGGAGCACGTCGTCGAGGGCCGCCTGCTCCGAGGCGTACGGGTAGAACCGCGTCCCGCCGAGCGCGGGCCCGAGGGCAGTGCTGTAGATGCCGATGATGGCGCGCAGGCCGGTGGTCTTGTCGTGGCAGAACACGACTTGCTCGTGCTGGGACATCGGGCTGGTCGACGACGAGGACGCGGTCACGGTGGTGACTCCTAGAGCTCGGTGGAAAGCAGCTGGACGTGGCGCGGATCACGCGCCGGGCACCAGCGTATTCCCGTCGTGGAGGCCGTGATCGAACTAGTCACTTTGGGCTATTCCGGACCACCCGTATGGATTGTTCCCAATGTGGGGTGGTTGTCCGATTATTAAGGCCTGCACATCGTTCTGAGGAGAAGTCATGGTCGCTCGCCCTACCGAGGCCGAGAAGCTGCTCACCCCTGCTGAGGTGGCATCGCTTTTCCGCGTCGACCCGAAGACGGTGACCCGCTGGGCCAAGGCTGGCAAGCTCAACTCGATCCGCACCCTTGGGGGTCACCGACGCTACCGCGAGGCCGAGGTCCGCGCGCTGCTGTCGGACGTCCTCTGAGGTCTCGGCGAAGCCGCACCTGGCCTCCACCCACCGCCCACACCGGGTCGACGTGACCTGAGGGTTGCCTGCCCACCGGCCCATCCTGGCGCGGGCTTCAGCCCTCGACGCCCGTCGAGGAGTGCGGCTCGCCCACCGGTTTGGACTCCGGTGACCCGCGCTCGCGCAGGTAGATGCTGAGCACCACCATGCTGCCCACGGCGAGGAACTCGGACTGCCAGTTCTGGACGGTCCTGTTCCAGAAGTCCGGGGAGAGTGCGTACTGCCCCCATCCCACGGGGTCCTCGAGGGCCTGGAGCTGCTCGGAGTTGTAGGCGCTTCGCCCTGCCACGAGCTGCGCCGTCCAGGACAGGGCGAAGATCGCGCCCATGGTCAGCCCCAGGGACCGCGAGTACAGCGTCAACCGCCAGCCCCGGACCCGGGCCCAGGCCGGCGAGTCCGGCTGGGAGAACTGCGCGACCTTCTGCTCCTCGTCCGACTCACGGCCCGCCTTGTCCAGCGGCTTGGACTCCGGGGATCCCTTCTGCAGCAGCCAGACGGTCAGCAGGATGTAGAGCAGGAACTGGAGGTACTCGGACTGCCAGTTCTCGGCGACATCGACCGTGAAGTGCGAGGACGTCACGTACTGGCCCAGCGCCATACCGGGGAGTCCGGACTGGGCCGCCTCCTGGTTGTAGAGCGCCTGGCCGGTCAGGGCCTGGGTGACCAGGGCCACGAGCAGCATGGCCGAGAACGCCAGGGTCAGGCCGTGGTTGCGCAGGGCCTGCCTCACCGGGTGGCGCGTGCTCTCCCTCATCGGTGCACCAGGCCGATCGCGATGCAGTAGGCGAGCCCGGTGAGGATGAAGGTCAGGTAGGTCGCGAACAGGACCCGCATGTCAGCCTCCTTTGACGGTGCAGTCGTAGGGCAGGTCACCGTGGGGGGTGCATCCGGCCGCGGTGACGCGCCAGCCCTGGTCGAACCTGGCGAGGAAGACGGTGTCCTTGTCGAGCCGCACGATCGCGTCCTTGGCGTAGACCTCAGTGCTGCGCACGGCGGTCGCTCGCGGCAGGTCAAGCCCCGGCAGCGACGATGCGCACGCGCCCTGGGAGTCCTCGAGCTCCTTGAGGGTCTGCGGCGCGAGGAGCCCGCAGGCCTCTGAGGGGCTGGCCGCGAGATCGCGCGTGAAGCGCAGTGCCGTGGCGGCGGCGCTGCCGTCGTCAGCGGAGCCCTGGCCTGTGCACCCGGCGACGGGCAGCAGCGCCGCGAGCCCGACGGCATACAGCAGTCGGACCGGTCTGGGGGGTCTGGGCAGCGTCACGGACGTGACCCTAGTCGCGGGGCCGGGCACCGGCCTGTCAGGACACCGCCCCCGCGCTGCGCGGCTCCCGGGGTGCCTCACTCTTCTGCATCTTCTCCGAGTCCCGTGCTGGTGGGACCATGAGGCCCGCTGCCTCCACCGTCCCCTGCCAGGAGATCCCGTGCAGACCCCGCCTCCTGCCGCGGGACGCCCACGAGGGCGCCCCAGCACCGCCCGCCGCTGGGCCCCTGTCGGTCTGCTGTTCGTCACCGCCGCCGTGGCCGGGGTCCTGTGGCTCTCGCGCTCGCTGCACCCGGGCGCCGTGGCGACCGACCTTGCGCTCTTCCTCCACCTCGCCAGTCTCGTCTTCGGGTTCGGTGCGGTGCTCGCGGTCGACTGGGTGGCCCTGCTCTGGGTGGCGGGCCGGCGGCGTTTGGGGGATGTGCTGCGGGCGGCGGACAACGTCCACATCCCGGTCTGGTTCGGCTACGCGGGACTGCTGGTGACGGGTGCGCTGCTCCGCCCCGACCTCACGAGCGAGCTGACGTGGGCCAAGATGCTGCTCGTCCTGGCTGTGGGCTGGAACGGCGTGGCGGCGATGGTCCTGCACACCCGGCTGGCGGCAGCGGGAGGCAGTCCGCCCACCCGCCCGCTGTTGGTCTGGTCGGCGGCGTCCGCCGCCATCTCGCAGGTCGCGTGGTGGGGTGCCACGGTGATCGGCTTCCTCAACGCGATCTGAGTGGGGCGACAGCCTGTCGGCCCGGCCTAGGTGCGCGGGTCGTGCGCCTCTCGCTCCTGACGGGCGATCTTGCGGTCGGTGACGACGATGGAGGCGACGAGCGCGGCACCGCCGATGGCCGCAAGCAGGAAGAAGACCATCGCGATCGAGGGGTAGCCCAGGATCCGGGAGTCGGTCGGGACCTGCATCATCAGGGCGGCGCCGACGACGAGCGCCGCGATCACGATGCCGGTGGTGAGCCGGTTGGCGAGGCGCTGCATCACGTGGAGCAGGCGGGCCTCGTCGACGGCGTCGACCTTCACCGAGAAGGTGCCCTCGGCGAGGTTCTGCATGACCTTGTTGGCCCGCCTCGGGAAGTTGGCGGTGAGCTCCTTCGCGTCGATCGCGGCGGCCATGAGGCCGCTGGCCGACAGCCGCATGCCGCTGCCCATGATGTCGGCGACGCTCTCGCGAATGGCCTCTGCGGGGGCGAAGCCGGGGTCGAGGTGGGTCGTCACCTGGTCGAGGTTGAGCAGGGCCTTGCCCACCATGGCCATCTCGGCAGGCGGGCGCAGCCCGTGCACGCCCGAGAGGCGGCTCAGCTCGACCAGGACGGCGCCGGCCTGGACGTTCCCGCCCAGGGAGACGGCCCGGGTGACGAGCGCGGAGACGTCCTCGCGGAAGCGGCCGCCGTCGTAGCCCTCGAGTGGCGACCCCATCGCGGCGAGCACCGTGGCCACCTCCTCGCCGTCGGCGTCGCTGATGGCCAGGAGCAGCTTGACGATGCTGTCCTGAACCCGCGGCGGGACCGTGGCCACCATCCCGAGGTCGATCAGGGCCAGGCGCCCGTCGGGGGTGAGCAGGACGTTCCCGGGATGCGGGTCGGCGTGGAGGAACCCGTCGACCAGGATCATGTGCAGGTACGCGCTGAAGAGGTCGCGCACGAGCGGCTCCCCATCGACGTCGAGCAGGCCCAGCGGCCCCACGTCGGTGACCTTGCGGCCGGGGACGAAGTCCATGGTGAGCACCCGGCTGCTGGTGTAGTCGGATACCGGCTCCGGGACCAGCAGGTGGGGGTGGTCGGCGGTGAGCTGGCGCATGCGGATGAGGTTGGCAGCCTCCCGCTGGTAGTCGAGCTCGCCGGCCAGCGACCGGCGGAACTGGCTGAGGAGCTGGCCGAAGCCGTAGCGGCGGCCCACGTCGGTGTGTCGGTCGGCGAAGTCGGCGAGCTGCGCCAGCGCCTCCATGTCGTCACGGACGGTCTCGCGGATGCCGGGGCGCTGGACCTTGACGACGACCTCGCGCCCGCTGCGCAGCGTGGCCCGGTGCACCTGGCCGAGCGAAGCCGCAGCCAGCGGCTTCTCGTCGAAGGAGGTGAAGGCATTGCTGATGGAGACCCCGAGCTCCTCCTCGACGATCGCCTTGACCTCGTCATAGGGGAACGGGTCGACCTCGTCCTGCAGGCGCGTGAGGGCTTCGGTGTAGGCCGGGGGGAGGAGGTCCACGCGGGTCGACAGCAGCTGGCCGAGCTTGACGTAGGTCGGCCCCATCTGCTCGAGGTCGGCGGCCAGCTCCTCGGCGGGGCCCTGGCTGCCCTCGGGGCGCTCGTCCTCGACGAGGAACTCGTCGAAGCCAACACCCGACACGACGTCCGAGCGCCCGTGCCGGACGAGGAGGCGGGCCAGGGCGGCATACCTGAGCGCGTGAGCGGGGTTCAGCGGCATCTTCATGCCCGCATCCTGCCGTATGGGCGACCGCTGTCCGGTACCCGCTCCGCAGGGGCGGGGCATCCACCGAAGGGGCGAGGATTGACCACCGAGTGGGCCACCCAAGTTCAAGAGATCGTAAAGACCTCTTCCTTGCGCGCGTTTGAGTGCGTTGAATGGCGCTCACGTCCTCCGCGAGGTGCCTGACCCGCACGGGTCCCCGTCCCCTGAAACCAGGAGCCGGGCACGGTGCCAGAGGACGGGGCGGACCAGGAAGAGATGGAGTGGTCGTATGAACAGTCTCGGTGCGTACCTGCGTGAGGAGATGGCGTGGCGCGACTGGGACTTCCGAGAGCTCCTGGCCGAGACGGGTCTGGAGGAGAACGACGTGCTGTCGGCCTTCCGGAGCGCGCCCCTGGCGGAGTGGCCCAAGCCGCAGGTCATCACCGCCCTCGCCCGCGCCCTGGGCGTGCCGGTGCGCGACCTCGTGCTGCGCACGGCGGAAGCGTCCGGGCTGGCGGTGGAGGAGCAGTCGCCCCGTGAGGCTGAGACTGTCCCGGCGCCCAAGGTCCTGGACGCCGTGGCGGTCTGCCCGGCCCTGGCCGACGTGAACAACGAGGACCTCATGCGCGAGCTGCGACGCCGGCTCGCCCTCGGGGCCAGCACCGGGGGCTTCCTCACGACGGGGACCAACCACCAGCTGTCAGATCTGCCGCGCGCTCACGTGGGCTGAGGCTTCCCTGAGCCGCCGCGGTGGGCTCGGCGGCCCGTCGGCCTAGTCCTGCCTCTGCTCGCGGGCAGGCCGGGACTCCTCGCGCAGGCGGGGTTCGGTGCGCAGGTGCGGGTGGATCCCGCGCTTGTCGGCGTAGAAGGCCCGAATCCGGTCCATGTCGGCCACGACGTCGCTGGTGGCGGTGATCGTGGGCCCGAAGCCCGCGGTGCGGGTGGGTCCGTCGATGAACCCGAGCACGATGGGCAGGCGGGCCGTTCTGGCCAGGCGCCAGAACCCCGACTTCCAGTAGTCCCCCTTCTTGCGGGTGCCCTCGGCCGCGAGCACGAGGAGGAACGGCTCGCCGCTGCGCGCCTCGCGCACCAGGTCGCGCACGACGCCACTGGGGTTGGCGCGGTCGAGGGGGATCCCGCCCAGGCGGCGGAGCAGCCACCCGAGCGGGCCGCGGAACAGCTCCTTCTTGACGAGCACCCGGGGCGTGACGTCCCCCCGCCACATGAGGAGCAGCATCATCACGAAGTCCCAGTTGGACGTGTGCGGAGCGCCGACGAGGACTCCCGTGCGGGGCACCTCGCCCACCGCGTTCCAGCGGGCGGCGCGCAACACCGTGGCGGCGAGCTGACTCCTCATGGGTTCTCCTGCGGTCGAGGGGCGTGGCGTGCGCAGGCGAGAGGTGGACGAGCATCACACGCCGCGCGGGTTCTAACCTACGCGACCGTAGGTTAGTGTCGAGAGCGCGGCCGGCGAGGCGCACCGGGGCGGCCGCAAGGCGCCGACAGGAGGGGCCATGGGGACAACGAGCCGGCCGTGGTTGAGCAGCTACGCCCCGGGGGTCCCGGCGACGGTGGAGGTACCCGACGAGTCGCTGGTCGACCTGCTCGAGGGATCGGTCGAGAGGTTCGGGCCCCGCCCGGCGCTGGACTTCTTCGGGGCCACGACCTCGTATGCGGT
The DNA here is from genome assembly GCA_036278335.1 of Pedococcus sp. Lineage (GTDB taxonomy): Bacteria > Actinomycetota > Actinomycetes > Actinomycetales > Dermatophilaceae > Pedococcus_A. Next base: position 7,781 of record DASULG010000114.1, read on the forward strand.
GCTCGGCGACCGCGTGGACCGCGCAGCCGAGGCGCTGCGCCGGGTGGGCGTGGAGGCGGGCGACCGGGTCGCCCTGGTCCTGCCGAACTGCCCGCAGCACGTGGTTGCGTTCTACGCCGTCCTGAGGCTCGGGGCGATCGTCGTGGAGCACAACCCGCTCTACACCCCCCAGGAGCTGCAGCACCAGCTCGGCGACCACGGCGCCCGGGTGGCGATCGTGTGGGACAAGGCCGTTCCGGCGGTGCAGCAGGTGGCGGCGAACGCTGCGGTGCAGCAGGTGATCGCGGTGGACCTCAGCGCGGCCCTCCCGCTCGTCAAGCGCCTGATGCTCCGGCTCCCAGTCCGCCAGGCCCGCGCTGCCAGAGCGGCCATGACGGCGCCCGCGGCAGGGGTGCCGCAGTGGGACCACCTTGTCGCGCAGGCGAGCCCGCTCGACCCGGACCACCCCAGGCCTGGCGCCGGAGACATCGCCCTGCTGCAGTACACCGGTGGGACAACGGGAATCCCGAAGGGCGCCATCCTCACCCACCGCAACCTCCTGGCCAATGCCCTGCAGGGCCGCGCCTGGGTCCCCGGGTTGGTCGACGGGCAGGAGACCATCTACGCCGTCCTCCCGCTCTTCCACGCGTATGGGCTGACGCTGTGCCTCACCTTCGCGGTGGGCATCGGGGCCACCCTGGTCCTCTTCCCGCGCTTCGACGTCGACCAGGTGCTCGAGGCGATGGCCCGGCGGCCGGCCACCTTCCTGCCCGCCGTCCCGCCGATCTACCAGCGGCTGGCCGACGAGGCCCGGAAGCGGGGGGTCGACCTGTCCTCGGTGCGCTTCAGCATCTCCGGGGCCATGGCCCTGCCGGCCGAGACCGTCGAGCTCTGGGAGAAGGTGAGCGGCGGGCTCCTCGTCGAGGGCTACGGCATGACGGAGGCCTCACCCGTCGCCCTCGGCAACCCGGTCTCGCAGGGCAGGCGCACCGGGACCGTCGGGGTGCCCTTCCCCTCTACGGAGGCACGAGTCGTGGACCCGGAGGACCCCACCCATGAGGTGGGCCTCGGCGAGCGCGGTGAGCTGCTGGTGCGCGGGCCCCAGGTGTTCTCGGGCTACTGGCAGCAGCCGGAGCAGACGGCCGAGGTGCTGCTCCCGGACGGCTGGCTGCGCACCGGGGACATGGTCGTGATGGACGAGGACGGCTTCGTCACGGTTGTCGACCGGATCAAGGAGCTCATCATCACCGGCGGGTTCAACGTCTACCCCTCGGAGGTCGAGGCGGCCCTGCGCAGGGTCGAGGGGGTGGCGGACGCCGCAGCGGTGGGGGTGCCGGGGAAGAACGGCGAGGAGGTCGTGGCCGCGGTGGTCCTCGAGGACGGGGCCACGACCGACGGCGAGGCGGTGCGCGAGGCCAGTCGCGAGTACCTCGCGGCCTACAAGGTGCCCCGCCGGGTCGTCGTGGTCGAGGACCTGCCCCGCTCGCTCATCGGCAAGGTGCTGCACCGAGAGGTCCGCGAGTCCCTGCTGTCCCGGTAGCGACCACTCAGCGCTGTCGCGGTAGCGACCACTCGGCAAGGACCCACGGGCCTCGCGGTCACGTCACGGGGTGAAGCTCGCCTCCAGCGTGATCGGGACGGACAGCGCCTGGCTCACGGGGCAGCCGGTCTTGGCCCCCTCCGCGGCCTCCAGGAACTGGTCGGCGCTGATGCCCGGCACGACGCCGGTCACCTTGAGCGCGACCCCGGTGATGCCGGTGCCCGGCTGGAACGTCACCTCGGCGGTGGTGTCGATGGAGGTGGGTGGCGTTCCCGCCCGGGCCAGGGCGAGGGAGAGCGCCATGGAGAAGCAGGTGGAGTGCGCCGCCGCGATGAGCTCCTCGGGGCTGGTGCGCCCGTTCGCCTCCTCCGCCCGCGAGGCCCAGGTCACGTCGTAGGTTCCGATCCCCGACGACTCGAGCGAGACCTGTCCGGCGCCCTCCATCAGAGAGCCCTCCCAGTGGGCGGACGCGGTGCGGGTGGTAGCCATCCTGTGCTCCTCTGCTTGTCCTGTATGCCGTGACCGGCGCCTCCCAGCGTCGCCGCCCCAGGCGGCCTCCGCAACAGATGGGCCCGCGTACCCGTACGGTTGTCCCATGCTCCCCTTTGACCGCGTGGTCCTGATCTTCAACCCCAACAGCACAGGCGACGCCAAGGGAAAGGCAGAGGAGCTCCGGGACGACCTGGCGGAGCGTCTCCCGGATCTCGAGGTGGCGCTGGAGCCGACGCAGCACGCGGGCCACGCGACCGACCTCGCGCGGAAGGCAGCCTCCAGCGGGCGACCTCTCGTGGTGTCCGTCAGCGGCGACGGCGGCTACAACGAGGTCGTCAACGGCGTGATGGAGGCGGGCAACGCCTCAGCCATCTGCGCGGTGGCAGCGGCGGGGAACGCCAACGACCACCGCCGCACCACCCGTGAGCAGCCCCTGGCCGACGCCATCGCCGAAGGGGCTGTCAGGCGCCTCGACCTGTTGAGGCTTGCTGTCGGGGGCAGCGCACCCGAGACCCGCTATGCCCATTCGTACATCGGACTGGGGCTGACACCGGTCGTCGCGCTGGACCTCGAGAAGGGCGACAAGGGCTCGCTCAAGGAGATGGCCACCGTGGTGCGGGCGTTCGCAAAGTTCCGCCCGTTCGAGATCCGCACCGCCGGGGGTGCTCGTGAGCGCTTCGACAGCATCGTGTTCGCGAACATCGCCAAGATGGCCAAGGTGGCGACGCTGACCGACGAGGACCAGGACACGCCGGACGACGGGAAGTTCGAGGTGGTCACGCTCAAGCACACGGCAAAGTGGCGCATCCTTGCCACCGCCGTGAGGGCGGCTGTTGCCGGGCTGGGCGAGCAGCCGAGCGTGAGCGAGTACGAGTTCACCACGCTCAAGCCGATGCCCATCCAGGTGGACGGCGAGGTCGCGGAGCTGCCCCAGGGCGCGACGGTGCGCGTCGACATCGTGCGCCAAGCCCTGCAGACCATCGTCTGAGGCCGGACGCCAGAAGCCGGACGCCGGACGCAGGGCCCGGGCCCGGCTGGCGGCACCGCCCAGCCAGGGGGATCACGCCAGGCGCTGGACCAGCTCGATGGGGTTGCTGTCAGGGTCGGCGACCCAGGCCACGCGCAGCGCGCCCAGCCAGTCGTGGGGGTCGGCCAGCACGCGTGCGCCGGCCGCCACCAGGTGGGCGAAGGCGGCGTCCGTGTCCTCGGTCCACAGCGCGATCTCCATGCCGCGACCGGGCTTGCTGAGGTCGAGGTCCAGGCCGTGGTCTGCCACGGCCGAGCTGACCGCCGCGATGCCGACCGTGAACCCGTCAAGCCCGAGCTCGACGTGGATGGGCGTGCCCTCCTGGGGCGTCCGGAACGTCTCCTCGAACCCGATGCGTCGGTAGAACTCGACGGAGCGGACCACGTCCTCGGAGTAGATGTTGACCTGCGGCGCGGAGAACATGCGGGCGAGGCTAGCCACCGATGGGAGCCGGCGGGGCGTGCCGAAGGGGGATTTTGGCGTGGCTGGCGGAGTGGCACTCGGCCGTGACGCCCCTTTGGGGCTAGACCATGTCCGTGAGCGATCGTCGTCAGCACCCTGGTGAGCCACGGCTGCCGGCAGCGATCGCCGTGGTGGTCGCCATAGTCCTCTACGCCGCCCTGCCGGAGGACCTGCTCGTGGGGCCGCGCCTGGTGGTGCCGGCGCTGGAGTGCCTCCTGTTCATCCCGCTGGTGGCGGCCAACCCCCGGCGCATGACGCGCCAGAACCGCGCCCTGCGCAGGCTCTCGATCGGCCTGGTGCTGTTGATCGCGGCGACGAACGCGGCCTCGCTGGTCCTGCTCATCCGCGCCCTGGTCAGCGGTGGGACGAGCCAGGGTGCCGGCCTGTTGCTGGCAGCCGGGCAGGTCTGGCTGACCAACGTCCTCGTGTTCGCCCTGGCCTACTGGGAGCTGGACCGCGGGGGGCCGGTCGTGCGGACCCAGACCCCGCGACCGCGGCTGCCGACCGCCGACTTCCGCTTTCCCCAGGACGAGGACCATGACGCCATCAACGAGGTGGCGGCCCGCTCGGCGGCCAAGTCCGGCTGGGCGCCCGGGTTCATCGACTACCTGTACGTGTCGGTGACGAACAGCTCGGCGTTCAGTCCCACCGACACGATGCCCCTCTCGCCGCGGGCCAAGATGCTCATGGGCATCGAGTCGGTCTCCGCGCTCATGCTGTCGGTGCTGGTCATCGCCCGGGGTGTCGGCCTGCTCAAGTGACCAACTCCGGGTCCTGGTGACGTGGGGTCCGGATAGCATCCCTCGCGTGCAGGCCTCGGAGTGGTACCTCAGCGCGGACGAGCGCGGTAACCCTGCCACGCGGCTGGACGCGCGGCATACGGGGTCCGTGGCGTGGACCGAGGGAAACCTGGTGCGCCCACTGATCCACGGCGCCACCTACTTCGCCGAGCTCGCCGGCCGGATCGCCGACCTGCAGGCGGGGGACCTGCTGATGTTCGCGGACTGGCGCGGCGACCCTGACGAGCGGCTGACGGGGACGGCGGACAGCGAGATCGGCAGGATGCTCGCCGCCGCCGCCCGTCGCGGGGTCGACGTGCGAGGCCTGGTGTGGAGGTCCCACCTGGACCGGCTGGCCTTCTCGAGCACCGAGAACCGCCACCTCGGCGAGGAGGTCAACGCCGCAGGTGGCCAGTGCGTCCTGGACATGCGGGTGCGGGTCGGCGGCTCGCACCACCAGAAGCTCGTCGTCCTGCGCCACCCCGGCCGGCCGGAGCGGGACATCGCCTTCCTGGGGGGTATCGACCTCTGCCACAGCCGGCGCGACGACGCGAGCCACGAGGGCGACCCGCAGGCGCAGTCGATGGCGGCGGTCTTCGGGCCACGGCCACCGTGGCACGACGTGCAGCTGGCCATCACCGGGCCCGCGGTGGGGGACGTGGAGACGACGTTCCGCGAGCGGTGGGAGGACCCGCAGCCGCCGAGCCGCTCCCCGCTGCGCTGGGGCGCCGACCGCCTGCGCAAGGACCAGCCGACCACCACTGCCCTGCCTCCCCAGCTGCCGGATCCAGCGCCGGCGGGCCCGCACCCCGTCCAGCTGCTGCGCACCTACCCGCGCCGGCTGGGCGGCTACCCGTTCGCGCCGCAGGGTGAGCGCAGCGTGGCCCGGGGCTACACCAAGGCCATCGGGCGCGCCCGGCACCTGATCTATGTCGAGGACCAGTACCTGTGGTCCCAGGCGGTGGGCCGCGCGTTCGCTCGGGCGCTGGCCCGCAACCCCGACCTTCGGCTCATCGCTGTGCTGCCGCACTTTCCCGACCAGGACGGGCGCATCTCCAAGCCGCCCAACCTCGTCGCCCGACAGCGGGTGATCCAGGAGCTGCGCGAGGCCGCTCCCGGGCGGGTGTCCTTCTACGGGCTGGAGAATGCGTCCGGGACCCCCGTCTACGTGCACGCGAAGGTCTGCGTGATCGACGACCAGTGGGCCTCGGTCGGCTCGGACAACTTCAACCGCCGCTCCTGGACCCATGACTCGGAGGTGTCGGCGGCGGTCTGCGACGCTGCCTACGCCCGGGAGCTGAGGGCCACGCTTGCCCGCGAGCACCTCGGGCTCGACCGCGCGGGGGCCGAGGCGCCCGACCTCGAGCACGCCTTCGACGCCTTCGCGGCCGCGGCGGCGAAGCTGCAGCAGTGGCACGACAATGGTCGGGTCGGGCCACGCCCCCCGGGCCAGCTGCGGCCGATCACCCGCCAGCCACAGAGCCGCCTCACGCGGGCCTGGGCCACTGCGCTGTACCGCCTCGTCTACGACCCGGACGGGCGGCCGCTGCGCCTGCGCGCGACGGGGTCCCTGTGAGGGCGGCGACGGCGGTGGGGACGGTGTGGGACAGGTCCCCCACCGGGGTCAGCTGACCAGGCGTCGGACCCGCTCGACGGCGGCGCGGGCATACAGCGGGACGGTGACCCGAGGGCCCTCGCCGTTGCAGAAGACGACGTCGTCGAAGCGGTGAATGCCTGGCCGGTCGGCCACCGTTCGGAAGGCGTCGCGCACCCGGCGCAGCTGCGCGGGTGTCATGAAGGGCGAGGGCTCGTCCGGCTGGTATTGGCAGCCGAGGGGGTAGTCCCGGCCGGGGGTGCGCGTCATCTCCACGTGGCAGCCGAGGACGTGCACGACGTCGCGGTCCTGCGCGAAGGCGACCAGCCGGTCCAACGTGTCTAGCAGCGCCGACGGGTCCTCGACGTAGATGCGTCCCGGGTAGACGGTGTCGCCGGTATGCAGCAGCCCGGTCCGGGGATCGTGGACCGCGATCGAGGCGCGCTGGTGGCCCGGGATCCCGAAAAGCTCGATGGCGCGGCCACCCAGGTCGAACGGGACGACCTGGCTCGGCCAGTCGGTGAAGCCGAAGAAGGCGCGGACCGCGTCCACGTCAGCCCCGACGACCGTGGTCTCCGGGCGGACGGCGAAGGCCGCGTCCCCGGCGGTGTGGTCGCCATGTCCGTGGGTGTGAGCCACGACGAGCTCCAGGCGCTCGACGTCGTGGTCTGCGGCCCAGGTGTCGATGAGGCCGTCGACGGTCTCCCGGAGGGTCTCGCCGGGTGTTGCCCCGCTGTCGAGCAGCAGCGCCCGACGGTGACCGAGGAGGAGCAGGATGAACGGCGCCTCGAAGGTGAGGTCCTTGCTCTGGCGGATCAGGACGGTGTCAGGTGCGAGCGCGTGGA
>DASULG010000115.1:0-9533 GCA_036278335.1 Pedococcus sp.
CCGGTAGTTGATCTCCTGCTGCCCGGCCGTGCCCACCTCGTGGTGCGAGCGCTCGACCTCGAGCCCCACCGACGCGAGGTTGATGCACATCTTGTCGCGGATGTCGGCGAAGTGGTCGACCGGCGGGACGGGGAAGTAGCCACCCTTGAAGCGGGTCTTGTACCCCTTGTTGCCGCCCTCCTCCTCGCGGCCGGAGTTCCACGCGGCCTCGATGGAGTCGATGTAGTAGTAGCTCGCGTTCGCCTTGGTCTCGAAGCGCACGTCGTCGAAGACGTAGAACTCGGCCTCGGCGCCGAAGTAGGCCGTGTCAGCGATCCCGGTGGACTTCAGGTAGGCCTCGGCCTTGGCAGCGATGTTGCGCGGGTCGCGGCTGTAGGCGTCACCGGTGAAGGGGTCGACGATCGAGAAGTTCAGGACCAGCGTCTTCTCCTTGCGGAACGGGTCCACGTAGGCCGTCCGCACGTCGGGGACGAGCTTCATGTCGGACTCGTGGATGGCCTGGAAGCCGCGGATCGAGGAGCCGTCGAACATCTGGCCCTCGACGAAGAAGTCCTCGGTGACACTCTGGGCGGGGACGTTGAAGTGCTGCATCACGCCCGGCAGGTCGCAGAATCGGATATCGATGAACTTGACGTCCTCGTCCTTGATGAACGTCAGAACCTCGTCAGCTGTGCTGAACATCTAGCCTCCTGTGATGGGGCGGCAGCGCGCCGCCCGGTGCGTCAGGGGTGACCATACTCAGCCCGGATTTCCCGTCCATGACCCGGATGTTTCGCCGGTGTTACGCCCCCGCGGCACGATGTGGCCCTTCAACAGGCCTTTTCGCGCCCGAAACCGGCCCGTCTCGCGCACCGAACCCGCCCCCGCGGCATACCCGGGTGTGAACAGGCCGACACGCCACGATCTAGGGTTCTCACGTGGTGGATCGCAAGGACATCGGCTCGTGGCTCGAGGGACCGGGCTCACGCGCCCAGCAGCGTGGGGACTACCCGGGACACCGCCTGGGTATGCCGCGTGAGGGCGCGGGTGCGATCGGCCGGTTCGGGCGGCGCCTGCTGGGTGTCTTCATCGACTGGACCCTGTGCCAGCTGATCGCCTACGCGCTGTTCCGGGTGCCGGTCTTCCAGCCCGCCGGCGCCGACGTCTTCATCCTGCTCGGCATCTTCGCCGTGGAGAACCTCGCGCTCGTGGGCACCCTCGGCTTCACGATCGGCCACCGCGTCGTCGGCCTGCAGGTGCGCTCCCTCAGCGGCGGCCCGGCGCGCCCGGTCCAGGTTCTTGTCCGCACCGTGCTGCTCTGCCTGTTCCTGCCCGCCATGTTCTGGGACCGCGACGGCCGCGGCCTGCACGACCGGGCCGCCGGCACCGTCATCGTCCGGATCTGAACCTGCGTCAGTGCCGGCGCCCGCCTCAGTGCCGGCGCTCGCCTCAGTGCCGGCGCACGACCTCCTGGATCCTGCGGGAGGCGTCGGCGAGGATGTCGACCACCTCTCGGCCCTGCTCGGAGGTCAGCCCGTACTGGCGCCACGCCCGCCGGGCCTCCTCGCGCAGCTCGGCCACGGCCGACTCCACCTCCTGGCGCACCCCGGGCGGAGAGTTCCGCCAGGTGTCGGATGCGCCCGCGGGGGTCGCGGTGCTCCTGGCGTGGCGGGCAGCCTCACGCAGCTCGGACCTCAGGTCGCTGCTCTGGGTGCTCACGCGAGAGCGCACCTGCTCGGCCAGCTCGCGCACGGAGTGGTCGAGGTCCGACTCGAGCGCGGCAAGGTCGTGGGCGCGGGCCGCCACCTCGGCCCGGCCGGCAGGGGTGATCCGGTACACAGCCTTGCGGCCCTCGTCGGAGCGCTCCACGAGCCCTTCCTCCTCGAGCTTGGCAAGCCTCGGGTAGACCGTTCCGGCGCTCGGCGTGTACAGCCCGTTGAAGCGCTGCTCGAGGTCCTGGATGACCTCGTAGCCGTGGCGCGGTCCCTCGTTGAGCAGGGCCAGCAGGTAGAGGCGCAGCTGGCCGTGGGCGAAGACGGGACTCACTCAGACCACCTCGTCCTGGACCGTGTCCGTTGCGGCGGACTCCGCGGCCATCAGCACGACGATGTTGCCCGAGACGGCGTTGGCCTTGACCCGCAGTGCGCCATCGCCCTCGGTGAGCTGACCTCCGGCGGCGTGCGGCCCGCGGCGCAGCTCCCGGCCGTCGACGACCACCTGGCCGCTGGCGGTGTTGGCGCGGACGTCATAGCCGCGGTGAGGCGCGCGCACCGTCACGTCGCCCGAGACCGAGCTCGACGAGATCGAGGCGGCCACGTTGGTGATGTCGAGCGCGATGTCCCCGCTGACGGTGTGGATGCTGACGTCGGGCAGGTCGCTGCTCTGCGCGGTGACCGAGCCCGAGACGGAGTTGACGGACAGGGGGCCGTGCAGCCGGCTGCACTCCACGCCGCCGCTGACGGTGTTCACCGACGTCCGCCCCGTGATGTCGTCCAGCGTGAGGGAGCCGGAGACGGTGTTGGCCTTCACCGAGGCCCGGACACCGGCGACGAGGGCTGCGGCGCTGACCGTGCTCACGCTGGCCGTCGCGTCCTGGGGGATGGAGATGCTGACGACCAGCCTGTTGTGCTCGATGCCCTCGAAGGTGCTCTTGACCCGGTCGAGGATCCCCGTGTCCGAGTCCTTGCCCTGGGTGATCTTCAGCGTGGAGCCGTCCCACCGCACGAGGACCGGCTGTCCCTCCACCTCTGAGACCTCGACCCGTGCGGTGGGGGAGTCGTCATGGGTGACCACGTCCACCCGCCCCCCGACGATGCCGACCTTCAGGGCACTCACGCGCTCGTCGTCGCCGCCTATGTCGAGGACCCGCGGGCCCTCGACTGTCCACTTCTCTGCCAGCTCTGCCATCTCTGCTCCTCCACGTCCCGTGTGCCTGTCGGTTAGACTCACGCTATATCGCGTCTGTGGAACACGTTATATCGCGTTCGTTCGCGAGGCAAGAGGGTTTGTCGGCACCGGTTCCGGCGGTTCCCGGCCAAGTTGGCAGACTGCTGTCCATGTCTGCCGCCGCGCCCCGGATCGCCGTCGTCACCACTGCAGGAATGGAGTACCCGGACCCCGAGGCGCCGATCGTGGCGGACGCCCTGCGCGAGACCGGCGCCGACGCCCGGCTGTGGGCCTGGGACGGCCCGGCGGACTGGGGAGGCTTCGACCTCGTGCTCGTGCGTTCCCCCTGGGACTACTTCGACCGACTCGACCAGTTTCTCCGATGGGCCGAGGACGTCGATGCAGTGACGCGAATCGTCAATCCTGCCAACGTGATTCGCTGGAACTCGCACAAGGGGTACCTCGCCGACATGGGGAAGCGGGGAGTGCCGGTACTCCCCACCCTCCTGATCCCGCGGGGGGCGCGGGACGCCGAGGGGCGTCTGGATGGCTGCGGCTGGGATGACGTGGTCATCAAGCCGGCGGTCGACGGCGGCGCCCGCAAGACCCTGCGGGCGCAGCGGTCATCGGCAGCGGCCCGCGGGCACACGGCACGGCTCGCCGCCGCCGGCGACGTGGTCGTGCAGCCGTATGCCGCCGGCGTCGAGGTAGGGGAGACCTCCCTGCTCTTCTTCGGGGGCGAGTTCTCGCACGCGGTGCGCAAGGTGCCGGCCCAGGGCGACTACCGCGTCCAGGCGCACCACGGCGGGACGGAGCACCGGCACGAGCCGACCAGCCTCGAGCTCGAGACCTCCCGGCTGGCGATGTCCTGCGCCCCGGGCCCGCTGACCTACGCGCGCGTCGACCTGGTCGAGGTCGACGGCGTGCCCACGCTGATGGAGCTCGAGGTGATCGAGCCCGACCTGTTCTTCCGGGCCGACCCCGCGTCCCTGGGCCGGTTCGTCACCGCGGTGACCGCGGAACTGTAGGACGCGCCGAGTCGCCACGTCCGGCAGCACAGAGCGGGGGACAGCGGGGAGCCGGTCCGTCGTCCGCCGGGCGCGGTCAGGCGCCCCCGGCGGAGGACGGGGACGGTCAGGCGCCCTGGGGCAGAACAGGGACGGTCAGCGTCCGCGCATGGCCTTGCGGTCGACGCGGGCACGCATCGGGTCCATGCCTGCGGGCACCGGGGGACGGATCCCACCCAAGGACTTGAGGCGCTTGTTCACCACGGACACCTCGTCCTTGGTGAGCACCGGCTTCAGGCGCGTGACCTTGCTCGAGAGCTTGCGGAGCGGGACCTGGCCGTCAGCGTCGCCGGCCTGGAGCAGGGTGACCGGCACGCCGGGAGCCACGCGCTCGACCTTCTTGCGCTCGGCCACCAGCAGCTTGGACACCCGAGCCTGCGGCCCCTCGCCGATGAGGACGATGCCCGGGCGACCCACGGCGCGGAACACGAAGGCCGCGTTGACCATGTCCTCGGGCCGGGTGCCGCGGGCGCCCTCGAGAGCCACGGGCTGCTGCTCGTAGAACCAGCCCTTGCGCAGGGCGCCCAGGGCGGCCCCGGCGGCGCCGGGCTGCCCCTCGATCGCGCTGTAGGCCGCACGCTCGGCGCGGCGGCTCATGACGAGGGTCGCGGCGAGCAGGGCCAGGGGCAGGCCGAGGATGAGGGCGTAGAGCCAGTGGCCGACCAGGACGCCGATGCCGACGGCGACCACCAGCGTGCCCACGAACGCCAGCAGCATCCACCAGCCGATGAGGCGGTCCACCTGGTGAGCCGCGGTGTACACCTGGCGGATCTGACCGAGGCGCCCCTGCTTCTTGGGCGCGGTCGACTGTTGCTTCTCCTTGCGGGCCATACGGGTCAGGATACGGGTCGTCAGCCGCGCGCGACCAACGAGGCTGCCTCCTGGCGAGCCGGCTGCTCGGCCTTCTCCGCGAGGTGGGCCAGGTGCTCCGGGATCTGCCGTCCCCAGCGCCGCATCGCCTGCGCGTAGAGGCGCCCGGCCCGGTACGACGAGCGCACGAGCGGCCCGGCCATGACGCCCTTGAACCCGACCTCCTCGGCGACGGTGCTCCAGTGCACGAACTCCTCGGGCTTGACCCACCGGTCGATCGGGTGGTGCAGCTTGGAGGGGCGCAGGTACTGGGTGATGGTCAGGATGTCGCAGCCCGCCTCGTGCAGGTCGCGGATCGCCTGCTCGATCTCGTGGTCCTCCTCGCCCATCCCGAGGATGAGGTTGGACTTGGTGACCAGCTCGGCCTCGCGGGCCATGCTCAGCACGCGCAGCGACTTCTCGTAGGTGAACGCCGGGCGGATCTTCTTGAAGATGCGCGGCACCGTCTCGAGGTTGTGCGCGAACACCTCGGGCCGGGCGTCGAAGACCTGGCCGACGAGCTCGGGCACGGCGCCGAAGTCCGGGGGGAGGATCTCCACGCCGGTCGTGGGGTTCTGCCGGTGGATCTCGCGGATCGTCTCGGCATACAGCCACGCGGCGCCGTCGGGCTGGTCGTCGCGGGCCACTCCCGTCACGGTCGCGTAGCGCAGGTCCATCTGCGCGATCGACCCGGCGACCCGCCGCGGCTCGTCGCGGTCGAGGGGGAGCGGGCGGCCCGTGGCGATGTCGCAGAAGTCGCAGCGGCGGGTGCAGATGTCACCGCCGATGAGGAAGGTCGCCTCGCGGTCCTCCCAACACTCGAAGATGTTGGGGCAGCCTGCCTCCTGGCAGACCGTGTGGAGGCCCTCGCTCTTCACCATGGAGTGCAGCGCGGTGTACTCCGGGCCCATCTTGGCGGTGGTCCGGATCCACGACGGCTTGCGCTCGATCGGCGTCTCGGCGTTGCGTGCCTCGACGCGCAGCATGCGGCGGCCCTCGGGTGCGACGGTCACGAAGACTCCCTTGCCTTCTCATCGGGTGGTGCCAGGCGGCGGGTATGCCGGGGGGCACGGCTGTGCCCGGAGGTCACCGGGCGTCCTTCAAGGGTACGCCCGTGCCGCAGCCGGCCGTTCCCCGCATCGGTGCGCACCCGGCATACCTGTCTGCTCTGGTGGGGTGGAACAGCGCTCGGCCCTGTGATGTTCTGACACCATGACCGACTCGCTCCGTCTCCAGTTCGGCATGGCCGAGCTGAACTTCGAGCAGCGGAACTTCCGCCAGGCAGCTCTGATCCTGGAGGGCATCCTCGAGGAGGTGCCGGGAAATGCGGAGGTGCGCACGCTGCTCGCACGCTCCTACTTCCATGCCGCCATGCTCCGCAGCGCGGAGGAGCAGGCCCGCGCGCTGATCGAGCGCTCGCCGGTCGACGCGTACGCCCACATCATCCTGGGCCGGGCGCTCCAGCGGCAGAGCCGGCACGAGGAGGCCGCGCCCTACCTGCGGCTCGCTGCCGCGCTGACGGGGAACGACGACCTGCTGCCCTGATCGCGGGTGCTGCCCTGAGCGTGGGCCGGTCCGGGCGCGAAATACCTCAGCTGACGGACCGCTGCGCCGAGACCGACCCGAGGATGTCCTCGAGATGCTTCTCGGCGTAGGGGAGCACGTCCTGCACGGTGACGGTGCGCCCGGCCTCGCGGCTGATGGAGCTGACGCCTGCGTCGGCGATGCCGCAGGCCACGATGTTGTCGGCCCACGACAGGTCGGCGTCGCAGTTGAGGGCGAAGCCGTGCATGGTGCACTGGCGGCTGACGCGTACACCGATGGCACCCAGCTTGCGGTCGGGGCCGCGGTCGTCGGCCAGCACCCAGATGCCGCTGCGGTCGGCCACACGGGTGGTCTCCACCCCGAACTCGGCGCACGCCCGGATCATGACCTCCTCGAGGCGTCGCACGTGGGCGACGACGTCGATGGGGGCCGGCAGCCGCACGATCGGGTACCCGACGAGCTGTCCCGGTCCGTGCCAGGTGATCTTGCCTCCGCGGTCGACGTCGACGACCGGCGTGCCGTCGAAGGGCCGCTCGTGCGGCTCGGTGCGCTTGCCGGCGGTGAAGACCGCCTGGTGCTCGAGCAGCAGCACGGTGTCCTCGGCGCCCTCCACCACGGCCGCGTGGACCTCGCGCTGGTGGTCCCACGCTGCGTGGTAGTCGACGAAGTCCGGTGCGAACCCAAGGTGCTCAAAGCGCATGCCGAAAAGGGTACGCCCCGGCAATCCGAGGCCCGCAGGGCGCCGAATGCCGATGGACAGCGCCCACTAGGGTGGGCCCACGGCCGCGATCGCCCGACGCCGGCCTGACAGAGCTGGGGAGCCTGATGAGGTCTCGGTGGCTGGTGCGTCTGGTCGCACTGCTGGTGGTGCTGGTGTGGTTCGGGGTCTCGGGGGTGGGCGGCCCTCTGGTCGGTCGCCTGTCCGAGGTGCAGAAGAACGACAACGCATCGTTCCTGCCCGCCCAGGCCGAGTCCACCGAGGTGATGAACGAGGTCGCCCGGTTCAGCGAGAGCGAGGCTCTGCCCTTCATCGTCGTGATGGAGGGGAAGGGGGCCGTGACCCCGCAGCAGCAGCAGGCCGCCGCGGGCTTCGTCAGGGCGCTGCCGGGGCTGCGGCTGCCCAAGCTGGGTGGCGAGCACTCGCTGGGGGACTACCTCACTGAGACGCCGCGCGTCGCGATCCCCAGCAAGGACGGGCAGGCCCTGCTGCTGGTGGTCCCTGTCGACGCGAAGAAGGCAGCCGAGCCGTACGGGGACACCACGCCCCTGTTCGAGGCGGCCGACGAGCTGCGGGCGGCGGCCAGGACCGCGGTGGCACCGAGCGGGCTGACCACCTATGTCACCGGGCCGGGAGGCATCACCGCCGACCTCGTGACGGCCTTCGGGGGCATCGACGGCATCCTCCTGCTCGTGGCCCTCGGCGTGGTCTTCCTGATCCTGCTGGTCGTGTACCGGAGCCCGATCCTGCCGTTCGCGGTGCTCATCACCGCGGTGTTCGGCCTTGCCCTCGCCGCGCTCGCCATCTTCCCGCTGGCGCGCGATGAGGTGATCGGCCTCTCCGGCCAGTCCCAGGGAATCCTGTCGATCCTGGTCGTCGGAGCGGCCACCGACTACGCCCTGCTGCTCGTCTCGCGCTACAAGGAGGAGCTGCACGACCACGACAGCACGTGGGTGGCGATGAAACGGGCCTGGCGCGGCGCGGTCGAGCCGATCGTGGCCAGCGGCGCCACCGTCATCCTGGGCCTGCTGTGCCTGCTGCTGTCGGACCTCGGCAACACCTCGGGCCTGGGACCCGTCGGCGCCATCGGCATCGCCGGCGCCCTCGTCTCCGCGCTGACCTTCCTGCCCGCGGTGCTGCTGCTCTTCGGCCGCAGCATCTTCTGGCCGGCCATCCCACGGCTGGACCACGTCCACGCGCAGGACAAGATCGGCACCCGCGGGCTGTGGGGGCGCGTGGCCTCCATGGTGGGCGAGCACCCCCGGCGCACGTGGGTGCTGACCCTGGCGGGGCTGCTCGCGGCGGCCGCGTTCCTCCCGACCCTGAGGGCGGAGGGGATCACCCAGTCGCAGATCTTCCTCAACGAGGTCGAGTCCGTCACCGGCCAGGAGGTGCTCGCCAAGCACTTCCCGGCGGGGTCGGGCAGCCCGGTGCAGGTCGTGGCGCCGGAGGCGAAGGCCTCGGAGGTGGTCGGCGTGCTCTCCCGAGAGAAGGGCGTCAACGATCCGTATGCCGGCCTGGCGCCGGGTGCGCCCCCCAAGGTCGTGGACGGCACCGTCGTCGTGCAGGCCACCCTGACCGCCGCGGCCGACAGCCCGGAGGCCGACGACGTCGTCCGCCGGCTCCGGGCGGACCTCGACGCGGTCGGCGACGAGGTGCTGGTGGGCGGGCAGACGGCCATGAACCTCGACGTCCGCGACGCCAGCAACCGAGACCTGAGCGTGATCATCCCCGCGATCCTCATGGTGATCTTCGTCGTCCTGGCCCTGCTCCTGAGGTCACTGGTGGCACCCCTGCTGCTCGTCGCGGCAAACGTCGTCTCCTTCGCGGCGACCATGGGGGTGGCCGCGCTCGCCTTCAACCACCTCTTCGACTTCCCGGGCTCTGACCCCTCCACCCCGCTGTACGCGTTCGTCTTCCTGGTGGCGCTCGGCATCGACTACTCGATCTTCCTCATGACCCGGGTGCGCGAGGAGACCACGCGCATCGGGACGCGGCGGGGGATCCTCGTCGGCCTGGCCGTCACGGGGGGCGTGATCACCAGCGCCGGCGTGGTCCTGGCCTCGACCTTCTCGGCGCTGGCCATCCTGCCGCTGCTCTTCCTGGCCCAGATCGCCTTCATCGTGGCGTTCGGCGTGCTCCTCGACACGCTGGTCGTGCGCTCGCTGCTCGTGCCGGCCCTCGCGTACGACATCGGGCCCCGGATCTGGTGGCCGAGCCGTCTCTCGCGGACGGACACCGGTGCCGTGGAGGAGGTCCCCTCGTCTAGGGTCAACGCATGACGACGCGCGTTGGCCTGGCGGGATATGGCATGGCGGGCCGGCAGATCCACGCCCCTCTCATCGGCGAGGCGGGGCTCGAGCTCGCCGCCGTCTCGACGTCCAACCGCAAGCGCCGCGCCGCCGCCGAGCAGGACCACCCCGGGGCGGCCCTGGTGCCCGACCTCGATGCTCTGCTCGCCGTCGAGGGTCTCGACCTCATCGTGCTGG
>DASULG010000116.1:0-9221 GCA_036278335.1 Pedococcus sp.
ACGGCCAGCGCGGACGCGGCCTGCTTCTCGACCCGCAGGGACAGGGTCTCGAGGCCCTTGACGAGGACCCAGGCGTTGAAGGGCGACATCGCCGGGCCGGTGTGCCTCATGAGGTTCTTGACCGGGCCATCGATGAACTCCCGGCTGCCCAGGACCGCGCCGCCAAGGGTGCGGCCCTGGCCATCGATGTGCTTGGTGGCGGAGTACACGACGACATCGGCGCCGAACTGCAGCGGCTTGGAGAACACGGGCGTGCCGAAGACGTTGTCCACGACCACCTTCGCCCCGGCCGCATGGGCGAGGTCCACCACCGCCGCCATGTCCACGAGCTCCTGCATCGGGTTGCTCGGCGTCTCGAAGAACACAGCGGTGGTCGTCTCCGAGAGGGCCTCGCGCCACTGCTCGAGGTCGGGGCCGTCGACGAAGACCGTCTCGACGCCCCAGCGGGGCAGGATCTCGTCAAGGATGACGAAGCACGACCCGAACAGGCCGCGGGAGGCGACCACACGGTCACCCTGTCCGAGGAGGGCAGAGAGCGCGACGAAGACCGCCGACATGCCCGAGGCGGTGGCGAAGCAGGCCTCCGCCCCCTCGAGCAGCCGCAGCCGCTCCTCGAACATGGCCACGGTGGGGTTGCCGTAGCGGGAGTAGATGAACTTCTCGATCTCCTCCTTGAAGGCGGCCTCGGCCTGCTCGGCGCTGTCGTAGACGAAGCCCGACGTCAGGAAGATCGCCTCGGCGGTCTCGTCGAAGCTGCTGCGGGCCAGGCCGCCGCGGATGGCCAGGGTGTCGGGGCGCATCCCCTCCAGCCCGCTCACCCCTGCCTCCAGGGCAGTCCCTCGTTCTTCCAGCCGGCCACGCTGCGGTGCCCCTGCGCGTCGTGCGGTCCCTCGAAGCCGTGCAGCACGTTGTAGGACGGCCCGATCCCAGCGGCGGTCGCGGCCCTGGCAGCGGCAACGGAGCGAACTCCGGAGCGGCAGAGGAAGTACACCGGCGCACCCTCCGGCAGGCCGGCGTCCCGGAGCTGGGCGGCGAACTGCTCGTTGACCGCGCCGTCGGGGAAGCGCTGCCACTCCAGGCACAGCACCTGCTTGCCCAGCCCGCTCAGGTCCGGCACGCCCACGTAGCTCCACTCCGCCGTGGTCCGCACATCGACGAGCACCGCGTGCTCGTCCTGCGCCAGGGCGGCATACGCCTCCCTGGGCTCCACATCGCCTGCGTAGCTCACGCCGGGACCACCCTCGTGTCGAACCCGCTGCGCAGCACGACGGCCTGCGCGACGATGACGCGCTGGCCGTCGAAGGTCGCCGCCGGGCTGCCGTACAGGGTGTACCCGTCTGCGAGGGCCTCGCTGACCCGCTCGCAGAAGCCGTTGTCGTCAGGGCCGGTCAGGAGGCGGTATCCGAGTCGCTCGTCCATGGCCCAAGGGTAGGCCAGCGGCCACATGGCGAGATCGGGCGGTCACATGGTGGAAGACGTGCGGCGCGAGCCAGATGCCCGGTCAGGTGCGGTTGGTGAAGGCCACCGACGCGTTGCCGTCCTCCCACACCTCGATGGCCGTGAGCGACCCGGGTGCGGCCGCCAGGCGCCAGATGGTCTCGTGCGGCATCTGCAGCAGGTGCGCGAGGACCGTCATGATCGGCTTGCGGTGGCAGACCACCACCGTCGTGCCGCCAGCCGCGACGCACCGCTCGAAGGCCGCCAGCACGCGGGCGGCCATCTCGTCGTGGGTCTCTCCCCCTGGCCTGGCGTAGGCAGGGTCGTTGCGCAGGGCGCGAAGCGCGTCGGGGTCCGCGCGCATGAGGTCGGCGACCTTCTCGCCGTCCCAGTCGCCGAAGCTCTGCTCGTCCCAGTCGGGGTCCACCTCGGCGATGAGCCCAGTCTCGCGGCCGACAGCGGCGCCGGTCTCGACGGCGCGCGTCAGCGAGGAGGTCACCAGCCGGGCCTGCGCCTCGCCGAGCAGGTGGGCGGTGGCGCGCCCGGCTGCGGCGGCCTGCGAGCGCCCTGCTGCGTTGAGCGAGGGGTCGGCGCCCCCTCGGCCGTCGAGGCGTCCCTCGGCCGTGAAGTCGGTGACCCCGTGCCGCACCAGCAGGATGCGGGTCGGGGTGCCGATGTCCGGGCCCAGGCCGACGGGGGCCGCCGTGCCGGAGGGCGCGGGGTCGATCACCTCGTCGACGGCCTCGGCGGCGCTGGTGTCGCGGGCCTCCTCGAGGTCCAGCCGCCTGCTGATGGTCACCCCGTCCATGCCCCGGTTGGAGAGGGCGTCCGCGGTCTTGTTCTGCTCGCGGGGCATCCACTCGAAGGAGACGGAGCCGCCGGCGGAGCTGATCTCGGCCACGAGGTCTCGGGCCCGCAGGGCGAGGCGGCGCATGTCGTCGTGCTTGATCTTCCAGCGGCCGGACATCTGCTCGACGACGAGCTTGGAGTCCATGCGCACCAGGACGTCGGCGGCCGGGTCGATGACCGAGGCGGCCCGCAGGCCCTCGATCATCCCGGTGTACTCGGCGACGTTGTTCGACGCCTTGCCCAGGGGTGCGCAGCCCTCGTGGAGGACGGTGCCGGTGGAGCGGTCGCGGACCACGGCTCCCCAGCCCGCCACCCCGGGGTTGCCGCGGGACCCGCCGTCGGCCTCGACGATGAGTGCGCGTCCCACGCCGCTCAGAGGCCCGACTCGGCCGTGCGCACGAGGATGCGCCGACACTCCTCACAGCGCAGCACCTCGTCGTCGGGCGCCGCCTTGATCCGGTTCATGTCCACGGAGTTCAGCTCCAGCTGGCACCCGCCGCAGCGGCGGTGGCTCAGGGGTGCGGCAGCCAGGCCTCCGCTGGCCGTGCGGACCTTGTCGTAGAGCGCCACGAGGTCCGCGCCCACGCCGGCGACCACGTCAGCCCGTGGCGCGGCGATCCTGCGCGCCTCGGCCTCGAGCTCGGCCAGGGCGGCGTCCCGCGCGGCCGTGACCTCCCGCAGACGGGTCGTGATCTCACCCTCCTTGCCCTCGAGCCGGGCAACCTCGGCCTCGACGGCCTCGGCACGCTCCATGATCTCGATCTCGACGTCCTCGAGCTCGGACTGCCGGCGGGCGAGGGACTGCAGCTCGTGCTGGATGGCCTGCAGGTCCTTGGCCGTGCCGGTGCCCGAGTCGAGGCGGGCCTGGTCGCGGGCTGCCCGCTCACGCACGAGCTGCACGTCGGACTCGGCCTTGGCCACCTCGCGCTGCACGTCGCTCAGCTCCGTGCGGACCCGGACGAGCTCGGTGCCGAGCAGGTCGCTCTGGGTCTGGAGGTCCTTCAGCTGGGCCAGCTGCGGCAGGGTCTTCTTCGCGTGGGCGATCTGGTCCAGGCGGGTGTCGATCGCCTGCAGGTCCAGCAGGCGCCACTGGCGGGACGGGTCGGCTTTCAGGACATACCTCCGGGGGCCTCGGCCCCGACCACGAACTCCCACGGGTCGGTGCACAGTGTTGAGATGTGAGTCACCACCGTAGTGCCCGGCTCCCCCGCAGCCGCAAGCGCGCCACGAAGCTGCTGCTCGACGCTGGTGAGCCACACGGACTCGGTCGCCCAGTGCCCCGCGTCAACCAGGTACGGCGTCCCCCCGCGGGACTCCTCGCGCGCCTCCAGGACCGGGTGGTGGCGCAGGTCGGCGGTCACGTAGACGTCGGCCCCGCAGGACCGGACGTGGGCGAACATGTCGTCCCCGGCGCCGCCGACCACGGCCACCCGCTGGACCATCGCCTCGGGCGGCCCCGCCACCCGTATGCCGCCCGCGGCCTTGGGCAGCGCGGCATACAGGCTGTGGGCGAAGTCGGCGAGCGCGGTCGGCTCCGGGAGCCGGCCCACCCGCCCCATGGGCTGCCCCTCCACGGTGGCGAGCGGCTCGACCTCGGTGAGGCCGCATGCCGCGGCCAGGGCGTCGCAGACGCCAGGCGAGGCGATGTCGGCGTTGGTGTGGGCGACGTACAGGGCGATGTCGTTGACCACGAGGCTGGTGACGCTGGCGCCCTTGGCGGTTGTGGTGGCCACGCTGTGCACCCCGCGCAGCAGGAGCGGGTGGTGGGTCACCAGCAGGTCGGCGCCGAGCGCCCTCGCCTCCTCGATGACCGCCAGCGTGGGGTCCACGGCGAAGTGGATGCGCCGCACCGGCTGGGCGAGGTCACCGGACACCAGGCCCACCTGGTCCCAGGACTGCGCGGTCACCGGGGGGTAGAGACCCTCGAGGGCGCCGATGACGTCGGCCAGGGTCAGGGAGAGGGGCTGCACGTGGGCCCGGCCGGGCTCGAACCGACGACACCCGCGGTGTAAACGCGGTGCTCTACCAACTGAGCTACAGGCCCCAGGGGGTCAGCCGGAGGCTAACCCAATTCGGCCAGCGTGGCGTGGTACCCGGTGAAGTCCCGTGCCTCGCCGATGGGGTTGACCAGGGACCAGCGCACGATGCCCTCGCGGTCGACCAGGAACGTGCCGCGCAGCGCTGCCCCGGCCTTGTCGTTGAAGACGCCATAGGCGTTGGCGACGGCTCCGTGGGGCCAGTAGTCCGACAGGAGGGGGAAGAAGTAGCCCTCCTTGTCAGCCCACGCCCGCTGGCTGAACATGTGGTCGCAGGAGATGGCCAGCACCTGGACCTCGTCGGAGACGAAGGCGCCGAGGTTGTCGCGGATCTCGCACAGCTCACCGGTGCAGATGCCGGAGAACGCGAAGGGGTAGAACACGATGACGACGTTCTTCTGGCCCCTGAAGTCCGACAGCGACACGGTGGCGCCGTTCTGGTCCCTGAGGGCGAAGTCTGGGGCCTCGGCGCCTACGGTGAGGCCGGCCTGCTGGGTCGTCTGGGTCATGGCCCCAGTCTGCCAGCCTGGTCAGCGGCGTGCTGTTTTGGGGGCGACCAACCTGGTGGCGGTCCAGTCCTCGCAGGCGTTGACGGTGCCTGAGGTGTGCAGGCCGGCCGTCGTGGCGGCCTCCTCGATGTCACTGGCGTCGACGTGGCCGAGCCGCCCGGCCTTGGGGGTCAGGACGACGATGAAGCCGTGGTCGGCGAGGTTGGTCAGGGCGTCGACGACAGCGTCCACGAGGTCCCCGTCCCCGTCGCGCCACCAGATCAGGACGGCGTCGGCGACGTCGCCGTAGTCCTCGTCCTCGAGCTCGGTCGTGGTGAGGTCCTCGATGGCAAACCGCAGGTCGTCATCCACATCG
This sequence comes from Pedococcus sp., assembly GCA_036278335.1. Taxonomy (GTDB): domain Bacteria; phylum Actinomycetota; class Actinomycetes; order Actinomycetales; family Dermatophilaceae; genus Pedococcus_A. Next base: position 5,187 of record DASULG010000116.1, read on the forward strand.
GCGTCGTAGCCGAACTCCTGGATGACCTGCCCCGCGGTGAACCCCAGCTTGCCAGCCGAACTCCCCGGCGCCGCCGCTTGCGCGGACGTACTCACACCCTTCTCCCCGTCCTCGTCGTGAACTGTGTCGCACAGTCCACTAGGTAACGGGCGGTTTCCGCAACTGATTGGGCAGAATCCCCTCCGATCAGGCGTCCCGTCCCGCCTGATGGGCTACCGCACGGGCTGTCGGGCCCGGCTGGATCGCAGCACCTGCTCGTTGAGCAGGGCCGAGGCATCGCCGACGGAGAGGTGCCGGACGCGCGGCTCGGTGGCGCCGGGCGTGGACAGGATCTCCACGGTGGCCAGCCGCAGTCGGCGCTGCACCGGCCCCTGGCGCAGCCGCAGCGACTGGATCCGCGCATGGGGGACGACGTCGACGAACCGGCGCACCCGCCCGCCGCGCACCAGCAGCGCGTCAGGGGTGACGGCATACCCGTGCCTGGTGCGCACGAGCGGACTGAGCCAGGCGGCACGCTCTGGCGCCACCACGTATGCCGCGTCCGCGTCACCCACCATCCCGGCGAGCACGGGGGCGCTGTCGGCGCCCGGCCGCAGCACCGTGAGCACCCGCATCGCCTCCGCCCGGGTCCCCACGGGGAGCAGGACCGAGTCGCTGTTGTCCGCGCCGGGACCGACCCCGGCCACGTTGACCTCGATGCGCCACCAGTCGGTGAGCCTCCAGAACGCCGGCTGGCGCACCGAGACCGCCTGGAGGCGGTGCACCGGGACGCTGCTGGACTTCAGCTCCGTCAGGCCCCGTCGGACGTGGATGCCGTCGCCGTCACGCACGAGGGCGAAGTTCCACTGCCTCGCAAGGTCCCGGAACGCGTTGCCGCCGACGCCGAGGAGAGCCGGCCCGAGCACGGCCACCAGACCGGAGCGGCCGAGCGCGAGGCCGGCGAGCAGGGTCGGCACCGCGGCCAGCATGAAGAGCGTCCGTCCGCTGAACAGGGCCGACTGGACCAGGCGGGCGGCGGGCACCCGGACGACGGTCTCGGCCGGGGGCCCGGCCACGGCCTCTCCGGCCGGGGACCCGGCCACGGCCGCTCCGGCCGGAGTCCCCGCCAGAGCCCCTCCGGTGGGGTCCGCCGGAGCGCGCTCGGCCGTCGCCGCCGGCCGCTCGTCGCTGCGCCCGGCGAGGTCCATGAGCCTGGCCCGCACCTCGTGCGCCTCGGGCTCGCGCAGGAACGCGAGCCGGGCATCGGAGCCGGACCCGCCCGCGGCCTGCACGCGCACCTCGGAGAGGCCCGCCAACCGGGCGAGCAGGGGCCGGCGCAGGTCCACCGCCTGGATCCGGTCGTAGCGCACCTCGCGGTGCTGGCGGAACAGCAGGCCAGTACGGACCTCGAGGGTGGTCGCGCCGATCCGGAACCGGGAGACGCGCCAGGAGAGCCAGAACAGCAGCCCCATGGCCGCCACCACCGCGATCGTGGCGAGCGCGACCCACTGCAGGGGTGTGCCGGCCGGCAGCTGGGAGTCCGCGCCGAACCAGGCGTCGAACTGGTTGCTCACGACGTACGCCGCGACCGCGCCCATCGCGATGCCCCCGCGCAGCAGCGGGGACAGCGGGTGGAACCGCCGCCAGCCCTCGTCGCTCACAGCCCGGCCCGCTGGGACTCTCCCCGTTCGGTCAGCCGGGCGCGCAGCGCCTCTGCCTCTGCCAGCGGGAGACCCGGGATGCTGCCCCCGCTGCGCGGTGCCGCCGTGTGCAGCTGCACCCGTGCCAGCCCGAAGTGCCGTGCCACCGGGCCCGACTGGAGATCCGCCAGCTGCAGCCGTCCGTACGGGATGCTGACGAGGCTGCGCCACAGGCGGCCTCGGCGGATCACGAGCTCCTCGCCCTGCTCGGCGTAGGTGATCGCAGTCACCTGGCGCCGGACCAGCCACAGCAGCCAAGCCCAGACGACAACCGTCAGCGCGGCGGCCCACAGCAGGGTCCGAGACGACAGGGCCAGCCCGGCGGCGGTCAGCGCCGCGAGGGCCGCCGCGCAGGCCGCGCTCGCCACGACGGAGCGGGCCGCGACCAGCCGCGGCGACACCGTGCTCCACTTCGGGCCGCCGTTGCCGTAGAGGCCCACCTGCACCCACCCCTGCTCGCTCTCCACGGCTCCACTATCGGGCATCGCGCCTCGACGGCATACAGTGCCGTCGTGGGGCGAGTGACCAGACGTGTACCGAGCACCCGGATCGACCTGAGCGGTCCCGGGGGCAGCCTCGTGGGCGGCCGGCCCGACACCCTTGCGGTGGAGGAGCCGATGGAGATCCGGGTCGACGGCACGTCCCTCTCGGTGACCATGCGCACCCCGGGCGACGACTTCGACCTCGCGATCGGCTACCTCCTGACCGAGGGTGTGATCGCCGAGGCGGGCGACGTGCTCCACGCCATGCACTGCCTCGACGAGGACGAGAACGGCTCCCCCACCTACAACGTCGTCGACATCACCCTCGCACCCGACGCGAAGGTCGACACCAGCCGCACCAGGCGCTCGTCCTACACCTCGAGCGCCTGTGGTGTGTGCGGCAAGACGAGCATCGACGCCATCACCGCGCAGAGCCGGTATGCCGTGGCCCAGGACCCGCTGCGTGTCTCGCCCGAGACCGTGGCCGGACTGCCGGGCGCGCTGCGCGAGCGCCAGCGCGTGTTCGACCGCACGGGCGGCCTGCATGCCGCTGGCCTGTTCACCGCCGACGGGGAGCTCCTCGCGGTCCGCGAGGACGTCGGCCGGCACAACGCCGTGGACAAGGTGATCGGCTGGGCAGGCCGCGAGGGCCGCCTCCCCCTGACCGGTCACCTGCTGGCCGTGAGCGGGCGGGCGAGCTTCGAGCTCACCCAGAAGGCCGTCATGGCGGGCATCCCTGCGCTGGTGGCGGTGTCGGCCCCCTCCTCCCTGGCAGTCGAGCTGGCGGCTGACGCCGGGCTGACCCTCGTGGCCTTCGTGCGGCCCCCGCGGATGACGGTCTACACCGGCGGCCACAGGCTCGGCCTCTAGCACCCCAGGCCGGCGCCCCCGGCCGTGTCGGGACTGGCTGCGCGGCGGTTCCGGCGTGAGCCTGCCCTCCGGATACTGAGAGGTAGCGCCCCCGGTTGTGACCCTCGCCTCGTTTGGGGGGAAGATGGGAAGCGGTCGCCGGCACACCGGCGCCCGATCCCTGAGAAAGGACGAGACGTGGCCGCACGCGATCAGGCCGGACCCATCCTGAATGGCCTGCCCAGCCAGCTGCCTGACATCGACCCCGATGAGACCCAGGAGTGGCTCGACTCCCTGGACGGGGCCATCGAGGAGGGTGGCCGCACCCGCGCTCGCTACCTCATGCTCAAGCTGATCCAGCGCGCCCGCGAGCAGCAGCTCGGCGTCCCGTCGCTGACCGCCACCGACTACATCAACACCATCCCGCCGGAGCGCGAGCCGTGGTTCCCCGGTGACGAGCAGGTTGAGCGCCGCTACCGCGCGTGGCTGCGCTGGAACGCCGCGGTCATGGTGCACCGCGCCCAGCGGCCGGACATCTCGGTCGGCGGCCACATCTCCACCTACGCCTCGGCGGCCACGCTGTACGAGGTCGGCTTCAACCACTTCTGGCGCGGCAAGGACCACGAGGGTGGCGGCGACCAGATCTTCTTCCAGGGCCACGCCTCCCCCGGCATGTACGCCCGCGCCTTCCTCGAGGGCCGCCTCACCGAGGCCCAGCTCGACGGGTTCCGCCAGGAGAAGAGCCACCTCGTCGACGGCAAGCCGCTCGCCCTGCCGTCCTACCCGCACCCGCGCCTCATGCCGGAGTTCTGGGAGTTCCCCACCGTCTCCATGGGCATCGGTCCCATGAACGCCATCTACCAGGCGCAGTTCAACAAGTACCTGCACAACCGCGGGATCAAGGACACCAGCCAGCAGCACGTCTGGGCGTTCCTCGGCGACGGCGAGATGGACGAGCCGGAGTCGCGCGGCCTGCTGCAGCTCGCGGCCGGCGAGGAGCTCGACAACCTCACGTTCGTCATCAA
>DASULG010000117.1:0-12696 GCA_036278335.1 Pedococcus sp.
GCGTCGTGACCTCCCTGCTCGCCGACGGCGAGCGCGTGCGGGTCATGGCCAAGGGGGCCGCGGCCGCGTCTGACCTCGGGGACCAGGGGGCCGACCTGTTCCCCGCCGACGTCAGGGACGCGCACGCCGTGCGCGCCGCCATGACCGGTGTCGACGTCTGCGTCAGCGCGATGCAGGGCCTCACAGGCGAGGGCGGCGCCAACCCGGCCTCCGTGGACCGCGACGGCAACCAGAACCTCGTCGACGCCGCAGCAGCAGCCGGCGCCGCGATCGTCCTGCTCTCCGCGGTCGGGGCCTCCGCCAGCCACCCGATCGAGCTGCACCGCATGAAGTGGGCCGCCGAGGAGTACCTCCGCCACAGCAGCGTCCCGTGGACCATCGTGCGCGGCAACGCGTTCGCCGAGACCTGGGCCGACCTCCTGCGCGGGAGCGCCGACAGCGCCGGGCGGGTGCGGGTGTTCGGGCGCGGGGAGAACCCGAACAACTTCGTGTCCGTGGCAGACGTGGCCACCGCCGTCGTGCGGGCGGTGCGCGACCCGTCGCTGCGCGGGCAGGTCATAGAGGTCGGCGGGCCCGAGAACCTGACCTTCAACGAGTTCGCCCGTCGGGTCACCGCAGGCAGGGAGCCGCGGCATGTGCCGCGCACCGCCCTGCGGGTCGTCGCAGCCCTCGCCGGACCCGTCAAACCCCAGCTGGCGAGACTCGCGCGGGCGGCCGTGGTGATGGACACCGCGGACATGACCTTCGATCCCAGCCGCAGCCTCGCGGCATACCCGTGGCTCCCCTGCAATCTGGTCTCGCCGATCGGCGTGGGATGAGGCCAAATCTCATATCTGAGTTACAGTCGTTGACCGTGAGTTCCAACTACCTGACCCGTATCGGCACCCTGATCCGCGACGCTCGGCGCCACAAGGGGCTGACGCAGAACGAGCTGGCCGAGTCGCTGGGGACCAGCCAGAGCGCCGTCGCCCGCATCGAGCAGGGCCGACAGAATCTCAGTCTTGAGATGCTCGCCCGCATCGGCGAGAGCCTCGACTCCGAGTTCGTCTCCCTCGGGCACAGCGGTCCGCAGCACCTGCGCATCGTCGGCGGCACCCAGCTGTCGGGCTCCATCGACGTCAAGACGTCCAAGAACGCCGCGGTGGCCCTGCTGTGCGCCTCGCTGCTCAACAAGGGCCGCACCACGCTGCGCAGCCTGGCCCGCATCGAGGAGGTCAACCGCATCCTGGAGGTGCTGACGTCGATCGGCGTGCGCACGCGCTGGCTGCCCGACAGCAACGACCTCGAGATCACCCCGCCGGCTCGCCTCGACCTGGCCAACATCGACGTGGCGGCGGCCCGCCGCACGCGCACCGTCATCATGTTCCTCGGCCCGCTGCTGCACGAGTTCGAGCAGTTCCAGCTGCCGTATGCCGGCGGCTGCGACCTGGGGACCCGCACGGTCGAGCCCCACCTGTCAGCGCTGCGCTCCTTCGGCCTTGGTGTGACCGCCACCCACGGCTTCTACGACGCCTCGGTCAACCGCCAGATCACCCCCGGCCGCCCGATCATCCTCACCGAGCGCGGCGACACCGTCACCGAGAACGTGCTCCTCGCGGCCGCCCGCCACGATGGTGAGACCGTCATCCGCAACGCCAGCCCCAACTACATGGTCCAGGACCTGTGCTTCTTCCTCCAGGAGCTCGGCGTCGAGATCGACGGCATCGGTACCACCACGCTCACCGTGCGGGGTCGGCGGCACATCGACGTCGATGTGGAGTACTCCCCCTCGGAGGACCCCATCGAGGCGATGAGCCTGCTCGCCGCCGCCGTGGTCACCGACTCGGAGATCACGATCCGCCGCGTGCCGATCGAGTTCCTCGAGATCGAGCTCGCCACGCTCGAGGGCATGGGGATGAAGTACGGCATCACCGAGGAGTACGCCTCGGCCAACGGCCGCACCCGCCTCGTCGACCTCACCACGATGTCCGGCCAGCTGCAGGCGCCGATCGACAAGATCCACCCCATGCCCTTCCCCGGCCTGAACATCGACAACCTGCCGTTCTTCGCGCTGATCGCCGCCTGCGCCGAGGGCACCACGATGATCCACGACTGGGTCTACGAGAACCGCGCGATCTACCTCACCGAGCTGACCAAGGTCGGTGCCCGGGTGCAGCTGCTCGACCCGCACCGGGTGATGATCGAGGGCCCGACCAAGTGGCGCGCCGCCGAGGTCATCTGCCCTCCCGCACTGCGTCCCGCCGTGGTCGTCCTGCTGGCCATGCTGGCCGCCCCCGGCACCTCGGTGCTGCGCAACGTGTACGTCATCAACCGCGGCTACGAGGATCTCGCCGAGCGGCTCAACGCCCTCGGGGCGACCATCCAGACCTTCCGCGACATCTAAGGCGGCTGCCCACACAGGTCTGCCCGCAACTGTGGGTCAGGCGCACATCCTCGTCGCCGGGGGGCCCACCTAGTCTCGGCCCCATGCCGACAACGACGACGGAGCCCCTCGACCTCAGCGGCCGCACGGCCCTGGTGACCGGGGCCGCCAGCGGCATCGGCGCGGCCTGTGTGGGCAGGCTCGCCGCCGCCGGTGCCGCCGTGTATGCCGTGGACCGCGACGAGGCGGGGCTGGCGCAGTTCCAGGGGGCCTGTGCCGTGACGCCCCTCGCGGTGGACCTCGCCGACCTCGATGCGGTGGATGCCCTGCCCGCCCAGGTCGACATCCTGGTCAACAACGCCGGCATCCAGCACGTCAGCCCGATCGAGGACTTCCCCACGGAGGCCTGGGACCTGATCCTGCGCCTGATGCTCACCTCGCCGTTCCGGCTCATCCGCCGGGTCCTGCCGCACATGTATGCCGGGGGCTGGGGCCGGGTCGTCAACGTCTCGAGCGTGCACGGGCTGCGGGCCAGCGCGTACAAGTCGGCGTACGTCTCCGCCAAACACGGCCTCGAGGGGCTCTCGAAGGTCACCGCGCTCGAGGCCGCCGCGCACGGCGTCACGAGCAACTGCGTCAACCCCGCCTACGTGCGCACCCCGCTGGTCGAGCGGCAGATCCGCGACCAGGCGACCGCCCACGGCATCCCCGAGTCCGAGGTCATCGAGAAGGTGATGCTGGCGCCGGTAGCGGTCAAGCGACTCATCGAGCCCGAGGAAGTGGCCGAGCTGGTGGCGTTCCTGTGCGGCCCTGCGGCGGCGTCGGTCTCGGGGACGTCGTTCGCCATGGACGGCGGCTGGACGGCGCACTGAGGCCGCCATGGGACCCTCACGCGGGGGTGCGCCGGCACAGCCCAGCCCCTCCCCTCATAGGATCGCCCTGATGGATTCCGACGAGACGGCCGCGCTGAAGCTGCTGCGCCTGCTCGCGGAGGGGGCGCCGGCATCCGAGCTCTCGCAGGTCCCCGACCCCGACGGCGAGGCACGTGAGCTGGCGCAGCGGGTGCGTGCGGTCTTCGACTCCCGCCGACGGCGCGAGGCAGAGCTGACGGCACTCGTGGAGACCGCCAGGGACCTCGCCTCCCTGCGGGACCCCTCCGGCGTCCTCGAGGCCATCGTGCGCCGCGCCCGGACCCTGCTCGGGACCGACGTCGCCTACCTCACGCTGTACGACCCCGAGGCAGGCGACACCTTCATGCGGGCCACCGACGGGTCCGTCAGCACCGAGTTCCAGACGGTCCGGCTCTCCCTCGGCCACGGGCTCGGCGGCCTGGTGGCCAAGACGCACAAGCCCTACTGGACGGCCGACTACTTCAACGACCACCGGTTCCAGCACACCGGGACCATCGACAGCGCCGTGGGTCACGAGGGCCTGGTGGCGATCTGCGGCACTCCCCTGCTCGTCGAGGGCGAGTTCGTCGGAGTGCTCTTCGCCTCGAACCGCTCGCCCCGTCCCTTCAGCCCGGACCAGGTGGCCCTTCTCGGGTCCCTCGCGACCCTGGCCGCCGTATCGATCGTGCAGGCCCGGGCCGCGGCGGAGACGGCCGAGGCCCTGGCCCAGCTGTCCTCGGCCCACGAGCTGGTCCGCCGGCACACCGCCGGGATCGAGCGGGCCGCCGCGGCCCACGACCGGTTCGCAGCCCTGGTTCTCGAGGGCGGCGGCGTCGAGGACATCACGGCCGCGCTCGCCGACCTGCTGGGCGGGTGGGTGGTGCTGCTCGGGTCTGACGGCGAGGTCCTGAGCATCTCCGGGGCAGAGCCGGACGAGGAGGCCACCGCCGCCCTGGCCGCAAGCCCCGTCGTGGCCGAGACCCGCCAGACGGGCCGGCTGGCGCACGGCGGCGACACGTGGGCCATCAGTGTGCAGGGAGGCTCCTCCCAGATGGGCAGTCTCGTGCTGGGAGGCGTGGACCGCCTGGACGACTCCGACAAGCGCACCCTGGAGCGCGCCGCCGTGGTCTCTGCCCTCGTGCTCCTCTTCGAGCGGGCTGCCGCCGACGCCGAGCAGCGGGTCCGCACCGACCTGGTCTCCGACCTCATCACGGGCCGGGGGGATCCCAGCGCCCTGCAGGCCAGGGCCCGGCACAGCGGCGTCGACCCCACGAGGCCGCACGCCGTGCTCGTCGCGTGCGCGGACAGTGACACCCCGCGCCGAACGCTGCTGCTCGCCGCCCACGCCGCGGCCGGGCCGGGATCCATCGTCGGGGAGCATGACGGCCACGTGGTGGCCCTCGTGCCGTCCGAGGACGCGCACGGGGCGGCCGCTGCCCTGGCCTCGAGACTTCGCCGGCTGGGCACCGTCACCGTCGGGGCGGCCGGACCGGTGCAGCTCGCCCAGGAGGTGCCTGCGGCCTGGGCCGAGGCGGCCCGCACGGCGAGCGCCCTGACTGCGCTGGGCATGGCTGGCCGCGGCGCCTCAGCCGAGCACCTCGGCTTCGCCGGCCTCGTCGTGGGCAGCACCACCGACATCGAGGGGTACGTGCGACGCTGCCTGGGGACCCTGCTCGACTACGACGAGCGGCGCGGCTCGGAGCTGGTGAAGACGGTGCAGGCCTACTTCAGCGCGGGGGGCAGCCCGCGGCACGCCGCCAGCCTGCTCCACGTGCACGTCAACACGGTCTCGCAGCGGCTGGACCGGGTCTCACACCTGCTGGGCCCGGACTGGCAGCAGCCCGCTCGGGCGCTCGAGCTCCAGCTCGCCCTCCACCTGCGTCACCTCACCGGCTCCTCCAGCTGACGCTCGATCGCGTCGACCACGGCGCCCACGCCGGGCTCCTCGAGCACCACGGTGTAGTGGTTGGCGTCCACGGCGGTGACCCTGACCCCTGGGGGGACCTCCAGGGCTGCAAGCCGCGCCTCGTCGTAGAGGCCCTGCGCCTCGTCGAGGAGCCCACGCCTCGCCCACAGGAACTCCACCGGTAGGCCCTCGGCAACGGCCTCCCGCGCCGCGGCATGGGTGCGGGCGTCGGCGAGCACGTCGGCCCCGTCGGCCCGCACCGCGTCGAGGACGCACGACGAGACCCAGTCCCCGGCATCGGTCCGGAGGAGGTCGTGCAGGACGTAGCGCCGCACGGCCTCGCCCTGCGCTCCGGCGAGAACCGGCCCGAGCGCCGGGTGCTTGGCCCAGAAGGCGAGATAGTCGTCCTGGCTCGCGAACCGCATGCGCAGCCGCTCCATGGCCGGGCCGATGACCGCCACCAGGGCCGCGTCGATGTCGAGGTCGGCCGGTGCGGGAAAGGCCAGGCCCCCGTCGACGAGCACCGCCCCCCGGAACGCGTGGGGGGCGGTTGCCGCCGTCAGGGCCGCGATGAACGCGCCCATGGAGTGCCCCACCAGCAGAGGCCGGGCGCCGACCGCGGTTGCCACGCACACGAGGTCGCTCGCGTGGGCGGCAAGGCCGAACGGGCCGTGCACCGCGTCGCTCAGGGCCCTTCCGCGCAGGTCCGGCGCGAGGAACCTGACCGCTCCGGGGCCGCGGCGCCGGCCCAGCTCGTCTGCCACGGGCTGCCACATCAGGCCGTTGGCCGTGATCCCGTGGGCCGCCAGCACGACAGGCGCTCCATCCTCGGGGCGGCCGACCGTGAGGTCGTGGACGCCGAGCGTGCCACCGGCAACGTCGACGTTCAGCACCTCTGATGTCTGTCCCATCTCACTCTCCTCTGCGCAGGACGCGTTTGCCGAGCCCGGTGAGGCCGGTCGGCGCGAAGTAGACCACGATGACGAAGAAGGCGCCCAGGATGAACAGCGGCTGCGCCAGCACGCTGCCGAGCGCACCCGGGACGGAGTCGAGCAGGGTCGACCCGCTCAGGTCGACGAGGCGGGAGTCGGCGTAGGTGTAGAGGAAGCCGCCCAGCACGGCCCCCCACCGGCTGCCGGCCCCTCCGAGGACCACCATCACGAGCAGGGACAGCGTGAACTCGGCCGTCGTCAGGTGCGGGGTCGAGCCGCCGAGCACGACCGCGTGGACGATGCCGCCCAGGCCTCCGAGGAACGAGGCGGCGACCACGGCGACCAGCTTGGCGCGGTAGACCCCGAACCCGAGGACCGCCGCCCGGGCCTCGTTCTCGCGCACCGCCGCCATGGCGTGTCCCGCCCGCGACCGGGCCAGCCAGGAGACGGCGACCCAGGCCAGCGCGACGAAGGCCAGCGCCGTCCAGTAGCGGTACGGGGCGTTCGCGACACCCAGCAGGCTCTCCGGCATGAGGTCTCGCTCGAGGCTCTTTCCCTCCTCTCCCCCGGTGAGGTTGCCCGGGTTGCGCATCACGATGATGGACGCCGCCTGGGCGAAGGCCAGGGTCACCATCGCGAAGGCGATCCCGCCCACCCGTAGGGCAACCGCCCCCACCACGAGGGCCAGCAGGGTCGTGGCCGCCAGCGCGGCGAGCGCCGCCAGGGGCAGCGGCAGTCCCAGCGAGGACATCGAGATCGCCAGGAGGTAGCTGCCGGCAGCCACGAACAGGGCGTGGCCGAAGCTGAGCAGCCCCGTGCGGCCGAACAGCACGTCATAGCTGAGCGCGATGCCGGCCATGGTGAGGCAGATGGCGAGGAGCTGCATCGACCCCGGGCCGTTGACGCGGCCGGGCAGGATGCCCGGCAGCTCGACCGGGACGTAGGGCAGGTAGGCCAGCACGAGCAGCAGTGCGAGCGGCGCGAGGACCCGGAGGCGCCTGGGCATCAGTGGGCTCCTTGCATGGTGGCCGGTCGGAGGAGGAGCACCACGGCCAGGAGGAGGACGACGGAGAGGTCGCCGACCCCGCTGGCGGCGTAGTAGTTGGCGAGCTGCTGGACCAGGCCGACGGCAACGGCCGCGACCGCGGTGCCCGTGAGGGAGCCCATGCCACCGATCACGACGACGATGAAGGCGAAGATCAGCAACGCGCCACCCTGGCCCGGGGAGACGCTGTTGGCGTAGACGCCGCCGAGCAGACCGGCCAGGCCGGCGGCGGCTCCGCCGATCGAGAAGACGACGGAGAACGTGCGCTGCACGTTGATGCCGAGCGCCTCGACCATGGTCCGGTTCTCCACGCCCGCGCGGATCACCAGGCCCAGACGGGTGAACCGCAGCAACGCCTTCAGCCCGGCGAACAGCAGCCCGGCGGCGGCGATGAACAGGAAGCGGTCGTGCGGCAGGTGGGCCCCGGCGACCTCCGTGGTCGAGGCTAGCCACGCAGGCTTCTCCAGCGGGTGGGCGTCCGAGCCCCAGACCCCCTGGACCGCCGCGACGGCTGCCAGCGAGAGCCCGACGGTGACGAGCACCTGCTGGATGTGGTGGCGGTACAGCGGCCGGATGAGCGCGACCTCCACGACCAGCCCGATCAGGGCACCGACCACGACCGCCGCGGCCATCGCCACGGCCAGCCGGGTTCCCACGGACAGACTCGCGGGGAGGCCTCGCATGGTCAGCCACCCGGCATACGCGCCCGCCACCATGAACGCGCCGTGGGCGAAGTTGAGCACCCCCATCAGTCCGTAGATGAGGCTCAGCCCGGACGCGGCCAGGAAGTACAGGGCGCCCAGCCCCACACCCGTGACCACCAGCAGGATCATGTCGCTCACCCTCGGACCTCCCGCCGCATCGCCACTCCCAGCAGCTCCTGGGTGAGCTCCGGGTCGGCGACCAGGTCCGGTGCGCTTCCCCGGTGCACGACCTGCCCGGCGTCGAGCACCACCACCGTGTCCGCGATGCGGCGCACCAGCGGCAGGTTCTGCTCCACGAGGAGGACCGGCGTCGTCTCGGACACCCGCGCCAGCACGTCGGCCACCTCGGTGACCAGCTTCGGCGCCAGCCCCTTGGTGGGCTCGTCCACCAGCAGCAGGCGGTTGTCGCGCAGCAGCACCCGCGCCAGGGCGACCATCTGCTGCTGGCCGCCCGAGAGGGTGCCGGCCCGCTGCGCCCGCCGGTTGACCAGGTCGGGGAAGAGCTCGGCCACGATGGGCGCGTCCGTTCCGACGTCGCCCCCGACCAGGCGCAGGTTCTCCTCGACGGTCAGGCCGCCGAAGACCTCACGGTCCTCCGGGACGTAGCCCACGCCCTCCCGGGCCGTGCGGGCCACCGACCAGCCCGTGATGTCGGCGCCGTCCAGCCTGATCTGCCCGGTCCGGGGCGCCAGGCCGAGGATGGCCTTGAGGGTCGTGGTCTTCCCCACGCCGTTGCGCCCCAACAGCGCGGTGACGCCGGTGGCCGGCACCTCGAACGAGATCCCTTGCAGCACATGGGAACCGCCATAGCGCACGTGCAGCTGCGCAACGCTGAGAACGGGCCCCGGGGTCACAGCGCCTCCCCGAGGTAGGCCTGCTGGACCTGGGCGTCGGAGGTGACGTCATCGGCTGAGCCGCAGGCCAGGAGCCGGCCGTGGTGGAGCACCGCGACCCGGTCGGCGAGGCCGAGGACGACGTGCATGTGGTGCTCCACCATGAGCACCGCCACACCCGCGTCACGGACCTCGCCGATGATCGCGGTCAGGCCGTCGACGTCCTCGGCCGAGACCCCGGCCATCGGCTCGTCGAGCAGCAGGACGGTTGGCTCGGAGGCCAGTGCCATGGCGAGCTCCAGCTTGCGACGGTCACCGTGCGAGAGGCCGCCCGCGGGCACGGCCACCATCCCCGGCATACGGACCCTCTCGAGCAGCGCCTCGACCTGGCCCGGTGCGGCGGCGCGGGCCGCCGGTCGGACGAGCGAGAGCCCACCCGGCCGGGAGGCCTGGATGGCGAGGCGGACGTTCTCCCCTGCGCTCAGCCCATCGAACAGGGCCGACGTCTGGAACGACCGGGCCAGCCCGCGACGGGCCCGCGCAGTGGCGCCGAGGCGGGAGACGTCCCGGCCGTCGAGGACGATCCTTCCCCTTGTGGGTCGCCTGACGCCGGAGAGGATGTTGACCAGCGAGGACTTCCCCGCCCCGTTGGGGCCGATGATGCCGAGCAGCTCACCGGCCCCCACGGAGATGGAGATGTCCTCGAGGATGCGGGCGCCGCCGACCTGCCAGCCGACGCCGTGCGCCTCGATCACTTGAACGCTGAGACCGGCGGTGCGACGGCCGAGGCGTCGAGCGTCTTGACCAGCGTGGGCTTGAAGCCGGAGCCGTCCTTGACCAGCTTCGCGGTGAACATCGGCTGCAGGACGGCGTGGTCCTCGGCGCGGATCTCCAACGAGCCCTTGGGCCCCTCGAACTTCCACCCCTCGAGCGCGCTGACCATCTTGTCGACGTCCGAGCCGCCCTCGGTGAGGGCCCGGACCACCATCTGCGCTGCGACGAAGCCGTCGTTGGTGAACAGGTCGACGGTCGCGCCCTGCTTCTTCATGCCGGCATCGAGCGCCTTGTAGGCCTCGTTGTCGGCGGCGCCGTCGAAGAAGTGCGCGAGGAAGTCGATCTTGTCCCCCGCCGCACCGAACAGGGCATGGCTCGGCTTGATGTCCAGGCCGGTGACGACCTTGGTGGAGGCGAAGACGCCCTGCTGTTCCAACGTCTGCCACATCGTCGGGGCGCTGGTGCCGGCCCAGGCGACGAACAGCAGGTCCGGCTTCTGGCTCTTGACCTGTGTGGCGAACGGCGTGAGGTCGGTGGCGGCGGCCGGGGCGAGCACCGAGCTCACCGTGGCGCCCTTGCCTCCGAGGATCGCCTTGACCCCCGCCTCGTTGGCCTTCCCGAACGCGGAGTCCTGCGCGATGACCGTGACCTTCTTGCCCGTGACGTCGCCGATCATGGAGCCGGCCGTCATCACGTCCTGGTAGGTCTGGCGGCCCGAGCGGAAGGTGTACCTGTTCGCACCGGTCACGGCGTCGGCAGCGGCCGGCCCGGAGATGAACAGGACCTTGTTGTCCTTCGCCAGGGGCGCCACCTGCAGGGCCACACCGCTGGCCGTGGAGCCGGCGATGACCTTGGCGCCCTGGCCGACGAGGGTGGTGACTGCCGCGGTGGCCTTGGCCGGGTCGCCGGCGTCATCCTGCTCGGTGACCTCGACCTTGTGTCCCGAGACCTGCCCGCTGCCCTTGGTCGCGAAGTCGAGACCGGCCCTAAAGCCCTGGCGGTACTGCTCGCCGTAGGTCGCCAGCGGCCCCGACTTCGAGTACACCAGGCCGACCTTGTACGCCTCGCCGGCCGCCCCCTTGCCGCTGCCCCCGGCATCCCCTGCGGTGCCCGGGCTGCCCGGGTTGCCACAGCCGGTCAGCGCGAAACTGGTCGCCAGTGCCACGGCGAGCCCCCAACGTCTGGACATCGTTGTCCCTCCCGTTTCGGATGACGTCCGCGCCGGTGCGCGGTGGTGCGTCAACCCGGTTGGCGGCGAACCTACGGGAGGCGCCAGAGGCCGATAATGGTGTCCTGCCCCACAAATGGCAGCCGCCGATAGGGCGTCCCCACAGGCACCTGCATCCCCATGGGCACCTGCGCCCCCACAGCCCCCTCGAGCTGCCTCGGCCAGTCCGCTAGGCCATCGCCTGCAGCAGGGAGGCAGCGATCGCCTCTGGCGTCAGGCCGACCTGCTCGAGCACCTGCCCCCGTGAGGCGTGGTGGATGAACTCGGTGGGGATGCCGTGCCGGTACACCGGAACGTCCACGCCCGCCTCGGCCAGGGCCGCCGCCACGTGGGTGCCCACCCCCCCGATCTCGAGGCTGTCCTCGATGACCGCCACGGCCGCGGCTGCCCGGGCCGCCTCGACCAGGTCCGGGCTGACCGGGAGCGACCAGCGCGGGTCGACGACCCTCGCCCGCAGGCCCTGGGCTTCGAGCTTCTCCGCCACGGTCAGCGCGGTGGCGGCCATGCTGCCCACCGCGACGAGCAGCAGGTCGACGCCGGCCTCGTCCGCGGTCGCCGCCGGCTCGTGCAGCACGTCGACGCTCCCGAGCCGCGCGACGGCGGGAATGGGCTCCGGCGCCGTCCCCTTGGGGAAGCGGATGACGCTCGGGGCGTCGCGGATGTCCACGGCCTCGCGCAGGGCGGCGCGGATCTGCTCGCCGTCGCGCGGGGCGCTGAGGTGCAGGCCCGGCACCATGGCGGTCAGCGCCATGTCCCACATGCCGTGGTGGGACGCGCCGTCCGGTCCGGTGATGCCGGCTCGGTCGAGCACGAACGTGACCCCCGCCCGGTGCAGTGCGCAGTCCATGAGGAGCTGGTCGAAGGCACGGTTGAGGAAGGTCGCGTAGACGGCGACGACCGGGTGCATCCCGCCGAAGGCCAGCCCCGCCGCCATGGTGGTGGCGTGCTGCTCGGCGATGCCGACGTCGAAGATCCGGTCGGGGTAGGCATCGGCAAAAGCCTTGAGCCCCACGGGGATCAGCATCGCCGCGGTGATCCCGACGACGTCCTCGCGCTCGCGGCCGATGGCCACCATCTCGTCGCTGAAGTCGTCGGTCCACGAGCGCCCGGAGATCTCCAGCGGCAGGCCCGTCTCGGGGTTGATGACCCCGACGGCGTGGAACTGGTCGCCCTCGTCGTTGCGGGCGTGGTCGTAGCCGCGCCCCTTCTCCGTGATGACGTGCACGAGCACCGGGCCGCCGTAGCTGCGCGCTCGGCGGAGGGCAGCCTCCACGGCTGCCTCGTCGTGGCCGTCGACCGGACCGAGGTACTTCAGGCCCAGGTCCTCGAACATCCCCTGCGGGGCGACGATGTCCTTGATCCCCTTCTTCATCCCGTGCAACGTCTCGTACATCGCGCCACCGACGACGGGCGTGCGGCTCAGGGTGTTCTTGCCCCAGTCGAGGAAGCGCTCGTACCCGCGGGTGGTGCGCAGCGTGGCCAGGTGCTCCGCGAGGCCACCGATGGTCGGGGCGTAGGAGCGGGTGTTGTCGTTGACGACGATGACCAGGGGCAGGTCCTTGTCAGCGGCGATGTTGTTGATCGCCTCCCAGGCCATGCCACCCGTGAGGGCTCCGTCGCCGATGACCGCGACCGTATGCCGGGTGCGCTCGCCGCGCAGGCGGCGCGCCTTCGCGATGCCGTCGGCCCAGGACAGGGACGTCGACGCGTGGGAGTTCTCGACCACGTCGTGCTCGGACTCGCCGCGGCTGGGGTAGCCGGAGAGCCCGCCCCGGCTGCGCAGGCCGCTGAAGTCCTGCCTGCCGGTCAGCAGCTTGTGCACGTAGGACTGGTGGCCGGTGTCGAACACGATCGCGTCGCGCGGGGAGTCGAACACCCGGTGCAGGGCGATCGTCAGCTCGACGACCCCGAGGTTGGGGCCGAGGTGGCCGCCGGTCCTGGCGACAGAGTCGACGAGGAACGAGCGGATCTCCTCAGCGAGCGCGCCCAGCTGGGCGGCGGGCAGAGCCTTGAGATCGGCGG
>DASULG010000118.1:0-6824 GCA_036278335.1 Pedococcus sp.
ACCGGCTCCCATTCGGAAGGCTGAACAACTGTGACTGTTCGCGTAGGGATCAATGGCTTTGGCCGCATTGGCCGCAACTTCTTCCGGGCCGTGCAGGCCTCCGGTGCGGACATCGAGATCGTGGCGGTGAACGACCTCACCGACAACGCGACCCTGGCGCACCTGCTGAAGTACGACTCCATCCTCGGTCGCCTCGACGGCGACGTGACCTCCACCGAGGAGGAGATCGCGGTCAACGGCAAGGCGTTCAAGGCCTTCGCCGAGCGCGACCCCAGCAACCTCAAGTGGGGTGAGCTGGGCGCTGACGTCGTCATCGAGTCGACCGGCTTCTTCACCGACGCCACCAAGGCCAAGGTCCACGTCGACAACGGGGCCAAGAAGGTCATCATCTCCGCGCCCGCGAAGAACGAGGACGTCACGGTCGTCATGGGCGTCAACGACAGCGCCTACGCCGCGGACAAGCACACGATCGTCTCCAACGCGTCGTGCACGACGAACTGCCTGGCGCCGATGGCCAAGGTCCTCAACGACGAGTTCGGCATCGTCAAGGGCCTGATGACGACCATCCACGCCTACACCGGCGACCAGAACCTGCACGATGGCCCGCACAAGGACCTGCGTCGCGCCCGTGCCGCGGCCCTGAACATCGTCCCCACGACGACCGGCGCCGCCAAGGCCGTCGCGCTCGTGCTGCCCGAGCTCAAGGGCAAGCTCGACGGCTATGCCCTGCGCGTCCCGGTGCCCACCGGCTCGGCCACCGACCTCACCTTCGAGGCGGGCCGCGAGACCACCGTCGAGGAGGTCAACGCCGCCGTCAAGGCCGCCGCCGAGGGCCCCCTCAAGGGCATCCTCGTCTACACCGAGGACGCGATCGTCTCCACGGACATCGAGACCGACCCGGCGTCCTGCATCTTCGACGCCGGCCTGACCAAGGTCATCGGGAACCAGGTCAAGGTGGTCGGCTGGTACGACAACGAGTGGGGCTACTCCAACCGCCTCGTCGACCTGACGCTGCTCGTCGGCCAGTCGCTCTGAGCGCGGAAGGCGCCGTCAGCGTGAAGACCATCGCCGAGCTGGGCGACCTCCGCGGCAAGCGGGTACTCGTCCGGTCTGACCTCAACGTGCCGCTCGACGGCCAGACCATCACCGACGACGGCCGCATCCGCGCGTCTGCGCCGACCATCCGGTCCCTGTCCGAGGCGGGCGCGCGCGTCATCGTGTGCGCCCACCTCGGGCGGCCCAAGGGTGTCCCGGAGGCGAAGTACTCCCTGGCCCCCGTGGGGCGGCGCCTGAGCGAGGTGCTCGGCCGTGAGGTTCGCTTCGCGGAGGACACCGTCGGCGCGTCGGCCAAGGCCGCTGTAGAGGCGGCCGGGGACGGCGACGTGGTGCTCCTGGAGAACCTGCGCTTCAACCCGGGGGAGACCTCGAAGGACGAGGCCGAGCGCGGCGCCTTCGCCGACGAGCTCGCCTCTCTCGCAGACGTGTTCGTGTCCGACGGCTTCGGTGTCGTGCACCGCAAGCAGGCCTCCGTCTACGACGTGGCGCGCCGGCTGCCGGCCGCTGTGGGCGGCCTCGTGGAGGCCGAAGTCGGGGTGCTCAAGCGCCTGACCCAGGACCCCGAGCGCCCGTATGCCGTGGTGCTCGGTGGTGCGAAGGTGTCCGACAAGCTCGGGGTCATCGACAACCTGCTCCAGACCGCAGACCGCCTCCTCATCGGCGGCGGGATGGTGTTCACTTTCCTCAAGGCACAGGGCTACGAGGTCGGGACGAGCCTCCTCGAGGCCGACGAGGTCGAGACCGTCAAGGGCTACCTCGACCAGGCCCACGAGCGGGGCGTCGAGATCGTCCTGCCTGTCGACATCGTCGCCGCGACGGCGTTCTCGGCCGACGCCGACCCGCAGGTGGTGCCTGCAGGCGTGATCCCGGCAGACCGCATGGGCCTGGACATCGGGCCGGAGTCCGCCTTCCTGTTCGCCGAGAAGCTCAAGCACTGCAAGACGGTCTTCTGGAACGGTCCGATGGGCGCGTTCGAGATGGCCCCGTATGCCGCCGGCACGGCCGCCGTGGCGAAGGCCCTGGTCGAGCTGACCGACAAGGGCGCCCTCACCGTGGTGGGCGGTGGCGACTCGGCTGCCGCGGTGCGCCAGCTCGGCTTCGAGGACAGCCAGTTCGGCCACATCTCGACAGGCGGTGGCGCGAGCCTGGAGTACCTCGAGGGCAAGCAGCTGCCCGGCCTGACCGTTCTCGAAGAGCAGGAGGCCTGATGGCCCCGAAGTCCACCGGCCGCATCCCGCTCATGGCCGGCAACTGGAAGATGAACTTCGACCACCTCCAGGCCACGCACTTCGTGCAGAAGCTGGACTGGACGCTGCGCGACGGCAAGCACGACTTCGGCGCTGTCGAGGTCGCCGTGCTGCCGCCCTTCACCGACCTGCGCTCGGTCCAGACGCTCATCGACGGCGACCGGCTCCAGCTGCGCCACGGGGCCCAGGACCTCAGCGCCCACGACAGCGGTGCCTACACCGGCGAGATCTCCGGGGCGTTCCTGGCCAAGCTCGGCTGCACGTACGTGGTCGTGGGGCACAGCGAGCGGCGCGAGTACCACCGCGAGACCGACGAGGTCGTCGCGGCCAAGCTCCAGGCCGCCTACAAGCACGGGCTCACGCCGATCTTCTGCGTCGGCGAGGGCCTCGAGGTCCGCCAGGCCGGCGGCCACGTCGAGCACGTGCTGGCACAGGTCGAGGCCGGTCTCAAGGGCGTCACGCCAGAGCAGGCCACGTCGCTCGTGGTCGCGTACGAGCCGGTGTGGGCGATCGGCACCGGTGAGGTCGCCACGCCGCAGGACGCGCAGGAGGTGTGCGCGGCGATCCGCACGAAGCTCGCCGAGCTCTACTCCGGCGACACGGCAGACGGCATCCGCGTGCTCTACGGCGGTTCCGTCAAGGCTGCCAACGTCGCTGCGATCATGGCTGAGGAGGACGTCGACGGTGCGCTGGTGGGTGGGGCGTCGATCGTGGCGGAGGAGTTCGCCTCGATCTGCCGCTACCGCGACCACCTGAAGACGGCCTGAGCCGCCACGCCCGGGGGCTGCTGGGTTCGGCCGCGGCGGGTGAGAAGGTATTCTGACCCCTGCTGCTGTCACAGCAGCGCCAACAACGTCAACGAGATGGGTTACGCGTGGAAGCCGTTCGGATTGGCCTGCAGGTTCTGCTGGTCATTGGTGGTCTGTTCCTCACCCTGCTGATCCTGCTGCACAAGGGCAAGGGCGGCGGTCTGTCCGACATGTTCGGCGGTGGCATGTCCACCTCGCTGGGCTCGTCGTCGGTGGCCGAGCGCAACCTCGACCGGTTCACCGTGGCGGTGGCCGTCATCTGGTTCGCCTGCATCGTCGGCATCGGTCTCATCGACCGTTTCTCCGCCTGATCTACCCGGGCAAGGCCTGAAAGGACCGCTGAATCAATGGCAGGTGGCAACGCAATCCGCGGCAGCCGAGTCGGAGCTGGCCCCATGGGCGAGGCCGAGCGCGGCGACGCAGCCCCGCGCGTCTTCGTCTCGTACTGGTGCGCCAACGGGCACCAGACCCGGCCGAGCTTCGCGGAGGAGCCGGGGCTCGCCGTCCCCGAGACCTGGGACTGCCCCCGCTGCGGTTTCCCCGCCGGGCAGGACGAGGCGAACCCGCCGGCACCGCCGCGGGTCGAGCCCTACAAGACGCACCTCGCCTACGTGAAGGAGCGGCGCTCTGACGCCGACGGCAAGGCCATCCTCGACGAGGCCCTGGCGACGCTGCGCGAGCGCAAGCTCATCCAGTAGCCGACCACCCACCACAGCGAAGAGGGCACCCGCCACGGCGGGTGCCCTCTTCGCTGTCCCGGACCGCTGGCGGCCAGCAGCGGGTGGCTCAGGGGGAGCTGATGCGGACCAGGGCCGGGGGCACGTGCGTGGCTGCGGGCCGGTCGAGCAGCCAGGTCGTGGACCGGGTGCCCGTCACGCCGGCGGCGGGCGCCTGCTTCGCGCCGGCCCCGGACAGCGCGAGACCCACCGCCTTGGCCTTGTCCTCCCCAGAGACCAGGAACCAGACGTCGCGTCCGGCGCACAGTGCGCGGAAGGTCAGCGAGAGGCGCGTGGGCGGTGGCTTGGGCGCGCCGTGCACCGCCACGACCGACAGCTCCTCCTCGTGGAGCGCAGGGTGCTCCGGGAAGAGGGACGCCACGTGGGCATCGGGTCCGACGCCGAGCATGACCACGTCGAACCGCGGCACGTCCTCGCCGCGTGGGGCGTGCGCTGCGAGCTCGTCGGCGTAGCGCCGCGCAGCATCCTCGACGCGGTCGCCGTCTGGCCCGTCCGCACTGGGCATGGGGTGCACGCGCTCCGGGGGCAGCGCCACGTGGTCCAGCAGCGCCTCGCGCGCCTGCGTCTCGTTGCGCTCGGGGTCGCCGGCGGGCAGGTAGCGCTCGTCACCCCACCACACGTTGACCCGCGACCAGTCGATCGCGTCGTGGACCGGGCTGGCGGCCAGGGAGGACAGGACCGCTGATCCCATCGACCCGCCCGTGAGGACGATGTCGGCCTCGCCGCGCGAGGCCTGTGCGTCCACGATGGCAGTGACCAGCCGCGCGGCGGCCGCGTCGGCAAGGAGCTGCTTGTCACGGTGGACCACCACCAGCAGGGACCGGCTCATGCGTTCGTCGTGTGCTCGGCGGCTGGGGTGCCCTGGTCCTGGGCCTCGGCCAGCTTGCGGGACGCGGCCTTCTTCACCGTCGTGGTGTCGCTGGCATCTGGGGGCGTGGGGACCGCCTCGACCATGTCGCTGCGCGAGTGCGCCCGTGCAGCACGCTTGATGCGCTTGGCCGTACGCTCTGCCTCGGCCAGCGACGGGGCCTCGCCATCGGCGACGGCCTCGCTGGCGGTCTTGCCCTTGCCGCCGAGCAGGCGCATGCCCTTGGTGACGACCTCCTGGTAGATCTCGTCCGGGTCCAGGCGGCGCAGCTCGTCGGCGAGGCACTCGGCGTCGCTGCGGTGCGGAAGGGCGATCATCCGGTCCGGCTGCCCGGGCTGCAGGAGCGTGGCGGTGTCGCCTTCGGGGCGGATCAGGTCGATGTTCCCGCTGCGTCGCTCCAGTCGCACGCTGACGACGCCGCTGCCGGCCCTCGAGCGGGTCCTGGCAACAGGACAGCGCAGCGCCCACCCCAGCCACGCGGCGAGCAGGTCGGCCGAGGGCGAGTCGTTGCCGCCCGTGACCGTCGCCGACAGCACCGGCTCGTAGGGGGGCTGGTCCAGGGCCGCCGCGAGCAGGCCGCGCCAGAGCGTGATCCGGGTCCAGGCCAGATCGGTGTCGCCGGGGGCATAGGTCAGTGCCCGCTGCTTGATGTCCGCGCGCGGGCTGTTGCCGTTCGCCGCGTCCGTGATGCGCCGCTGGGCCATCGCGCCGATGGCGTCCTCCGACACGTTGCGCGGGGCGTTGTTGGGCCACCAGGCGACGACGGGGGAGTCGGGCAGCAGCAGCGGGATGACAACGCTGCGCCCGTGGCGGGTCAGCGGCCCGTAGAGCCGCAGGACGACGACCTCGCTGGCACCCGCGTCGCCGCCAACGCGGATCTGGGCGTCGAGCCGGGAGACCCCCCGCTTGTTCCCGGTGGCGACGGCGATGATCCGGCACGGGTGCTGGTGGCTCGCGTCGTTGGCCACCTCGATGGCCCGCTCGGCGTGCTGCTCGTCCACGACGACGACAAGCGTCAGGACCCGGCTGAGGGCCATGGCGCCGACGTCCTGGCGAAGGCGCACCAGCTTCTTGCTGATCGCACTGGTGGTCGTGCTGGGCAGGTCGACGATCACGGCATCCTCCAGACGCGGCCGTCTCGCCGCATCATCTCGTCAGCGCTCTCCGGTCCCCAGCCGCCGGCAGGGTAGGGCTCGGGGCGACCCTGCCTGGCCCAGTGGCGCTCCACCGGGTCGAGGATCTTCCAGGAGAGCTCCACCTCCTCGTGGCGCGGGAAGAGCGGCGGGTCACCGAGCAGGACGTCGAGGATCAGCCGCTCGTAGGCTTCAGGGCTGGACTCGGTGAACGCCCGGCCGTAGCCGAAGTCCATCGACACGTCGCGGACCTCCATCTGGGCCCCGGGGACCTTGGCTCCGAAGCGCATGGTGATGCCCTCGTCAGGCTGCACCCTGATGACGATGGCGTTCTGGCCGAGCTCCTCGGTGGCCGTGTCGCCGAAGGGCAGGTGTGGCGCCCGCTTGAACACGACGGCGATCTCGGTGACCCGCTTGCCGAGCCGCTTGCCGGTGCGCAGGTAGAACGGGACGCCCGCCCAGCGGCGCGTGTCGATCTCCAGCTTCAGCGCGGCATACGTCTCGGTGGTGGAGTCCGCCTTGATGCCGTCCTCGTCGAGGTAGCCGACGACCTCTTCCCCACCCTGCCAGCCGGCGGCGTACTGGCCGCGGGCGGTGGCCTTGGAGAGGTCCGCGGGGAGCCGGACGGCGGAGAGCACCTTCTCCTTCTCGGCGCGCAGGTGGCCGGCGCCGAACGAGACCGGCTCCTCCATGGCGGTGAGGGCGAGGAGCTGCAGCAGGTGGTTCTGGATGACGTCGCGCGCGGCACCGATGCCGTCGTAGTACCCGGCCCGGCCGGCGATGCCGATGTCCTCGGCCATGGTGATCTGCACGTGGTCGACGTAGTTCGCGTTCCAGACGGGCTCGTAGAGCTGGTTGGCGAAGCGCAGCGCCAGCAGGTTCTGGACCGTCTCCTTGCCGAGGTAGTGGTCGATGCGGAAGACCGAGTCCGGCGGGAAGACGCCCTCCACGATGGAGTTGAGCTCGCGGGCGCT
>DASULG010000119.1:0-4748 GCA_036278335.1 Pedococcus sp.
CGGCTTCGAGCTCCAACCCGGATGAGGTGGATGAGGCGCCGAGGGAGGCCGCCTTGGCGGCGTACGCGCCCAACCGTCCCCTCAGCTCGTCGCGCTCGGACAACGCGGAGGCGTAGGCGTCCTGGGCCACGGTCATGGCCCGCCCGACCGCGTCCAGCCGCACGAGGTAGGCATCCACCGCGGCGGGGTCCGTGGGCACGGGTCCCAGGGCCGAGACGTCCGGCACCGCCAGGCGCGGGGCGCGTGCCACCTGCGCCACGCACCGCGCCGCAAGGTCACGAAGGGCCGCGCCCCGCGCCTCGAGCTCGGCACGCAGAGCCTTGGCCCGGGCCTCGTCGTGGGCGTCCGCGCGGCGGTTGGAGGCGGCGACGATGAGGTCGCGCTCGGCGCGGGCTGCGTCATGCTCCAGCGGGCCCAGCAGGCCGCCGACGTCGGCGCCCCGCTGCACCCTGGACATGACGTCGGCGATGCGGGCGTCGAGCCGAGCCAGCATCGACGCGGCCGTGGCGTGCGCCTGCGCCGGCTCGCGGGCGACAAGGTCGCGGACGCGTTCCACGGACGCGCGCAGCGTGCGTACCCGTGCCTGGATGTCGGCCTGCGACGGGTCTATGCCCAGCCGGGCCCGCAGAGAGGCGGCGAGCGCGTCGGACAGCCGACAGGCCTCGGGAAGCGACACGGCGAGGGCCGCCGCCGCGGCGGGTGAGCCAGCAGGCGTCGCAGCGGTGGACGCCTGAGGGCGCGAGAGCGTGGCTGCGTCCAGCCGTCCCCAGACGAGGGTGGAGAGCCGCTCCAGCTCGGTCTGCCCGACCCGGCCGGAGTCCCAGGTCGCCAGGAGCAGGTCGTGGCGGTCCGCGACGGCCTTCCACAGCGCCATGGAGAGCAGCATGTCCCCGGTGAAGGCCGTCTGGTCCGGGGCCTCGAGGGCCGCCTGGTCAAGCAGGTCGAGCTCGGCCTTGCGCTGGTCGCGCCACGCGCCCAGGGCCTCCAGGTAGCGCAGTGCTTCGAGGGCCACGAGGGGCTGGCCGAGCCGACCGGGCGCGGCTGGTGCCGTGGCGCTGGCCATCGCGGCGATCACGGGGTCCGCCCGTAGACGGCAACCGGAGGACTGGGCGCCCTGCCCAGGGCGTCGGCGAGCCAGGTGTTGTAGCTCTTGGTCCACTGGCCGTTGGCACGCATGTCGGCAAGGACGCCGTTGACGAACTCCACGAAGTCGGTGTGGGTCTGGTTGACCCCGAGGCCGTACGGCTCGGCAGTGAACGCAGGCCCCGGCACGACCTCGGCATACGGGTCCTGTGCTGCCAGGCCGGCAAGCACGGTGTCGTCGCCGGTGATGGCATCCACCTTGCCCTGCTGGAACAGGACCAGGCACCCGGTGTGCGTGTCCGCCCCCACCGGCTCCAGTCCCTTGAAGGTCCGCAGCTTGTCCATGCTCGTCGAACCGTTGGGAGCGCAGACCTTCTTTCCGACCAGGTCCTGGATCCCCGTGATCTTCGCGCCGCTCTTGGTCTTCTCGCCGAGCTGGACCATGACCTTCTGCCCCGAGCGGTAGTACTCGCTGGAGAACGCGATCTCCTTCCATCGGGCGCACGTGATCGTCATGTTGCGCGCGACGATGTCGACGCTGCCGTCCTTGAGGACGGGCAGGCGCTGGGCTGCAGTGATGACTCGGAGCTCGATCCTGTTGGGGTCGTTGAACAGGGCTTGCGAGACCGCATGGAGCATGTCGATGTCGAACCCCTCGATCCGGCCCGAGACCGGGTTGCGCGAACCGAGGAGCAGCGTGTCGGCCGAGACGCCCGCGATGAGCCGGCCGCGGCGCGCGATGGTGCTCATGTAGCTGCCCGCCGGCATGTGCCCCGGGGCCGGGAGCGTGGCCGGCGGCGCGTAGGACTGCAGGCAGTTCGCCGAGACCACGTCCGAGCCGGACGGCGCGGGCGAGGGGGCGGGCGCGGTGGGTGTCGGGGCGGGAACCGAGCGGTGGGTGGGAAGCGGTGTCGCCTCGTAGACGCCCGCCGTCGAGCACGCTGCTGCAAGCAGGCACGCGGCCAGTACGGCCAGCACGGCGAGCACCGCGCGAGTGCGCGGTCGGCGGCGGCTCACCGGTACTCCTCCAGTCGCTGCGAGACGCCCCACCAGGCGCAGAGCGCGGCGAGCACGCCCGCCAGCACGCCCAACGCGCCGCCCATCGGCAGCCAGCGGCCGGCCTGGTCGAGCTGCTGCGCGGTCTGGTGGCTCAAACCGGAAAGCTGCTCGCCCGAGCTCGTGTTGAAGCTGCCGAACGCGGCGTTGCTCGTGCCGGGCCCCGTGCCCGTGGCCAGCTCGACCGCGCCCTCCCAGTCGCCCGAGTCGTCGAGGGTGCGGATCTTCTTGTGGACGGAGGTGTAGCTGGACCACGGGAGTGGGGCGAGGCCCGAGGACGCCGGATTGTGGCCGAGCTCGGTGAGCTCGGCCGTGACCGCGGCGCTCGACGCCTGCCACGCCTTCTCGAAGGCGCTGCCCGAACCGCGGGCAATCAGGGTGAGGCTCTCGTTGGACTTGGCATCGAACGCCCCGATGCGGGCCTGGGCGGTCGACAGCGTGGCGGCGTAGACACCGTCGCGGGCTGCGTCGACCCTGCTCGACACCCGCGTCAGCCCCAGTGCACCGAGGACCAGGGTCACGAGGACGATCAGGGCTGCCGCTGCCAGCGGGACATTGACGTAGCGCCGGGTCCGACGGGCCAGCCACACCAGTCCGAGCACCAGCACCAGCAGCGTGAGCAGGCCTGCGACCACGAGCCACAGCGAGGCCCGGCCGGCATTGTCGAACTCCTCGGCGACGCGCTGGTTGTTGGCGTCAACGAGGTTCTTCAGCAGTGGCAAGGCGTCCGAGCGCAGGTTGGCGCTTGCGCCCTTGAGGTACTGCGCACCGACGGGGAGAGCCTGCCGGTTGTTCGCGCGGGCCTGCTCGATCTCGGAGGCGTACGCGACCAGCTCCTGGTTCAGGGCGCCGAGAGCGGGACCATCCGCGGGCTGGTGTTGAGCCGCCTCCGCGATGAGCTGCGAAGCGGACGTGATGGCCGCGGTGTAGTCCGCACGCTGCGCGGGCGGCTCCAGGCCTCCCACGAGGAACGCGTTGGTGGCGTCGGCATCGGCTTGGACCACGTGGGTCTGGATGGCCTGCATACGCACGAGCTGGTCCGAGTTCGCTGCGGCGCGCACAATCGCACCGTCCGCAGCCCGGAAGGCCTGGCCCGCAGCGAGTCCGAACAGCAGCGTTGCCAGGACCGTGAGGGCGGCCAGTCCGCGCAGCCGCCCCGGGGTGCCGGCCAGGCCGGCACGCAGGGAGGCCCTGACGGCGCCGAGCCGGCCCGGGACGCCCTGGTTGGACGTCTCCGACGGGGACGGCGCGCTCGCGTCCCCACGGCCCGGCGCAGGTGCGGCCGGTATGCCGGCCTGCTGCCCGGGCGACGGGGGCGCCGGTGCCGTGGGAGGCACCCGGCCGGCGGTCGCCGACGGCGTGGGGGTCGTCACGAGGTGCCTCCGGTGTGAGGGGCGGGTTCACGGGTGTCCGGGTCCGCGGGTGCCAGTAGCCCATGAGACGCCGGCGCCGGGACTGCGGCTCCCTCCTCCAGCGGCTCCTCGTCGAAGTCCGTGGCCACCAGCTGGCGAAGCTGGTCGATGGTCGGCGAGTCGACCGCGCGCAGCCGCCACGCGTGATGGCCGATGGCGGCCTCGAGGGCGTTGCGAGCGAACCTGCCGTTGCCGAAGCTGCTCCCTCGGGGAGTGCGGCCGAGCACCTCGCGGAACCGCTCGACAGCCTCGGGCAGCAGCTCGTAGTCCGCGCCCTGGGCCAGGGTCGTCAGGATCGCGACCAGCTCGTCGTCGGTGTAGTCCTCGAACTCGATGATGGTCCGGAACCGGCTGGCAAGACCGGGGTTCGCGGCGATGAAAGCCTCCATCGGCGCGGGGTAGCCAGCCACGATGACCACGAGGTCGTCGCGCCGGTCCTCCATCTCCTTGACCAGGGTGTCGACGGCCTCCTGACCGAACTGGTCACCTTGGGAGCCGGGGCTCCCCGTCAGGCTGTAGGCCTCGTCGATGAACAGCACCCCGCCTGCGGCCGAGGCCACGACATCGGCCGTCTTGGTCGCGGTCTGGCCCAGGTACCCGGCAACCAGCTCCGAGCGGTCGACCTCGACCAGGTGGCCGCGCGAGAGCAGGCCCAAGGCCTGGTAGATGCCGCTGACCAGGCGCGCGACAGTTGTCTTGCCGGTGCCCGGGTTGCCTGTGAAGACAAGGTGTCGGGTCATGGTCGGGGTCTTCAGACCGGCGTCGCCCCGCAGCTTCTCGACACGGAGCACGGCGACCTGCCGATGGATCTCGCGCTTGACCCGCTGCAGTCCGATCAGGGCGTCCAGCTCCGCCAGCAGCTCGTCGATGCTCTTCTGGGGCTGCTGCTGCGCCGGGGGCGCCGGCTCGGCCTGGCCGGGCGCGCCGCCGGCTGAGACGGTCACGTGGTCCTCCGGAGCGGGCGCGCTGTGCTCGGACGGCCCGCGGCCAGCGGGAGGTGGCGGCCCGAGGACGGAGCGAGGCGGGAGGACCGAGAGCTGGGCTGCGGCGGCGACGGACGCGTTCCCGATGACCCGCATCGTCGGCTCGCCGAGCTCGCAGGCGGCGGACGCGACATGGGCCAGCGCGTCGGCGTAGGCCCGGGCATTGGGGGATCCCTGGGCCGCGAGAGTGCTCAGGGTTGCGGTCGGCGCGCCA
>DASULG010000120.1:0-2626 GCA_036278335.1 Pedococcus sp.
TTTTAGTTGCGTGACACAACCAATCTCTTCTATGGTTGCGCTCAGCAACTATTAGGAGGGTCCCATGGCAACCACCGGTCCGAGCCGCTCGGACGAGGCAGCGGCCCTGCTCGGCGCAGTGAGCCGGCTGGTCCGCACATCACGGTCCATCAGCAACCGCCGGACCCAGACCCTCGGGCCCAGCGGCACGCCGTACGCCGTGCTCAAGACGCTCGCCGCCTGCGACGCCCGCCCCGGGGACCTCGCCGCCGCGCTGTCCGTCAGCCCCTCCGTGATCTCGCGCGCCCTGGTGCCACTCGAGCAGCACGGACTGGTCGAGCGACGCCACGACGCCGGCGACGCCCGCGCCTGGGTGCTGACCCTGTCGGCCCAGGGCCGGCAGACGCTCGAAGCCCACCAGCAGGCGTACGTGCGCCTGCTGACCGAGGCGGTTGCCGACTGGGACCTCGACGACCTCCGCTCGGCCACCGGGGCACTGACCCGCGTCGAGCAGCTCTTCTGCGAGCAGGCCGAGGCATTCCGCCACAGCGTGACCCCCACGGACGTGCCCGCGCTGCGCGCCGTCCACGACGACCCCGCCCCGAAAGAGATCGCATGAGCACCCCACCGGCCCTTGACCGCCCGGCCCGTGACCGGCCCTCCGCCACGGCCGAGCCCTCCGCCACGGCCGAGCCCTCCGCCACCGTCGAGCCGATGACCCACCGGCAGGTGCTCGAGGCGATGACCGGCCTGATGGCTGCGCTGTTCACCGCCATGCTGTCGTCCACCATCGTCTCGACCGCCCTGCCGACGATCCTCGCCGACCTGAAGGGCACGCAGAGCCAGTACACCTGGATCATCACCGCGGCCCTGCTCGCCACCACCATCAGCACGCCGATCTGGGGGAAGCTCTCCGACCTGGCCAGCAAGAAGGTCCTGGTCCAGCTCTCGATCGTCGTCTTCGTGCTGGGCTCGGTCGCGGCCGGAATGGCGCACAGCGTGCCGTTCCTCATCGGCTGCCGCGTGCTGCAGGGCCTGGGCATGGGCGGCCTCACGGCGCTGTCCCAGTCGATCATGGGCGCGATCGTCTCCCCCCGCGAGCGCGGCCGCTACGGCGGCTACATGGGCGCGGTCATGGCTGTCAGCACCGTGAGCGGCCCCCTCCTCGGCGGCGTCGTCGTCGACACCCCGTGGCTGGGCTGGCGGTGGACCTTCTACCTGTGCATCCCGCTCGCCGTGACCTCCCTGGTCCTGCTCCAGAAGACCCTCCACCTGCCGTCGGTCCGGCGCCGGATGCAGTTCGACTACCTCGGGGCCGTGCTCATCTCCGCCGGCGCCAGCCTGCCGCTGCTGTGGGTGACCTTCGCCGGCCACAGCTTCGCCTGGGCGTCCTGGCAGACGGCGGCCTACCTCGGGTCCTCGCTCGTCCTGCTGGCCCTGGCCACCGTCGTCGAGCTCCGGCACCCCGAGCCGCTGGTCCCCCTGCGGGTCCTGCGCAACCGCACGGCCGTGCTGGTCATCGTGGCCAGCATCTCCGTGGGCACCGCGATGTTCGGCGGCTCCGTCTTCCTCACGCAGTACCTCCAGATCGCACGCGGCTACTCGCCCACCGAGGCGGGGCTGCTGACCATGCCGGTGATGCTGGGCGCCTTCGTGGCGGCCACGGTGGCGGGCCAGATCATCACCCGCACCGGCCGCTGGAAGGTCTTCCTCGTCATCGGCGGCGTGCTCCTCACCAGCGGGCTGGCCGGCCTCGGCACCATCGACCACGCCACGCCCATCTGGAGGGCCAGCCTCTTCATGGGACTCATGGGCCTGGGCATGGGCGCCCTGATGCAGAACCTCATGCTGGCCGTGCAGAACACCGTGGACGTCTCGCAGATCGGGGCCACCTCCGCGACCGTCGCGTTCTTCCGGACGCTGGGCGGCGCGGTCGGCGTCTCGGTGCTCGGCGCGGTGCTCGCCAGCCGGGTCAAGGACGGCATCGCCGAGGGCCTACTCGCCATGGGGGTCAAGACCTCTGGCAGCTCCGCCGGGGCGAGCCTGGACCTCGACGCCCTGCCTGCGCCGATCGCCCACCTCGTGCGCACGGCGTATGCCGACGCGACCGGCCACATCTTCGTCATCGCTGCGGTCGTCTCGCTGGTCGCCCTGGCCGCGATCCTCCTCATCAAGGAGGTGCCGCTGCGCACCTCGGTCCACCTGCCCGAAGCGCAGGAGTCGGCAGTCGCCGCCAGCGCCGGCGTGCCCGACCTCGGTGAGCCGGCCGAGGTCGAGCTGTTCCGGGCCACCGAGCGCAACGAACCCGCCCGGACCTGAGCCGTGGCGGGGCCGCCGGGTCGTAGGCTCACCTCATGTCGAGCGCAGGACCCGGTATGCCGCGCGACCGCCGCCCCGACGCCGTCACTGCGGGCGGCGCGGGCGGTGGCCGACTGCGCGCCCTGGTGGTCGATGACGAGCTGCCCGCCCTCGAGGAGCTCAGCTGGCTGCTGCGCCAGGACGAGCGGATCGGCGAGATCCGGACCGCAAGCAGCGGCGCCGACGCGCTGAGGGCCCTGGAGGAGGGGCCCGTCGACGTGGTGTTCTCCGACATCAACATGCCCGGACTCGACGGCATGGACCTCGCACGGGTCATCGCCCGGTTCGC
>DASULG010000121.1:0-10551 GCA_036278335.1 Pedococcus sp.
GCCACCGAGAGCGCGTCGCCTTTGGGCACGTTGCCCTCTCGCAGGGCCGCCACCGCGGCGCTCGACAGCAGGACCCGCCCGCGGGCGCTGGCCTGGCGGGCCGTGACCTCCTTCGCGGAGACGTCCACCATGTGCGCCGACCCGTCGTCGCGCACGTGGGTCAGCCGCTCGTTCATGGCGCCTCCGCCCCGAGCAGGGGCAGGCAGTAGACCTCGTCGCCCTCGAACACCTCGGACACCTCCGGCGGGATCACCGCCAGCGCGTCGGCCGCGGCCAGTGCGCCCAGCATGTGCGAGCCCTGCCCACCCGCGAGACGCACCATGTCGCCGTCCGTGACCACCCGTGTGAACTCCATCTTGCCCTCGACCGAGCTCCACGACTCCGCCGCGACCGCCGGTACGAAGCCGGGCGGGAACGCCCTCTCGGGGCGGCCGGCCATGGCGCGCAGCGCCGGGGCGACGAAGACATGGAAGGAGACCAGCGCGCTGACCGGGTTCCCGGGAAGGGTGAACACCGGCACCTGCTCTTCGCCCAGCACCCCGAACCCCTGCGGCATCCCCGGGCGCATGGCGACCTTGTCGAACTGGACGGTGCCGACGCGCGAGAGGACCTCCTTGACGGTGTCGAAGGCGCCCATGCTCACCCCGCCGGTCGTGATGATGGCGTCGGCCCGGACCAGCTGGCCCTCCAGGGTCTCCATGAGCTGGCGGGCGTCGTCGGGCACACCGCCCACCCGGTACGGGGTCGCCCCCACAGCCCGCACCGCGGCGGTGAGCATCAGCGAGTTGGAGTCGACGATCTGGCCGAACCCGGGCCGGCGGCCCGGCTCGACGAGCTCGTCGCCGGTGGAGAGCACCACGACCCGGGGCCGCGGCACGACCCGCACACGGGGCACGCCGGCGGCGGCCAGCAGGGCGATCTGCCCGGGGCCGAGGAGGGTCCCGGCCCTCAGGATGCACTCGCCCGCATGCACGTCCTCACCCTCGAGCCGCACATGCTGGCCCGGCCGGGGGGCGGTCGTCAGGCTGACTCGCACCACGCCGCCGTCGGTGTGCTCCACGGGGACCACCGCGTCGGCGCCCCGCGGCAGCGGCGCGCCCGTCATGATCCGCATGGTCTGGCCGGTGGCGAGCGAGAGCGCGTTGGTGTTGCCGGCGGCGATGTCGTTGACGACCGGCAGCACGACCGGCGACTCCGGGCTGGCACCGGCGAGGTCCGCCGCGTGCACGGCATACCCGTCCATCGCGGAGTTGGTGAAGCCGGGCAGCTGGCCGTTGGCGGCGACATCGGCCGCCAGGACGCAGCCCTGCGCGTCGAGCACGCCGAGGTCGAAGGAGGGGACTGGCCGGACGGTCTGAAGGATCCGTCCGAGGTGCTGCTCGACCGAGATCATCGCGGGCTGAGCGCCTGCATCCGTTCCCGGGCGAACTCGTCGAGCCACTCGCCGAAGTCATGGCCCAGCTCGGGATGCACGAGGCCGAGCTTGACCACGGCCTTGAGGTAGTCGAGGCGGTCGCCGGTGTCGTAGCGGCGACCTCGGAAGATCACCCCGTGGACCCCGCCACCGGGGGCGTCGGACACCGCCAGCTCCTGCAGGGCATCGGTCAGCTGGATCTCGCCGCCCCGCCCGGGCTTGGTGTGCTCGAGGACGTCGAAGACCGAGGGGTCGAGGACGTAGCGGCCGATGATGGCGAGGTTGCTCGGCGCGTCAGCCGCGTCGGGCTTCTCCACCAGCCCGGTGATGCGCACGACGTCATCACCGCCGGCGGGCTGCACGGCGGCGCAGCCGTAGAGGTGGACCGACTCCTCGGGCACCTCCATCAGGGCGATCACGCTGCCGCCCTTCTCCTCGCGCACCCGGACCATCTCCTCGAGGAGGTGGTCGCGGCTGTCGATGAGGTCGTCGCCGAGCAGCACCGCGAACGGGTGGTCGCCGACGTGCTCCTTGGCCATGAGCACGGCGTGACCGAGGCCCAGCGGCTGGCCCTGGCGGACGAAGTGCACCTTGCCGAGGTCGGCCGACTCACGGACCCGGGCGAGCCGGTGCTGGTCGCCCTTGGCCTCGAGGGCCGCCTCGAGCTCCCAGTTGCGGTCGAAGTGGTCCTCGAGGGCGACCTTGTTGCGGCCGGTGATGACGAGCACGTCGTCGAGCCCGGCCCGGACCGACTCCTCGACGACGTACTGGATCGCCGGCTTGTCGACGACCGGAAGCATCTCCTTGGGGGTGGCCTTGGTCGCCGGGAGGAAGCGCGTTCCGAGCCCCGCGGCGGGGATGACAGCCTTGGTCACACTCATGCGACCCACCCTACTTGCCAGTCGCGCCGCCGCACCGCGTGTCTGCGCAGGTCACAATGGGCGCCGTGAGCGCGTATGCCGGTGAGTCCGGTTGGGCAGGCAAGGACGACAAGCGGGCGGTGCGCGCCCGGTTCCGTGCGGAGCGCCGCGAGCGCTCCGCACGCCTGGACCGTGCCGCCGACGCCGACGCGATCACCAGGGCAGCTCTTGCGGTGGTGGACGAGGAGGGCCTGGGTCGGGGCGACTGGGTGAGCATCTACGAGTCGACCCCCGTCGAGCCGCCCACCGACCGGCTCATCGCCGCCCTCCGGGCGCGCGGCATACGGGTCATGGTGCCGATCACCCTGCCTGACCTCGATCTCGACTGGGCCGAGGCCGGCGCACCGGGGGCGCCGCTCGGCACGCACGCCATCGGGCAGGCGCGGGTGGTCTTCCTTCCCGCTCTCTCGGTGGACCGCTCCGGCACCCGGCTGGGGCAGGGCGGCGGCTGCTACGACCGCGCCATCCCCCGGGCGCCCGGGGCGCGCCTGGTGGCCCTGGTACACCCGTGGGAGGTCCGTGAGGAGCCGCTGCCGCTGGAGCCGCACGACCGCCGGGTCGAGGCGGTCATCACCGCCGCGGACGGCCTCGTCTCACTGGCCCCCTGACGGGACCAGCCTGAGCTCGCTGCCGCCGGCGCCACGCACGGCCTTCTCCGAGAAGGGCCAGGGGAAGGTCTCGTTGTGGGCCCAGGCCGAGACCTGGTCGTCGTAGTTGTCGTTGAACGCGTGGCCGCTGTTGCCGGTCTGGTTGACCCAGGTCGAGTGGTCGAGGTTGCCGAGGTCGACCACCATGCGCATCGAGGGCGCCCAGGTCACCTCGAAGCCCTGGCTCGCGTCCCAGCCGTTGGCGTCGACGACGGCGGACCCGCCCGGCAGCGAGACCGGCCCACGGTTGAACAGCTTGCGCACCACTGCGGGGACGTCGTCGCCGCCGAGGACCTTGTGCTCCAGACGGAGCTGGTGCAGCCGGCCCCAGTCCCAGGACGAGGGGTCCTTGCCGAGCTCCTTCGTCAGCTGCAGCCGGGCCTCCACCATGGCCTGGCGGATGATCTCGACCTCGCCCTCGGTGACGCCGGGGGTGAGCTTGTTGTCCCACCACGGACTGCGCGGCTTCTGGAGGAGCTGGACGATCGTCTGCATCCACTGGTCGCCGCCGTTGGCGCGCAGGTCGTCGGGCAGCTCGTCGTTGAAGGTCAGCTGGAGCAGGTTGGACCAGACCGCGTTGTAGTACGCGGCGGCGGCGCTCGAGTCAGAGCTGCCGATGGGGTTGCTGAAGTCCCAGCCGCGCAGCAGGTCCTGGCCCTCCTTGGTGAACTGGTCGCTGCCGAGGTTCACGTTGAGCAGCGCCTTGACGAGCGTCGGGGCGAACTCGTTGCGGGTGTCGCCCTGGATCTGCCTCATCGTGTCGGGGGTGACCTTGCGCTGCTTCTCGAGCAGCGTGCGGATCCGCTCAGAGCGGTAGCCATAGTCCCACTGCGTGGTGAGGAACGGGGTGGGGCTGGCGGTCACGGCCTGGTTGGCGGTGACGAGGTAGCCCTCCGGCGGGTCGTAGGTGTAGGGCATCTGCTCGAACGGCACGTAACCCTTCCAGTCCCAGCTCGAGCGCCACCCCGCGGTCGGCCAGAAGCCCGGCACCGCCCCTGGGGTGTCGGACCGGCGGATGGGGACCTGCCCGGGCGCCTGGTACCCGATGTGGCCCTCGCGGTCGGCGTACAGCAGGTTCTGGCTGGGGACCGCGAACGAGCGCGCCGCCTGCCGGAACTCCTGGAAGTTCGTCGCCGAGTCGAGCCCGAAGACCGCGTCGGCCGTCTGGCTGGGGACCAGGCCGGTCCAGGCGAGGGACACCTCGTAGTTGCCCGCGTTGGGCCGTCCGGAGACGGGCGCCTTGCCCCCGGCCTCGGAGACCTTGGGCAGCGCCTCGGAGAGGATCGGGCCGTGCACCGTGCTGCGCACGGTGATGGTGTGGTCGCCCTCGCCGGCGATCTTGATCGTCTCCTGGCGCTGCTCCAGGGGGACGTAGCGGCCGTCCCGCTGGTAGGAGCCGCCGCGGACCTGCTCGAGGTAGAAGTCGCTGACGTCCGGCGCCAGGTTGGTCATGCTCCAGGCGATCGACTGGTTGTGGCCGATCACGACACCCGGCAGGCCCGCGAACGAGAAGCCGGTCACGTCGAACGGGCAGGAGGAGCCCACCGAGCGGCAGTGCAGCCCGACCTGGTACCAGATCCCCGGGATGCCGACGCCGAGGTGGGGGTCGTTCGCCAGGAGGGGCTTCCCGGTGCTCGACCTCTCAGAGCCGACCACCCACGCGTTCGACCCGATTCCGCGGCCCCGGCCGAGCATGACCGGCACCTGTGCGAGCGCGTGCTGCGTCGCGGCATACGCGTCCTTGGCTGCCGGCGTGGTCCGATCCTGCAGGTTCGGCAGGGCGGGCACGGCCGCGCCCGGCACCGCTGAGGCGGCGGCACCACTCGACTGCGGCGACCAGTCCTGGGCCGACAGGATCGGCGCGTGCTGGCCGTACGGGTACGGGGGGTACAGCTCGTTGATCTGGGCCACGGGCACGCGGCCGAAGAGGCGGGCGCGGGTGAGCTCGTCGTCGTAGTCGCTGCGAAGGTCCCACGCCATGGCCTTGAGCCAGGCGAGGGAGTCGGCGGGGGTCCACGGCTCGACCCGGTAGTCCTTGACCTTCTGGCTCAGCACGACGTACTCGAGGGACATCTGCGAGGGCGAGCCCTGCTGGTCGATGTAGGCGTTCACGCCGTCGGCGTAGGCCTGGAGGTACTGGCGGGTCTCGGGCTTGAGCGTCGGCAGCTCGGACTCGGCCACCCGTCGCCATCCGAGCGTGCGGATCACCTTGTCGGTCTCCAGGCCCCCCTTGCCGACCATCTCCGAGAGGCGGCCGGCGGTGATGTGGCGACGCAGGTCCATCTCGAAGAACCGGTCCTGGGCCTGCACGAAGCCCTGGGCCCGGAACAGGTCCTGGGCGTTGTCGGCGTAGATCTGGGGCACGCCTCGCTCGTCGCGCAGTACCGTGACGGCGCTGGTCAGCCCCTGCATCCTCAGCTCGCCCTCGGTGGTCGGGAAGGGACGCCGCACCCACGTCACCCCCAGGATCGCGGCCACCACGAGGAAGACGACGAGGAGTGCGGCCAGCGACACGGCAATGCGACGGACCAGAATGACGCGGGACACCCTGCGAGACTAGGACACCACCGCGAGCGAGAGGACACGACCCGGCCGTGGACGCGACTTTCCTCGCGGAGCAGGGGGCCTTCACCCTGACCGACCTCACCCCAGCCCTGCTCGTGGGCTCGCTCGTCCTGCTCGTCTCGGTCGCGGCGGTCCGGCTGTCGGTGAAGTCCGGGCTGCCCTCCCTCCTGCTGTACCTCGCCATCGGCCTGGCGATCGGGGAGTCCGGCCTCGGCATCCAGTTCGACTCGGCCGAGCTCACCCAGGTGCTGGGCTATGCCGCGCTCGTGCTCATCCTCGCCGAGGGGGGCCTGACCACGAGCTGGCAGGGGATCCGGGCCTCGGTGGCGCCTGCCGCGGTGCTCGCCACGGTGGGGGTCGTCATCTCGGTCGCCGTCGTCGGGGTCGCCTGCCGCTACCTGCTCGACCTCCCGTGGGTCACCGCGCTGCTCGTCGGCGCCATCCTCAGCTCGACGGACGCTGCGGCGGTCTTCTCCGTCCTGCGGCGGGTGCCGCTCCCGCGCCGGATCACCGGCCTGCTCGAGGCGGAGTCCGGCTTCAACGACGCCCCCGTGGTCATCCTCGTCACGGCCCTCGCGACGGCCAGCGCCGACCCCTCGCACACCGCCGCCTGGTGGGTCCTGGGCTGGCACGCCGCCGTCGAGCTGGCCGGCGGGTCCCTGATCGGGCTAGCGATCGGCTGGCTCGGTGGACAGTTCATGCGGCGGGTCGCGTCCGGGTCCTCGGGCCTGTTCTCGATCGGGGTCATGTCGCTGACCGTCCTGGCCTACGCCTCGGCAGCGGCACTGCACACCAGCGGGTTCATCGCCTGCTATCTCGCGGCGCTGGTCCTGGGCAACATGGCCCTGCCGCACCGGCCCGCGGTGCGCGCCTTCGCCGCGTCGATGGGCTGGTTCGCCCAGATCGGGCTCTTCGTCCTGCTCGGCCTGCTGGCCTCGCCCCCGGACATGGGCAACCAGGTCGGCCGCGCCGTCGTCATCGGGCTGGTGCTGCTGCTGGTCGCCCGCCCGCTGTCGGTGCTGGTCTCGACGACGCCGTTCCGGATGCCCTGGCGCGACCAGGCCTTCCTGTCGTGGGCCGGGCTGCGCGGGGCCGTGCCCGTCGTCCTGGCGACCGTGCCCCTGACAGTGGGCGCGCGCAACCTCGACTGGATCTTCGACCTCGTCTTCGTGCTGGTCGTCGTGTTCACCCTGGTGCAGGGCCCGACGCTGCCGTGGATCGCCGAGCGGCTGGGGGTCGCCGACGCCTACCAGACCCTCGACCTCGCGGTGGAGTCCACGCCGCTGGAGGAGCTCGGCGCCGAGCTGATCCAGGTGCAGGTGGGCCCCCAGTCGCACCTGCACGGGGTGGAGGTCTTCGAGCTGCGCCTCCCCAAGGGGGCCAACGTCACCCTCGTCGTGCGCAGCGGCAGCGGTTTCGTGCCGGAGCCCAACACCACGATCCGGCGCGGCGACCAGCTGCTGATCGTGGCCACCGCGGAGACCAAGGCCCGCGTCGAGCGTCGGGTGCGGGCCGTGAGCCAGGCCGGGCGGCTGGCGGGGTGGCGCAACGACGCCTGATCGGGCCGTATACTTGGCACTCGAACACCCACAGTGCTAATTGGGAGGAACCGTGCCGACGTACGCCTACGCGTGCACCGCGTGCGATCACCGCTTCGAGATCTTCCAGCCCTTCAGCGAGGACTCCCTGACGGAGTGCCCGCAGTGCGACGGCCGGCTGCGCAAGCTGTTCAACGCCGTCGGCGTCGTGTTCAAGGGCAACGGTTTCTACCGCACCGACTCGCGCAAGGGCTCCTCGTCGATGCCCGCGTCCACCTCCTCGGGCTCGTCCTCTGGCTCGTCCGACCCCGCCGGCGACTCGGGTGCGTCCAAGCCCGCGGCGACCAAGCCTGCGCCGGCGCGCTCGACCTCCTCCGCGGACGGGTCCGCGGCCTGAGGCTGCCGACCATCGGCTCCGGGCCGGGTCGCTGGATCCACAGCGTCCCGCCCAGCACCCGGCTGTCCACAGCCCCGCCCGCGGACACGTACGGATGACCGCCGCTGCGTAGGCTCGGCTCATGACTGACGCACCCTCAGCCCGTGCCGACCTCGGAGTCATCGGAGGCTCTGGTTTCTACGAGTTCCTCTCTGATGCAGAGCGCGTCGCCGTGTCCACCCCGTTCGGCGACCCCAGCGACGAGCTGGTCATCGGCGAGCTGGAGGGCCGCCGCGTCGCATTCCTCGCCCGTCACGGGCAGGGCCACCGGTTCCAGCCGCACCGGGTCAACTACCGGGCCAACCTGTGGGCGCTGCGCTCGGTCGGCGTGCGCCAGGTGCTCTCCCCCTGCGCCGTCGGCTCCCTGCGGCCGGAGCTGGGGCCCGGGGCGATCGTCGTCCCCGACCAGGTCGTCGACCGCACCTGGGGCAGGGAGCACACCGTGTATGACCCGGAGGGCCCCGTCGTGCACGTGGGCTTCGCCGACCCCTACTGCCCCCACGGGCGGCGCGCCGTGGTCGACTCCGCCCGGGCGGCCGGCAAGGAGGTCGCCGACAGCGGCACCCTCGTGGTCATCAACGGTCCGAGGTTCTCCTCCAAGGCCGAGTCGCACTGGCACCAGCAGGCCGGCTGGACGGTCGTCGGCATGACCGCCATGCCGGAGGCGGCGATCGCCCGGGAGCTGGCCATGTGCTTCACCACCATCGCGCTCGTCACCGACCACGACGCCGGCGTCCACGGCGGTGAGGCCGTGACCCACGAGGAGGTGCTGCGGGTCTTCGCCAAGAACGTCGACGCCCTCAAGCAGCTGCTGCGCTCGACGATTCGCGCCATGCCCGAGACCGAGCCCGACGACAGCGCCGGCTGTCCGTGCCGCAGGGCCCTCGACGGGATCACCCTGCCCTTCGCGCTGCCGGGCTGACCACCGGTGGCCGGCCCGGGGGGAGCCGCGGAGGGCGCGTCCGCGGGTTGGGCGAGAGGCGCGCTGGGAGCTCTGTTCGGCAGAGGGCGTCGGGGCCAGTGGCGCAGGGCCGTGGCCCGCCGGGTCACCGCGTCCCTGCTGGCGGGCGGGGCGGTGCTGGGCACGGTGGTCCTCGCCCGGACGCCTGAGGGGGGCCCTCTGGTCCCGGTGGTCGTCGCGGCCAAGGACCTTCCCGCCGGGCGAGAGCTCCAGCCCGCAGACCTGCTCGAGCAGCGGCGCCCCCGGGCGTACGCGCCGTCCCGCGCCGCGTCCGCCGCAGCGCTGGTGGGACGCGAGCTGTCCGGCCCAGTGGCGGCCGGCGAGGTGCTGACCACTGCACGCGTCGCGGGCGCCGGCCTGCTTGCCGGGCGGCCCGAGGACGAGGTCGCGGTGCATGTCCCGCTGGCTGACCCGGGGGCCCTGGCGATGGTGCGCGCCGGTGACCGCGTCGACGTGCTTGCCGGCACGGGGGAGACGGTCGCGGCCTCGGCCCTGGTGCTGGCGGTGCGCGGAGCGGACGCTGGAACGGGCCCCTCGAATGGAGTGGGAGCCTCGCTGGGCGGGGACGCTGGCGGCCTGGTCCTCACCGTGACAGCTGCCGTGGCCGGACGCATCGCGAGCGCTCCACGCGACGAGATCGGCGGGTCGTCCCTGACGGTCGTGCTTCGCGGCCGCTGAGCTCACTCGGCTGCCAGCCTCGACCGAGCCATCCGGTGCGCTCCTTCGCTACGGTGGGCGCAAGGCTTCATCACCACGTGGAAGGCGGGGCACCGTGAAGGGCTTCAGAGACTTTGTCATGCGGGGCAACCTTGTCGAGCTCGCGGTTGCCTTCCTCATGGGCGCGGCGTTCGCCACGGTGGTCAAGTCGTTCACTGACATGCTGCTCGAGATCATCGGGAAGGCTTGGGACGCACCGGCCTTCGACAAGTGGGTCGTGCTCGGCCTGACGAAGGTGGGACCGTTCCTCTCGGCACTGTTGGCCTTCCTCACGATCGCCTTCGTCGTCTACTTCTTCGTCGTCAAGCCCTACGAGATCGCCCGCCAGCGCTTCATGAGGCAGGAGGTGGACGCCGCTCCCCCGGAGGACGTCCAGCTGCTCAAGGAGATCCGCGACCTGTTGGCGGGGCGGCCCACCGGCACCATGTAGCACCATGCAGCAGCGGCCCGCTCCGCAGACATCGCGCACGAAGGCGCCGACCCGCAGTGGGGCCGGCGCCTTCTGTCCATCCTGTCGTGGCTGCCTCAGTCGGTGCCCCAGTGCGGGGGGCGCTGCTCCTGCAGCCAGCGGTCATGAGCCGAGGTGTCCGCGAACTCGCCCCAGCCGGCGTCGGTGTCGTCGCGGGTCTGCTCGGGAGCCACCTTCGGCCGGCGACGCACGAGCCGTCGCTTGCGCGCCTCGTTGCCCTGGCCAGCGCCCGCGGGCTCGGCAACGGCGTCCTCGGCGCTGCCCTCGACTGTGTCCTCGCCTGTGTCCTCGGCTGTGTCGCCGGCTGCATCCTCAGCTGGCTCGGCTCCGGCTGCGGCTGCCAACTCTGCCCCTGGCCCCGTCGAGGCCGAGCCTGCACTCGACGCGTCCGGCGCCCTGACCCCAGGCTTCTCTGAGGCACGGTGCGCCGCAGCGACCACCCGGGCCACGTCGCGGGCCGGGTCACGGAAGATGTCGGTCGTCCAGACGCGAACGTGCTCCCACCCGAGCCGGCCGAGCTGCTCGACACGCAGCCGGTCGCGGTCGCGGGTGCTGTGCATCGCGGCGTAGGAGGGCCCGTCGGTCTCGACGGCCAGCACCACTCGGCCGGGGCGGCGCGGGTCCTCGACGGCGATGTCGATGGGCTGGGCCGAGCCGAAGGACTCGTGCACGACGAGCCCCGCCTGGCGCAGCCGGCGCACGAACTCTGCCCGCAGCGGGTCGGGCGCCTGGTCCCGGCCGGCCGTGCCCAGGGTGGGCTGGAGGCCCTCCCCACCGTCGGGGGGCGCGGGCAGCGCGGAGGCCTGAGACGCGGCATACGCGAGGAAGTCCCGGAGCATGAGGGCGCCGCGCGCCTTCAGCCGGGCCGGGTCGAGATCGGCGGC
>DASULG010000122.1:0-12412 GCA_036278335.1 Pedococcus sp.
GGCGGACGGTGTCGGTCATCGGGTGCCTCCAAGCGGCAGTCGGGGGTCGACGTCCTGGGACGTCCAGGTCTGGCGCACCCAGCCGTGGGCCGGGTCGTCGCAGATCAGCCAGGCCCGCCCATTCGAACCAGCGCCCGGGCCGGCCATCACGTTGAGGTAGTAGAGGTCGTAGCCCGGGGCCGCCATGGCCGGCCCGTGCCAGCCGTGGGGCACGAGCACGACGTCGCCGGTGCGCACCTCGGCCAGCACGTCGATCGGGCGCTCGTCGGTGCCGTAGACCCGCTGGTAGCCGACCGGGTCCGCCCCCGCGGGCGCGGGTGAGCCCCCCGCGGCCGACTCGACCTGCACCTCGAAGTAGTAGATCTCCTCGAGCTCGCTCTCGACGCCCTCGCGGTCCTCGTCGTGCTTGTGCGGGGGGTAGGAGCTCCAGTTTCCGGCGGGCGTGATGACCTCGCACGCGATGATCGAGTCGGCCTCGAGCACCCCCGGGGTGCCGAAGTTGCGGACCTCACGACTGGCGGTGCCGGCACCGCGCAGCTCGACCGGCACGTCCTCCACGGCGACGTGACGGAACGCCGGCTCCCGGGGTGCGGCTGCCCGGGCGCCACACACCGCGACCCGCGCCGGCCCGCCCGAGGCGGTCACGGTGAAGCTGCTGTCGCGGGCCACGTAGGCCACGTCCGTCGGTCCCGCGAACACCGAGTCCCGGCCCGCCAGCGTCGCCTTCCCCTCGGCGGACTCCACGGTGACCGAGCCCGAGAGCGGCACGACGACGTGCTCCCACTCCCCGGCAGGGATCTCGCGGCTCTCGCCCTCGGCCAGTCGGCCGGCATACAGGCTCGTGTGCTGCCAGCCGTCGATGCCGTCGTCGTCGATGGCGACCTCCCAGCTGTCGGTCGTGGCAGTGCCGAGCGGTCGCACCCAGCGCTCGTTGTCGCTCATCGGGCACCTCCGTG
The DNA here is from genome assembly GCA_036278335.1 of Pedococcus sp. Taxonomy (GTDB): domain Bacteria; phylum Actinomycetota; class Actinomycetes; order Actinomycetales; family Dermatophilaceae; genus Pedococcus_A. The sequence continues at coordinate 957 of DASULG010000122.1, forward strand.
AACCAGCTCGGCGGCGATGTCGACCGCGGCGCCCACGTCGCCGCCGGGCGGGTACAGCAGGGCCCGGCCGACGACGAGCCCCCGGACGGCGGGCAGCTCGAGGGCGCTCCCCCAGCGGGCGTAGGTGTCCTGCGGGTCGCCCTGCGGGTCCCCCCCGAGCAGCAGCGTCGGCAGGGTGGTGGCGTCCATGACCCTGGCGAGGTCGTCGACGACCGGCAGCTTCAGCCAGGTGTGGGCGCTCGACGCGCCGAGGCCGGCGGCGATGTGGATCGACTTGATCGTCGACTCGGGGTCGAGCAGGTTGACCACGCGGCCCTCGCGTCGCTCGGAGAGGAAGGGCTCGACCATGGCCATGAGCCCCAGCTCGGCCAGCTCGGTGATGGCCTGGGCGCTGGCCTCGAGCGTGGACACCGTGCCGGGGTCGCCCAGCGCGATGCGCGTGAGCATCTTGCCCCCGTCGAGGCCGTTGGCGGCGAGGTCGCGCGCCCGGTAGGCGGTGAAACGGTCGTCGAGCTCGAAGACCGCGCCCTGGAGCCCGCCGCGGTTCATCGAGCCGATGACCACCTTGCCCTCGAGGGCGCCGAGCAGGAGGAGGTCGTCGAGGATGTCGGGGGTGCCGAGCACCCCGTCCACACCCGGGCGGGAGACGGCGGTGGCGAGGCGGCCGAGCAGCTCGCTGCGGCTCGCCATGGCGCCCGTGTCGGCCCGGACCCCGAGCGCGCCCCGCGCCGGGTGGTCGGCAGCGACGAGCAGCAGGCGGCCGTCGTCGCCCACGACCGGCCGACGAGCCCGGGTGGCCCAGGCCTGGGCGATGCGCTGTGGCTCGCGGACACGGATCTCGGTCAGGTCGGCCACGGACACGGTCGGGCTGGTGGTCATCGTGACTCCTCGGCGGCGGCGTGTTCGGCCGCGATCGGCTCCCGGCTGTCCAGGTGCTCCTGGACCTGGCCCTCGGTGGGCATGGCGGTGGAGCACTCCAGCTTCGAGGCGACGATGGCCCCGGCGACGTTGGCGAACTCGAGGATGCGGCGCAGGTCCCACCCGGCGAGCAGGCCGTGGCACAGGGCGCCGCCGAAGGCGTCTCCCGCCCCGAGGCCGTTGACGACCTCCACCGGGAACGGCGGGACCTCGACGCGTTCGCCGCGGGTGGCGGCGAGGACGCCCTTGGGGCCCTGCTTGACGACCGCGATCTCGACGCCCCGCTCGAGCAGTGCGTCGGCGGCTCGCTGCGGGTCGGTCTCGCCCACCGCGACCTCGCACTCCTCACGGTTGCCCACAGCGACGGTCACGTGCTCGAGGGCCTTGCCGACCTGGGCGCTGGCCTCGTCGGGGTGCGGCCAGAACATCGGGCGGTAGTCGAGGTCGAGGATGGTGTGCTGCCGTCGTCCGCGGATCTGCCAGGCGGCGAAGTGGGCGCTGCGGCTCGGCTCCTGGGACAGGCCGGTGACGGTCGACCAGAAGATGCCGGCCTGCTCGATGGTCTCGCGCGGCAGCTCGTCGGCCTCGATCATCAGGTCGGGGGCGATCGGGTAGCGGTAGAAGTACAGGGGGAAGTCGTCGGGAGGGAAGACCTCGCAGAAGGTCACCGGCGTGGGCGGGCCCTCGACCTCGGTGATGAAGGCCGGGTCGACGCCCAGCCGCTCGGCCTCGGCCCGGACGTAGCGCCCGAAGGCGTCCGTGCCGGTGCGGGTGATCAGCGCCGCGCGGCGCCCGTACCGGGCCGCTGCGACCGCCACGTTCGTGGCGCTGCCGCCGAGGAACTTCTGGAACGTCTGCACGTCCTCGATGCCCACGCCGTGCTGAAGGGGGTAGATGTCCACCCCGGTGCGTCCCATGGCGACCAGGTCGTATGCCGCGGTGCTGGCCTGCGTGCCCATCCTCAGACCCCCACCCCGGAGCGCTGCCCGGCCACGCCGAGCAGGTGGTACAGGCTCGTGCGCACATCGTCCACCGGGCCTGCGCCCTCCGGCTCTCCCGGAAGGATGGTGTCCTGCTCCAGGACGTACCACCCGGCATACCCGTCGTCCTCGAGGGCGTTGACGATCGCGGCGATGTCGACGTCGCCCTCGCCGAGGGGCACGTACATCCCCCCAGCCACGGCCTCGGTGTAGGTCGCCTCGCCGGCCTGGACCTTCCGGGCCCAGTCGAGGCGGACGTCCTTGAGGTGGACGTGGGCGATCCGGCCAGGCTGCGACTTCGCGACGGCGACCGGGTCGCCACCACCGATGAGCAGGTGGCCGGTGTCGAGGCACAGGCCGATGCTGCTGCCGGCGAGCACCCGGTCGGTCTCCTCGCCCGACTCGACCATGGTGCCGACGTGCGGGTGCAGGGTGGCGGTGAGGCCGCGAGCGCGGGCAGCCTCCTTGAGCCGGTCGAGGTTGCCCAGCAACGTCTGCCAGCCGGTGTCGTCGAGCACGGGACGGGCGTCGTAGCCCTCGCCTCCTGTCGCCGCGGCCAGCACCACAGTGGAGGCGCGCGCCGCGACGAGGCCCTCCATCGCCCGCTCCACCTCGGGGAGGGGGTCGTGGCCCGGGTCGTGAAGCACCACGGGGACGAACTGCCCGACGGCCTTGAGCCCCTGGGAGGCCAGGAGGTCGGCCTTGGCCCGGGGGTCGGCGGGGAGGAAGTCATCGGGGCCGAACTCGGTGGCGGCCAGGCCGACCTCGCCCATCTGGGCCAGGACGGTGCTGGCGTCGTACTGCCAGCCCCAGCCGGGGACCTCGCACACCCCCCACGAGATGGGGGCACCGGCAACGCGCATTTCGATCGGCGGAATGGTGGTGGTGCTCACAGGGTCTCGATCTCCTCCAGGCGCACGACGCGCCCCTCGCGGCGGGACAGCTCACAGGCCTCAGCGGTGCGGAACGCCTGCAGCGCGTCGTCGACGGTGCAGGGTGAGGGCCGGTCGCCGCGGGCCACCTCGGCGAAGGCCGTGAGCTCGGCGCGGTAGGCCGGCAGGAACCGCTCCATGAAGGACCAGTGCTGGGGGCCGGGTGGGAAGTCCACGCCCTCCTCGGCCGAGCGGAAGGCGAGCGAGTCGTCGAGGCCCACCGCCATGGCGCCCTCGCTGCCGTGGGCCTCCATGCGGACGTCGTGGCCGCCGCCGTTGTAGCGGGTCGAGGAGACCAGGGCGAGGGTGTCGTCGTCGAGGGTGAGGACCGCGGCGGCGGTGTCGACGTCCCCGGCCTCGCTGAAGAACGGCTCGCCCTTGTTGGCGCCGGTCGCGTAGACGGACACGACCTCGCGGCCCGTGACGAACCGCAGGATGTCGAAGTCGTGCACGTTGCAGTCGCGGAAGATGCCGCCGCTGGTCGGGATGTAGGAGGCGTGGGGCGGGGACTGGTCGTGGGTGGCCGCCCGGATCGAGTGCACGAAGCCCAGCTCGCCACCCTGGACTGCCTGGGCCAGCCGCTGGTAGCCGCGGTCGAAGCGGCGCTGGAAGCCGATGTGGACCGGGACGTCGGTGCTGCCCGCGAGCTTGGCGACCTCGATGGTCTCGGCGAGGGTGCCGGCGACCGGCTTCTCGCAGAACGTGGGGACACCGGCCTCGATGCCCTGGCGCAGCAGGGACGCGTGGGCGGGTGTCGCGGCGGCGATGACGAGGCCGTCCAGGCCCGCGTCGAGCAGGCCTGCCGGGTCCGGCGCGAACTGCAGCCCCAGCCGGGTGGCGACCTCCCGGGCGGCCTCGGCGTTGGCGTCCGTGACGACCAGCTCGTCGACGAAGTCCAGGCCCTTCAGGGTCTCAGCATGAAAGGCGCCGATCCGTCCTACGCCCACGAGCCCGATCCGCATGTCTGCCGCTCCGATCACGTCGTTGTGTCCGCTTTCCACGCCCTGGTCGCGCGTGGCGGGGGCAGATCTGGCGTGGTCTTGTGCGAATCAGCGTGGCCCGCCACCGGAGGTCATGTCAACCCTTTGTACTTACATTCTCACGTGCTATCCAAGGGTCTTTCGAGCCGGTACTCTGCGGGCATGGTCAAGCAGCTGGATATCCGCATAGACCGCGGATCCCCCATCCCGCTGTACCACCAGCTCGCCGAGCAGCTCAGCCACGCGATCACCTCAGGGGCCCTCCAGCCGGGCGACCCGTTCGAGAACGAGATCGCCCTCGCGGAGCGCCTCGGCCTCTCACGCCCCACGGTCCGCCGCGCCATCCACGAGCTGGTGTCCCAGGGCCTGCTGCTGCGCCGGCGGGGCCTCGGCACCACGGTGGCCAACCGGCAGATCCACCGCCGGGCCGAGCTGACCAGCCTCTTCGACGACCTCAAGCGCGAGGGGTCGGCCTCGCCGAGCACCACCGTGCTCTCCCACGAGATCGTCAAGGACGAGCGGGCCGCCACGGCGATGGGGCTGCCCCCCGACACCCCCCTGCTCTCGATCGTGCGCCTGCGCCACGCCGGGGACCTCCCGCTGGCGGTGATGCACAACTGGCTGCCGCCGGCCTACAGCGACATCACCCGGGAGGAGCTGGAGAAGGACGGCCTCTACGCCGTGCTGCGCGAGCGGGGGGTCAAGCCGGTGGTCGCCCACCAGAGCATCGGCGCCCGCACGCCCACCACGACCGAGCGCCGGCACCTCGCGCTGCGAGCCTCGGAGCCGGTCCTCACCATGACGCGCAGCGCCTTCGACGCCCTGGGCAACGCGGTCGAGTACGGCGACCACTGCTACCGGGCCCAGGACTACCGCATCGAGGTCATGATCGACGAGCGCTGAGGCGCTCCCGGCTGACCGCCCCCCGATGCGTGAGGGCCCGGCCCCGCCTCTCGGCGGGACCGGGCCCTCAACTGCTGCCCTCGGACGTCAGCCAGCGACGACGTCGAGCTTCACGGTGGCCTGCACCTCGGGGTGCAGGCGCACGAGCGCCTCAGCGGCACCGATGGTCTTGATCGGGTTGCGCACCTCGATCTTGCGGCGGTCGAGCTCCGGGCCACCGGCAGCCTTCACCGCGGCGGCGATGTCGGCGGTCGACACGGCACCGAAGAGACGGCCGGACTGGCCGGCGTGGGCCTCGACCTTGACGGTCTTGGCCTCGAGGTTGCCCTTGATCGACTGGGCCTCCTCGAGGGTCTTGACGGCGCGGACCTCGCGGCCCTTGTTGATGGCGTCGACCTGCTTCTGCCCGCCCTTGGTCCACGCCGTGGCGAGGCCGCGACGGAACAGGAAGTTGCGGGCGTAGCCGTCCTTGACGTCAACGACGTCGCCGGCGGTGCCGAGGTTGGTGACCTCGTGGGTCAGGATGACCTTCATGGCTTCAGCTCCTCCTCAGACCCAGATCAGCGAGCGCTGCTGGAGTAGGGCAGCAGCGCCATCTCACGGGCGTTCTTGACGGCCGTGGCGATGAGCCTCTGCTCCTGGACGGACACACCGGTCACCCGACGAGCGCGGATCTTGCCGCGGTCGGAGATGAACTTGCGCAGGAGCGCGGTGTCCTTGTAGTCGATGTTCTCGACCTTCGCCGCTTTCAGCGGGTTGGCCTTCTTCTTGGGCTTGCGCACAACGGGCTTGGCCATCGTGGTGCTCTCCTTCTGTGAGGTGAGAGCCCGAGGTTCTTACTCCTCGGGATGGTGACTGAACGTGTTACTGGTGGTGTGCCGACGGCGTGAGCACGCGGCATACCGGAGTTGTCGAACCGGTGGGATCAGCGCCGGGCGATCAGAACGGGGGCTCGTCGTAGGACGGCGCGCCGCCGCCCCAGCCGCCACCCTGCTGGCCGCCGGTCTGAGGCTGGGCCGGCTGAGCAGCGCCGCCGGAGGGCCCGGTTGCCCAGGGGTCCTCCTGCTGCTGGCCGCCGCCCCAGCCGCCCTGCTGGCCGCCGCCACCGGGTGCGCCGAGCCCGGCACCGCCGCCACCGCCGCGCTGGGTCTTGTTGACCTTGGCGGTGGCGTAGCGCAGCGAGGGGCCGACCTCGTCGACCTCCATCTCGATGACCGTGCGCTTCTCGCCCTCCTTGGTCTCGTACGAACGAGACTTCAGGCGGCCAGAGACGATCACGCGGGTGCCGCGCTGCAGGGACTCGGCGACGTTCTCGGCTGCGTCGCGCCACACGGAGCAGCGCATGAACAGCGTCTCGCCGTCCTTCCACTCGTTGCTCTGCCGGTCGAACGCGCGCGGCGTGGAGGCCACGGTGAAGTTCGCGACGGCAGCGCCCGAAGGGGTGAAGCGCAGCTCCGGGTCGCCGGTGATGTTGCCGATGATGGTGATGACGGTGTCGCCAGCCATGAAGCAGTTCCCCTGTGTCGGTGTGGGTGTTCGGTTCGGTGGGCTGTCAGGCGCCGGGGCGCAGCAGCTTGGTGCGCATGACCGACTCGTTGAGGTTGAGCTGGCGGTCCAGCTCCTTGGCCGTAGCCGGCTCAGCGGTCATGTTGACGACGGCGTAGATGCCTTCGGCCTTCTTCTTGATCTCGTAGGCGAGACGACGGCGGCCCCAGATGTCGACGTTGTCGACGGTGCCCCCGTCCTTGGTCACGACGGTGAGGAACTTCTCGAGCGACGGAGCAACTGTCCGGTCGTCGAGCTCCGGGTCGAGGATGACCATGAGTTCGTACTGACGCATGCGGGTAACCCGCCTCCTTTGGTCTTTGGCGGTCACGGTCTCTCCGTGACAGGAGGGTTGCAGTGCGATCCCCCTGGCTCAGGCGTGGTGCCGGTATGCCGTGGGGGAACCGCACAAGGGTAGCGGCTCCGTGCCTGACGGGCGTAATCCTGTCCCCAGGCACCGACAGCGGGTCAGCCGAGGCGGACGATGAGGCGGTCCGGGGCGTCCGTGAAGGGACCCGCCAGCTCGTCGACGACCGCGTCGGAGTCCGGGTCGGGCTCCGCGACGGGCCACTCCTCCTGCGGCTCGTGCGCCGGCCTCAGAGCCGCGGTGTGCCAGACCCGCCAGGCCAGGTAGAGGACGGCGGCGACGCGCAGGGCCACGAACACGGCATACCAGGCGGGGGGCAGGCCGCGGTCGGCCTTGCTGAGCCCGCCGACGTAGGCCCACACCATCGCGAAGTGCAGGGCCTCGGCCCCGACCCAGACCAGGTGGTCGCGCCAGCGGACGCCGCACAGGGCGGCCAGCGGGAGCAGCCAGAGAGCCGCCTGCACGGGGTAGCTCTTGCCGGTGACCAGGGCGATGGCCACGAGGACCAGCGAGACCTCGGCGAGGGTGGGCCGACGGGCGCTGCCCAGCGCGAACGCCGCGCCGGCCAGCACGGCCGCCACGAGCCCCGCGATGGCCAGTGCGGTCACCGCCCCCGACGGCAGGGCATGCCCCAGCAGCTGCGGGATGATCCACATCCCGCCCAGACCGGCCTCGGCCCGCCACCACGCGGCATACGGGCGCAGGATCGCCTCGGGGTTCGAGACCAGGAAGGGCAGGAGCACGATGGCGATGCCGGCTGCGGCGCCCCCGAGGGCACGCCACACGCCCGCGAGGCGGCCGGCGCGCAGGCCGAGCAGCACGAGCGCGAGCAGCACGAGGAGGGGATAGGTGCGCGCCGCCACGGCCAGGCCGAGCAGCACCCCCGCCAGGACGGGGCGTCGACTGGCCCAGGCCCAGAGGCCGGCCGCGACGAGCGTGACCCCCACGATGTCGGCGGAGACGAGCGGCACCAGGACGAGCAGCGGGCTCGCGGCCACGAGGGCCGCATCGGCGATGTGCCGGGGGCGGCTGGCGGCGGTCAGGTAGACCGTCGCCGCCACGAGGACGGCCGCCAGGACGGCCCAGATGCCGAAGTACCACCGGGTCTGGTCCAGCACGCTGCCGTCTGGCACCAGGCCCCCGACCAGCGCCATGACCGCGCCCGTGAGCACCGGGTGGTCCAGCTGGGCCATCTGGCCCGACGTGGCGAGGTACCCGCCGACCCCGGCATGGAGGTTGCCGATCCGGTACAGCGCCGGGAGGTCCGAGAAGCACCCGTGCCAGAACTGGTCGGAGCCGTTCCAGCCCGCGGCGACGCAGTGCGCCCGTTGGGCAACGCCGAGCGCCACCGCCCCCGTCGAGACCACGATCAGCGGCGCCACCGTCGCGAGCCAGGACCGCGCCCGGGCGGAGGCGTGACGCCCGAGCGGCCCGCCGACCACCGCCAGCGGGCCGGGGCGCTCCAGGGTGTCCGGTCCGGTCACGGGGCGCTCGTCTGCCCGCCTCCGCCGCCGAGGATCGTCGGAGTGCCGGTCGCCGTCGACTGGGTGGTCAGGGTGGGCCTCGGCGGCTTCTTGGTCTTGCTGAACGTCGGCTTCGGCGCCTGGGTGGTGGTCGTCGTGGTGGATGACGTCGTCGTGCTCGTCGAGGTGGACGAGCTGCTCGTGCTCGACGAGGTCGTGGTCGTGGGCGTGGGCGTGGGGACCTTGTCGTCGCCGACACCGGCACGCTCAGGGAACTGCAGGACCTTCTGGCCCTTCAGCGCGGCCTCCATGTAGTCGGTCCAGATCCGCACCGGGACCGTCCCACCGGTGAGCTCGCCGAACCCCGGCAGGTTGGTCATCGACACGGTCCCGTTGCCCTTGTAGATGCCGACGGCTGTGGCCAGCTGGGGGGTGTAGCCGTCGAACCAGGCTGACTTGTTGTCGGTCGTGGTGCCGGTCTTGCCGGCGGCGGGCCGCCCGAGGTTCTGGGCGAACTCAGCCGTGCCGTTCTTGATCGGCTCCGTCATGGCGTCGATGGTGTCAGCCATGGCGTCCTTGTCGAAGACCGGCTGCTTCTTGATCTTGACCTTGTAGTTGAGGTCGCCGGGGCCGCCCTTGACGCTCCTGATGAGGTACGGGGTGGTCCGCACCCCCTGGGCAGCGATGGTGGCGTAGGCATTGGCCATGTCGCGCACCGACACCGTGTCGGTGCCGAAGACGTTGGCGTAGTTCTCGTTCAGGCCCTTCGCCGGCAGGCCGGCCGCGACCGCGGCCTCCTTCGTCTTCTTCGGGCCGACCGCGATGTTGAGCTGCGCGAAGACGGTGTTGACCGAGTGGCCGGTCGCCTTGCGCAGGTCGATGCGCCCGAACTGCTCGCCGGCGAAGTTCTCGACCTTGCCCGAGCTGGACGCCTCATCCGAGGAGGTGGAGTCCTTGAACTCGTTGAAGTACTGGGGGCTGCTGCCGTCGTACTTGGTCTTCGTGCTGATCTGGTCCTGCAGGGCAGCGATCAGCGTGAAGATCTTGAAGGTCGACCCGGCCTGCATCTTGGCGTCCACCGCGGCGTTGAACTGCGTCTTCTGGAAGTCCGCGCCGCCGTACATCGCCACGACCGCCCCGTCGCCGGGCTTGATGCTCGTCAGGCCGACGTGCAGGTCCTTGCCGGCTGCACCCTCGGGCATCCGGGCCTTGACCGCGGCGACTGCCGCGTCCTGGGCCTTCTTGTCGATCGTGGTGACGACCTTGAAGCCGCCGCGGTCGATCTCGGCGTCGGTCAGCTTGAGCTTGGCGTGCAGCTCCTTCTTCACCGCGTCCACGAGGTACCCCGCCGGGCCGCTCGCACCCTTGCGTCCCTTGTAGGGGATGACCTTGGGGAAGGTGGCCTTGCTGCGCTCGGCCTGGCTCAGCCAGCCCTGCTTCTCCATGCCGTCGAGGACGTAGGTCACTCGGCCCTCGGCGTTCTTCTTCTGCTCGGCGCCCATACCGGGGTCGTAGTAGGAGGGCCCGCGGATGACCGAGGCGAGCAGCGCACCCTCCGAGGCGGTGAGCTTGGAGACGTCCTTCCCGAAGTAGGCCTTGGACGCCGTCTGGATGCCGTAGGCGCCCCGGCCGTAGTAGATGGTGTTGAGGTAGTCCTCGAGGATCTGGTCCTTGGACTTCTGCTTGGCGATCTTGACCGAGATCAGGATCTCCTTCGCCTTGCGGCTCAGCGTCTGGTCCTGGGTCAGGAAGTAGTTCTTGACATACTGCTGGGTGATGGTGGAGCCACCCTGGGTCTGCCCGCCACGCAACCCGACCCAGACCGCCCGGGCGATGCCCGAGGGCGAGATACCGGAGTTGGCGTAGAAGTTGCGGTCCTCCGCCGCCAGGTGCGCCTGCTGCACGGCCTTGGGCACCTTCGACAGGGGCACGGACTCGCGGTTGACCTCGCTGATGCGGTCCATCTCAGTCTTGCCGTCGGCGTAGTAGATGATCGACGCCTGGGCATCCGCAAGGTCGTTCGGCTGCGGGATGTCGGTCGTCGCGTAGGCCACGAAGAAGCCGATGGCGCCGAGCAGGCCGGCCGCCAGTGCGGCGATCCCGAGGCGCTTGCCCCAGATCTTCCCGTTGCCACCCTTCTTCTGCTTGCCGGCCTGGGCGGCCTTCGCCTGGGCGCGCGACTTGGGACGTGAGGTGCTCATCAAACCTTCTCGATCGACATACAGGCGGACCGCCGAGGCCGACGGTCCGGCCATCAGTATGACCCGCAATCCCGAGAATGCTCATTTCGGCCGAGGACTGTCAGGGCGCTGACCTGCACACTCACAAGGAGCGGCCCGGGCTGCGGCACGCTCACCCGGGGTGCCTGGCGGTCGTAACTGAGGCCTCCCAGATATATCGCATCGATATATCTGGGTGCTACTCTGCAAACACCACCGCGGGTGCAGGGCCTGCGAGCAGAGGCCGGGGAGGGACCATGAAGCGGCGCCATGAGCTGCTCGAGTTCGCCGTCCTCGGCCTGCTCCATGAGACGCCCATGCACGGCTACGAGCTGCGCAAGCGCCTCAACGCCGCCCTGGGGGCCTTCCGGGCGCTGTCCTACGGCACTCTCTACCCCTGCCTGCGGTCGCTGCTGGGCAAGGGCTGGATCTCCGAGGCGGCCGCCGACGTGGCAGCCGCCCCCACCACCGCGGGCAGCCGTCGGGCGCGGATCGTCTACGAGCTCACCGCCGCGGGCAAGGAGCACTTCCAGGCCCTGGCCCGGGAGTCCGGGCCCACCGCGTGGGAGGACGACACGTTCGACGTGCACTTCGCCTTCTTCGCGCGCACCGAGGCCGAGGTGCGCCTGCGCATCCTCGAGGGCCGCCGCAGCAGGCTCGAGGAGCGGCTCGCCAACATCCGGGTGACCGCGGCCAAGAACCGCGAGCGCCTCGACGCCTACACCGCCGAGCTGCAGCGGCACGGCCTTGACTCGGCCGAGCGCGAGGTGCGCTGGCTCAGCGAGCTGATCACGGCCGAGCGGACCCAGCCCGGCCAGCAGATCGCCCCCACGCAGGCCTTCACCGCGCAGTCCTCCAACACTTACCCCACCACCCACACCCAGGAATAAGGAGACCCCTATGGGAACCGTGCGCGTCGCCATCGTCGGCGTCGGCAACTGCGCCAGCTCGCTGGTGCAGGGAGTCGAGTACTACAAGGACGCTGACCCGGCGGGCACCGTCCCCGGGCTGATGCACGTCATGTTCGGCGACTACCACGTCAGCGACGTCGAGTTCGTCGCCGCGTTCGACGTCGACGACAAGAAGGTCGGCAAGGACCTCGCCGAGGCCATCAACTCCTCCGAGAACAACACCATCAAGATCGCCGAC
>DASULG010000123.1:0-6885 GCA_036278335.1 Pedococcus sp.
GCAACTCGGCGGGCGCCATCGTCACGTACTTCGTCTATACGCTCGTCCTGCCGCCGCTGCTTGGCCTGCTGGCGGCGAACCAGAAGTGGTTCGCCGACCTGCAGCCGTGGGTTGACTACAACTACGCACAGAGGCCGCTCTTCGACGGCAGCCTCTCCAGCCAGCAGTGGCAGCACCTCGCCCTCGGCGGTGCGCTGTGGTTCCTCTTGCCCATGGCGGTCGGCCTGCTGATCGTCCGCCGCGCCGAGGTCAAGTGACCTCGGACGATCCTGCTCGGCAGTTCCGCCGCTCGACCAGCAGGCCAGCCGGCATGTATGAGCGGCGGAACTCCAGCATTTCGCGGGCGACATACGTTCCCGTGCGAGGACAACTCGGGCACACGCCCCTTCTTCGGCTAAGCACCAAACGCGGCGTTGCTGCTGCCGAGGCGAACGAGGCCCTACTCCTGCCACGATGAGCGGCTCGGCATGGACGTCCGGAACTGCCGCGATCCGTGTTGGTTCGTCATGTGGCCCCGAAAGGGTTCCCGCGACGAAACGTTCCACCACCGCCGACCCGAGGCACCTGAAGGCCCGCAGCAGTCACCCAACATCCAGGCGTCCGCCACGCCACAGCTCCGCCCGCACCAGGGGCCACCGGCGCCGCTGCTCGAGCGTCCCTTTCCCCCGTCTCCACAGGCCGCAGTCCCGGGCAGATAGCACCCAGCCACGTCCCGACCGCGCGCAGCCACGGAAGAAGTCAGCAGTGAGTGAGCTCAGGTTCCGCGGTCCTGGCTCACACCACGGCGCACGCCGACGGACGATGCGGGACACTCGCGGACGGCCCTCGGACAGAAATCCGGCATCGCTCCTGCGCTTGATGGGGGAGGCCAGCAGTGCGGCTGCAGTGCAAGGGTGGAGTTGCCCTCCCCAGCTCGAGGCCGCGGTAATGGGGGCTACCGGCCCGAGAGGGGCCCTGCGACACAAGCGAGGCGTCATGCACGTAGTTGTTCGTCGATACTCCGGTCAAGGAGCGTCGGATGTGTTCGACCTAGTCGCTCAGCGCGAGGATGCGGTGAAGGAGCTCATCAGCGGTGTGCCCGGCTTCGTCAACTACTTCGCCGTGCGCAACGACGATGGTGGCTTCACTGTGACGGTCTGCCAGGACAAGACCGGCACCGACGAGTCGTCGAGGCGCGCCGCTGAGTTCGTCAAGGAGAACCTCACCGGTTCAGCCGATCCGCCTGTCATCACTGAGGGAGGCACGGTCGTGCAGTTCTGATGCGGCTCCCGCCTTCGCGCGCGAACTGGGCAAGGACCTCTCCGAGGGCGGTCCTGACGCAGGGCGCGGAGGCCATGAACCAGGTCCTCGCGTCCTCGGACCTCCCCACACCTCCGACACAGATTCCGAGCCGGAGGCGGGACCCGAGACCGTAGGCCACACCGAATAAAGGGCAACCCCTGATGCGGAGTCCCTCATGCGCAGTGGTCGGCCATGGCGGCGCGACCGCTTGCCGAGACCAACCACCACCCCCGCGGCACGAGGACTGGACGGCTTCTTGCTGCAGCGTCATGTTGGGCAGAAGCCTCAGGGTGGGCGGCCGATTCGCGCTGGCGAGATCGCCCGGGTCAGCGCCGGCATGACTTCTTCCCTGCACGGGAAGCGACGGGGGGCAATCCGGACGTCCACGCACACCAAGACCCACCCACGGACCGGTGGTCGACCCCAAATCGCAGTTCTTAGTTACTCAGTTGGTCAAACAGCCCGTTCTCTGAGGGGCCAACGCAACGGCCCCTGACCTGCGTTTCCGCAGGTCAGGGGCCGTTTGTGTTGGTGGGCGATACTGGGTTTGAACCAGTGACCTCTTCCGTGTCAAGGAAGCGCGCTACCACTGCGCCAATCGCCCTTTGGGGGTCTTTCGTGATCGAGGTGGAGACGGGATTTGAACCCGTGTACGCGGCTTTGCAGGCCGCTGCCTCGCCTCTCGGCCACTCCACCGTGAAGGCGGTTTCTTGATCCTCCGAGCGGATGACCGGTCTCGAACCGGCGACCTCAACCTTGGCAAGGTTGCGCTCTACCAACTGAGCTACATCCGCGCTGCTCACAGCGTTGTCATTCCCCGCTGTGCGTGCGGACAGACATTAGCCGATCTTCGTCGCCATCTCCAAACTGAGCACGACGCCACCTCGTTGACCCTCTTCGGCGCATCGCGCCAGGACCTCCGCGGGCCCCTTTCGCGGTCCCGGAGGCGGCCTCCGGGGCGTCAGTTTCCCGACCCTCCGACTGCTGTTTCGCGGCGTCGGACCCGGCCCGTGAAGCCGCGGCCGCCTGCTCGCGCTGCGGCTTCTCGGGCATCGGTGTCAGCGGCCTCCCACCCGAAGACAAACCCGAAGACCGACCGCCCGAGGACCGCCCAGACGTGGTCGACGAGGTGACCCCCGACAGCCCGTCCGTCACCGCCACACCGCGCCGGGACGCCACACGGCCCCTCACCCACGACATCGCCTGGGCCCGCGCGCTCGGCCGCTCCTCGACCGGCCACATGATCCGGATGGCCGCGTTGAGGGCCGCCCCGATCAGGATCGCGATCGCCAGGAAGTAGAGCCAGATCAACAGCACGATCGGCGTGCTCAGCGGCCCGTAGATCGACGTTCCGCCGAGGGACGCCGCGATGGTCCCGCGCAGCACGAACGAGGCCAGCGCCCAAATCACGAGGGTGAGCGCAGCCCCCGGCATGTCCCGCAGCCAGGGCGTCCGCCGTGGCGTGGAGACGTGGAACAGCGTCGTCAGGCTCGCGACGGCCAGGAACGTCACCACAGGCCAGTACAGCCAGGTCAGGAGCGAGGCGCTCTGGGGCAGGAGCTTGCCCAGCCACGTCGGGCCGATGAGCACCAGCGGGATCACGATGATGCCGACCACCAGGGAGACGAGGTAGAGCGTCAGGGACAGCGCCCTTGTGCGCACGATCCCGCGCACCCCCGACTGCCCGTACATGATCGAGATGGTGTCGACGAAGACGTTCAGCGCGCGCGATCCCGACCAGATCGAGAGCAGGAAGCCCACCGAGATGAGGTCGAAGCGGCCGGTCCCGAGCACGTCGTCGACGGTCGGCACCAGCGCGTCCTTGATCAGCGTCTCGGTGAGGAAGCGCTCGGCCCAGGTCTGGATCCCGCCAGTGATCTGGTCGACGGTCTGCGGCCCGAGCCACTTCCCGACGTAGCCGACGCCGCCGAACAGCCCCAGCACGAGCGGCGGCAGAGACAGCAGCGCGAAGAAACCCGCCTCGGACGCCAGACCCGTCACGCGGTACCGCAAGCACACCCGAATGGTCTCGATCGTCAGGCGCGCCACGGCCAGCGCGCCCGGCACGCGGGCGAGCTGCTGTTTCACCCGCGCCTTCACACTCACCCCGCCACGGTATCCCGCGGGCTCCGCACCGGCTCACATGTGACACGTCTCAAGCCGCAACAGCCTGATCACGGTGGCGTGTGCCGCCTACGCTGCCGAGGGTGAGCACCCACGACGTGACGAACCAGGTCCCCCCGCTGGCCGGCCACAGCGTTCTGGCGACCGACCCGGCACTCGAGGAGGGCCTGCGACGGTGGTCCAGCGACGCGGCATACGAGGACATCGCCGTCCTCGGCGAGCTCGCTGGGCGCGCCGAGGCCCAGCACGCTGGCGAGCTGGCCAACACCCACACCCCCGTCCTGCGCACCCACTCGCCCACAGGTGAGCGGATCGACGAGGTGGAGTTCCACCCCGCGTGGCACCAGCTCATGGACACGGCCGTGGCCCACGGCCTCACCGCCAGCCCCTGGACCGACCCGCAGCGCACGGGTGCCCACGTGCGCCGCGCGGCCGGGTTCATCGTCTGGTCCCAGGTCGAGGCCGGGCACCTGTGCCCGGTGTCGATGACGTATGCCGCCGTGCCCGCCCTCCGCGCGAACCCCGAGCTCGCTGCCGCGTGGGTCCCCAAGCTCGCCTCCCGCGAGTACGACTTCGGCCTTCGCCCCCTCGCCGGCAAGCGCGGCGCCATCGCGGGCATGGGCATGACCGAGAAGCAGGGTGGCTCCGACGTGCGCGCCAACACCACTCGCGCGGCGCGCACCGAGGGCGGCCCGCTCGGCGGCGGGGACACCTACCAGCTGACTGGGCACAAGTGGTTCCTGTCCGCCCCGATGAGCGACGCCTTCCTCGTCCTCGCCCAGACCGACCCCGGCCCCACCTGCTTCCTCGTCCCCCGCGTCCTCGATGACGGCACCCGCAATCCCTTTGCGCTGCAACGCCTGAAGGACAAGCTCGGCAACCGCTCCAACGCCTCCTCCGAGGTGGAGTTCCAGGGCACGTGGGGTGTGCGGGTGGGCGACGAGGGCCGCGGCGTGCGCACCATCATCGACATGGTCGCCTCCACCCGCCTCGACACCGTCCTGGGCTCGACCGCCACCATGCGTCAGGCCCTCGTGCGCGCCCTGCACCACACGCGGCACCGCTCCGCCTTCGGCGCGCGGCTGGTGGACCAGCCCCTGATGCGCAACGTCCTTGCCGACCTCGCCCTCGAGACCGAGGCGGCCACGGTCCTGTCGCTGCGTCTTGCACACGCCGTCGACGAGGGCGACACCGACTTCTCCCGCCTGGCCGTCGCCGTGAGCAAGTACTGGGTCTGCAAGCGGACGGCGCCGATGGTCGCCGAGGCGCTCGAGTGCCTCGGCGGCAACGGGTATGTCGAGGAGAACGGCCTCGCGCGCCTCTACCGCGAGGCGCCGCTGAACTCGATCTGGGAGGGCTCGGGCAACGTCAACGCCCTCGACGTGCTGCGCGCCATCGCCCGCGAGCCCGCCTCCCTCGAGGCGCTGGTGCGCGAGGCCAAGCGAGGCGCCGGGCACAGCGCGACCCTGGACGCCGCTATCGCCGACCTCGACGAGGTGGCGCGGTATGCCGTGACACAGGATGCGCCCTACGCGGCGCGGCGCGTCGTGGAGCGGCTTGCCGTCACCCTGCAGGCCTCCCTGCTCGCCCAGTACTCCCCCGCCGCCGTGGCCGACGCGTTCGTCGCGAGCCGGCTCGGCGGAGGCCACGGGTTCACGTTCGGCACCCTCGACGCACCACTCGTCGCAGGGCGGGCGCAGGCGATCATCGAGCGGGCTTTCCCCCTCTGAGCAGGGGTTCTGGCGCTCAGCCGGCGACGATGAGGGCCTGTGGCGCGGCCTGTTTCAGGCGGGTCTTCAGCCACGAGAGCTGCGTCGAGGTCTGCCCCTCGCAGCCGGCGACGATCTCGATGAGCTCCTGGTCGCGGGCGGCCCGGCCCGCCTGCCCCACGAGGGTCCAGGCGATGTCCAGGTAGCTCGCCAGCATGTAGAGGTCGTGCAGGTCCCTCAGCAGACCCAGTCCGCCGGAGCGGGTCGTCGACAGCCCCTCGGCATGCAGCCGCTCCGGCTCACCCTCCTGGGCCTCGCCGTAGCGCGCCACCACGGGAGCCAGCGCCTCGCGGTGCCGGTCGCACTGGGTCGCCAGCTGCTCACAGACGTGGAAGACGTCTGCCTCCTCCCGGTGGCCCTGCGCCACCTGGCGGAAGGAGTCCGCGAGGGTCTGCGACCCCTGGTCGAGGAGCCCGATGTAGGAGGCGAGGTGCATCGCTTCAGCCCTCCCTGCTGGCCGGCGCGGAGGCCGTGTTGTCAGGGGCCGGCGCCGGCGCCCCACCGCCGGCGAGCCTGGTCACGCGGACCGCGCCGCCCTTGAACACAGGCTGCTTCGAGACCGGGTCCCAGGACGTGATGGTGAGCTCGTTGGCCGCCCTGGAGCGTCCGTCGCTGTCGGCGTCGCCGTAGTGGAAGGGGATGAACACGGCCCCGGGCCGGATGTTGCTGAGCCGGGCCTGCACCTCGATGGCCCCCCGCGGCGACTCGACGCGCACGAGGTCGCCCTCGGCCACCCCGAGCGGGGCGGCGTCCTCTGGGGAGATCTCCACCCAGGCGTCCGGCGCCGCGGCGTTGAGCTGCTCGGCCCGCCGGGTCTTGGTCCGGGTGTGGAAGTGGTAGACGGTGCGGCCCGTCCCGAGCCCGAGCGGGTAGTCCTCCGACGGCTGCTCGGGCGCCGGGGTCCACGGAGCGCCCCTCAGCCACGCCTTGCCGTCGAGCCGCAGCGCCTTGTGCTCCGTGGGCGTCACGGACGCGCCGGTGAGCAGGTCGTGGCCGTAGGTCTCGCAGTAGTCGTCGAAGGTGTTGAACACGTGGTCGGTGTAGATCCGCTCCGTGCCCTCCGGGCTCTGCTCCGTGCACGGCCACTGGATGCCGCCGCTGCCCCGCAGCAGGTCATAGCTCATGCCCGAGTAGTCGCACGGACGGCCACGGGAGCACTCACGCCAGCCGTCGAAGGCCTCCTCGGGGCTGTCCCACCGCGGGATCGTCCGGCCGCTGCGGTCCGTGAAACCCATCCGCCGCGCGTAGTCCACCCAGATGTCGAGGTCGCTGCGGGCCTCCCCCGGCGGGTCGACCGCCTTCTCCGAGAGGTGGACGGTGCGGTCGACGTTGGTGAAGGTCCCGGTCTTCTCGCCCCACAGCGCGCACGGCAGCACCACGTCGGCCAACTCGGTTGTCTCGTTGAGGTAGGCCTCGTTGACCACGACGAAGACCTGGTCGCCGGAGAGGATCTCGCGGATGCGCCCGAGGTCCGGCATCGACACCGCCGGGTTGGTGCCGGCGATCCACAGGAAGCCGATGGAGCCCTGCTCGGCGTAGCGGAACACCTGCATGGCGTGCGTCGGCGGCGACCAGTGCGGGATCACGATCGGGTCGACGTCCCATAGGTCGGCCAGCTCTTGGACGTGTTGCTCGTTCTCCCAGTTGCGGAACCCCGACAGGTCGCCGTCCACGCCGGTCTCACGGTTGTTCTGCGCGGTCGGCTGGCCGT
>DASULG010000124.1:0-5683 GCA_036278335.1 Pedococcus sp.
GGCGGCCGACCTGTTCTTCGCGCTCCAGCGCCGGTTCGAGGCGCCGGCCCACCGCTTCGTCGAGGCCGTCCGCGCGGCCTGACCCGTTTGCCGGTTCGCCTGGCCCGCTTGCCGGTTCGGGGTATTGCCGCTTGCTATAGCGCTCGCCAATACCCGAAACGGCGGTGGGAGCGGTCCCGGTGGGCCCGGCATACCTGGTCCATGAACGCGTCCCCTGCGATCCGCAGCCCGAGAAGGTCCATCCGCAGGACGAGCTCGCCGCCGATGGTGACCGCGTTCTGCCGCAGCAGGTCATCGGTGACGGCGAGTCCCGCCCGGTGGCCGGCCCCGTCGATCTCGACGGCCAGGCCGATGTCCTCCCACCCGGCATCGAGGTAGACCCTGCCGCGCAGTCCGCGTCGGACGACCTGACGACTCGGCTCCGGCAGTCCGCGCAGCCGGCACATCCGGGCGAAGTCGAGCTCACCCAGGGAGTGCGCCCCGTCGACGACGTCGGCGACGACCTGCGTGATGAAGGCGCGCCGGGTGCGGCCCCGCACGGCGAACGCGTCCTCCCTGAGCTGGGAGGGAGTGACGATCCGCTGCTGCACAGGCATGGCCAGGACCAGGGCCGCCTGCCGATTGCTCACCGCCCAGTGCGCCGCTCGGATGGCCGCCACGTCCGGACGAGTGCGCGGTATGCCGGACAGCACGACTTCTCCGGGTACGCGGCGGATGACGCGGTGCAGATGGACCCCGTCAACGGTTCCCGGGTCGCTGCCATGCGGGATGGACACGTGGATGCTGTCAGTGGTGAAGCCGCTCATCCCGGCCTGCTGCAGGGCAGTTGCACCGTCGAGCGCAGCAATGCGCAGGCCGGTCTCCCAGACTGCTCGCCACCGATCGCCCATCTCCGACACCGGGCCGGTGTGGACCGCGACGGCCTGGTCGCCCAGCAGCCGCCACCGGCCGGAGGCCACCGCGTGGTGGATGACGTGTCGGTCGGCGCCGAGACTGCGCAGCAGCGCTCGGGACAGCACGCCGCCGTGCTCCTCAGCGGCTTCGGCGATGGCGAGACGTCGGGCGCGGCGGTCGGCGCCCGGCCGCAGATGGCGATCCGATTCCTGCAGCACCAGGCGATCCTGCTCACCGGGCGGCTCTCGTCAGAGGCGGCGCATTTCGCTGTGGACGGTGAGGCAGTGGCGCGAGCCCTGTGCGTCCCGGTTCGGGGTATTGGCGAGCGTTATAGCGCTCGGCAATACCCCGAACCGGGGGACGGGGGGCGGGACGGGGTCAGGGGAGGATCGCGAAGCCCTGCACCTCGACCAGCGCCTCGGCGTCCCAGAGCCGCGAGACGCCGATGCCCGCCATGGCCGGGTAGTCGCGGCCCACGAGGCGCTTCCACACCTGGCCGATGTCGCCGGCGCGGGCGCGGTAGTCGTCCATGTCGACGATGTAGACGGTCAGGCTCGCCAGGTGCTCGGGCTCGCCGCCGGCGGCGCGCAGGGCCGTCAGCAGGTTGCCCAGCGCCCGCTCGAACTGGGCCACCACGCCGTCGCCGACGATCCGGCCTGAGGCGTCGAGGGCGGTCTGCCCGGCCAGGAAGACGGTGCGGCCCTCGCCGACCACGGCGTGGCTGAAGCCGCTCGGGCGCCCGAGCTCCGGGGGGTTGACGCGCTGCAGGGCCATGGGGTCGGTCCTCTCGTGGGTTCGCGGTCGCTGCCGGCGACCGTATGCCGGGTGCCCGGCGGGCAGCTCCTGCTCAGGATTGCAGGGCGCCCCCGTCGACGTTGATGCCCTGCCCGGTCATGGCGCCGTTGCGCACGCAGGTCATGACGGCCTCGGCAACCTCGTCGGGGGTGATCAGGCGTCCGATCGGCTGCTTGGCCTCGAGTGCGGCGCGCGCCTCCTCGGTGCTGCGGCCGGTCTTGGCGACGATGCCCGCGACGGTGGCGTCCGTCATGGGGGTGTCGACGTAGCCGGGGCACACCGCGTTGACCGTGACGCCGCTGCGGGCCAGCTCCGCGGCGGCCGAGCGCACCAGGCCGAGGACGCCGTGCTTGCTGGCGGTGTAGGCGGAGATGTACGGCTCGCCGACCTTCGCGGCCACGGAGGCGATGACGACGATGCGGCCGGTACTGCGCTCGACCATCGACGGGATGGCCCGACGCAGGCACCGGAACGGCGCAGTCAGGTTGAGGTCGAGCATGCGCTGCCACTGCTCGTCCGTCGTCCTCGCCACGGACGCGGAGACGCCGGCGCCGGCGTTGGCGACGAGGACCTCGACCGGCCCCCACTCGCGCTCCACGCCGGCAAACAGGTCCTCGACGGCCGAGGCGTCGGTGATGTCACACGGCCGCACCAGGGTCGGGCCTGGACAGGCCTTCGCGACGGCCTCCAGCTCGTCGGAGCTGCGGGAGGTGAGGGCCACCCGGTAGCCGGCCTCGCTGAGCCGGACGGCCACCGCGCGACCGATGCCGCGCCCCGCCCCGGTGACGAGGGCGACCGGCATACTCTCGGAGGTGGTCACACCGGGGACCTTGCCATTTCTCTGTTACGACCGTCAAGATTGCGACATATGACTCAGCTACGCGACGCCTATCTCCTCGATGCCGTGCGCACGCCCTTCGGCCGCAACCGCGGGGGGCTGTCCGGGATCCGCACGGACGACCTCGCGGCCCTTCCGATCGCCGAGCTCGTCGGCCGCCACCCCGGGCTCGACCCGGCAGCGGTCGAGGACGTCTACTACGGCAACACCAACGGGGCCGGCGAGGAGAACCGCAACGTCGCCCGCATGGCGGCCCTCCTGGCCGGGCTTCCGGTCAGCGTCCCCGGCGTCACCGTCAACCGGCTGTGCGCCTCCGGGGGTGAGGCCCTCGTGCAGGCGGCGCGGGCCATCGCGACCGGCGACGCGGACCTGGTCATCGCCGGTGGGGTGGAGGGGATGAGCCGGGCGCCCTATGTGCTGCCCAAGCCCGACGAGGCGCTGCCCCGCGCGATGCAGATGCACCAGACAACCGTCGGCTGGCGGATGGTCAACCCCCGCTTCCCGGCGCACTGGACGGACTCGCTGGGCGCCTGCGCCGAGCGGGTCGCCACCGAGCTCGGCATCGGCCGGAAGGAGCAGGACGAGTGGGCCGTCCGCTCCCACCATCGGGTGGCGGCCGCCTACGAGGCGGGCAAGCACGACGGCTTCGTCATGGAGGTCGCGGGGGTCTCGCGCGACGAGTCGGTGCGGCCGGACTCGACCATGGAGACGCTCGCCGCCCTCAAGCCGGCGTTCACTCCCCACGGCACGGTCACGGCCGCCAATGCCAGCCCGATCAACGACGGCGCCCTCGCAGCCTTTGTGGGCACCTCCGCCATGGCGGAGGACCTCGGTGTCGAGCCGCTGGGCCGGATCGTCGCCTCGCGCACCGTCGCGGTCGAGCCCGACCGGTTCAGCATCGCGCCGGTCCCGGCGATCGAGCAGGCCCTGGAGCGCGCGGGGATGCGGGTCTCGGACGTCGACCTCTGGGAGATCAACGAGGCGTTCGCGGCCATGGTCCTCTCGACGCTGCACCACCTGCCGCAGATCGACCCCGAGGTCGTCAACGTCAACGGTGGCGCGATCGCCATCGGCCACCCCCTCGGCGCGTCCGCACCGCGCGTGGTCGTCGACCTCTGCCGCGAGCTGCGCCGGCGCGGCGGCGGCATCGGGGTGGCTGCGGCCTGCATCGGCGTCGGTCTGGGCCAGGCCATCGTCGTCGAGGCCGGCTGACCGCAAGGCGGCTGACCGCGAGGCCGCAACCGCGAGGCAACCGCGAGGCCGCCGACCGCCCCGAATGGCTTTCCCACCCACACTGAGGAGCTGACCATGATCCGCCCGGAGGACTACACCGACGTGACCTACGCCGTGGAGGAGGACGCCTTCGCGGTGATCACGATCAACCGCCCGGACCGGATGAACTCGTTCCGGGGCCGGACGGTCGACGAGCTGCTCTCCGCGTTCAAGCACGCCTGGGCCGACAAGCGCGTGGCGGCGGTGATCCTCACCGGTGCCGGCGACCGCGCCTTCTGCGCGGGGGGCGACGTCAAGGAACGGGCCGAGACGGGCAGCTACGGCGAGACCGAGTGGGGGATGTTCGACATCCAGGGGCTGCACCGGATGATGCGCGACATCCCCAAGCCCGTCATCGCCGCCGTCAACGGCGTCGCGGTCGGGGGCGGCCACGTCCTGCACGTCATCTGCGACCTGTCCATCGCCTCCGAGACGGCCCGGTTCGGGCAGGCCGGCCCGCGCGTGGGGTCCTTCGACGCCGGCCTCGGCTCGACCTACCTGGCCCGGGTCGTGGGCGAGAAGCGCGCCCGCCAGATCTGGTTCCTGCTCGACCTCTACGATGCCCACACCGCCGAGCGCTGGAACCTCGTCAACGACGTCGTGCCCCCGGACCAGCTGATGGACAAGGCGCGCGAGTACGCCCGCAAGATCGCCTCGTACTCGCCGACGGCGCTGCGCTTCCTCAAGCACTCGTTCAACGCCGACACCGAGCACATCACCGGCATCGGCAACGTCGCCTTCGACGGCCTCGACTTCTTCGTGAAGTCCGAGGAGGGCATGGAGGGGGCGACCGCCTTCGCCGAGAAGCGCAAGCCCGACTTCTCGCCCTACCGCTGAGACGGCATGGGGCGGCACCGGGCGGAATAGCCGCCCCGGCGCGGCGGGTTGCACCCCCCATGCGTGCCATCACCTATGACCAGTTCGGCGACCCCGACGTCCTCACCCTCACCGACCTCCCCGAGCCCAAGGTGGGCCCCGCCGAGGTGCTCGTGCGCGTCCGCAGCGCTGCGGTCAACCCCGTGGACTGGAAGGTGGCGGCAGGCGGCCTCGACGGCCTGATGAACACGGTGTTCCCCGCCATCCCGGGCTGGGACGTGGCCGGCGTCGTCGAGCGCGTGGGCCTCGACACCCCCGAGTTCGCGCCCGGCGACGAGGTCATCGCCTACGCCCGCAAGGACTACGTCCAGGGCGGCACCTTCGCCGAGCTGGTCACCGTGCCGGTGCGCGCCGTGGCCCGCAAGCCCGCGTCCCTCGACTGGGACCAGGCCGCCGGCCTGCCCCTCGCCGGCCTCAGCGCCTACCAGCTGCTCAGCCGCCTCGGCCTGAGCGCGGGCGAGACCGTCCTGGTCCACGCCGCAGCGGGCGGAGTCGGGATCCTGGCCGTGCAGATCGCCCGGGCCAGCGGGGCCCGCGTCATCGGCACTGCCTCCGAGGCCAACCACGACGTGCTGCGCGGGTTCGGGGCCGAGCCGGTCGAGTACGGCGAGGGCCTCGCCGACCGTGTCCGCGCCCTGGCACCGGATGGGGTGGATGTCGTGGTCGACCTCATCGGCGGGGTGCTCGAGACCACCCTGGCCGTGCTCAAGGACGGAGGCCGGCACGGGTCGATCGCCGATGGCCAGGTGGCCGCGAAGGGTGGCCTCTACGCGTGGGTGCGGCCGAACGCCGCCGACCTGCAGGCGCTCGCCGACCTCGCCGACCAGGGCCTGCTCACCGTGCCCATCTCGCAGGTGTTCCCCCTCGAGAAGGCCGCGGAGGCCTTCAGGGTCAGCCAGGGCGG
This sequence comes from Pedococcus sp., assembly GCA_036278335.1. Taxonomy (GTDB): domain Bacteria; phylum Actinomycetota; class Actinomycetes; order Actinomycetales; family Dermatophilaceae; genus Pedococcus_A. Next base: position 5,580 of record DASULG010000124.1, read on the forward strand.
GCACGTGCGCGGGAAGATCGCCATCGAGGTGAGCCGCTAGCGGCACCGAACGGTATGCCGGGTGCGCACCGGGCGCACCCGGCATACGGACCGGTCGGGGACCC
>DASULG010000125.1:0-14716 GCA_036278335.1 Pedococcus sp.
GTCGGCGGATCGGGCCACGACCACGCCTTCGTCCGGCGCGGGGGCGACACCCGCACCACAGTCGTGACCCTCGACGACAGCGGAGAGCAGCGCCGGACCTGGGTGGTGTCGGGACTGAAGGACCTCGTCGTCCTGAAGTCCACCGGCTCGGAGTTCAAGGGATTCCTCAGGGACCGCTACACCACGCTGGCCGAGGCCGACGACCGCATCCTCGCCACCTCCCTCGTCGCCCGGTGGCGCTACGAGGGCATCGCCGTCGACTGGAACAAGGCCTTCGAGGACATCCGCCAGGTCCTCCTCGAGAGGTTCGCCATGACCTACAGCCACGCGCTGCAGGAGTCGCTCTACGCCATGGGCAGAGCGGTGCTCGAGGCGCACCCGGAGGTGGCGGAGATCAAGTTCTCGGCCCCGAACAAGCACCACTTCCTCGTCGACCTCTCGCCGTTCGGGCTGGAGAACAACGGCGAGGTGTTCATCGCTGCAGACCGGCCCTACGGCCTCATCGAGGCGACCGTATGCCGCGAGGGCGCCGCCCCTGCCGGCGACGCCTGGCTGGCCGTTCCTGGCTTCTGCTGAGGGCGGCCCTCCGCCCGCCCGGATCGACCCCCAAACCACTCCCAGGACCCGTCCGGGTCACCGCGAGGAAGAGGAGCCTGTCATGACCGCACAGCCCGCCGAGACGCGCGCACCGCAGCGCGTGGCCAAGCACCCCGTCGACGAGGTGCTGCCGGCGCCCAAGCTGGCCATCTACGGCTTCCAGCACGTCCTCGCCTTCTATGCCGGCGCGGTCATCGTGCCGATCCTGCTGGCGAACTCCATCGGCCTGAGCACGCAGGAGCTCGTCCACCTCATCAACGCAGACCTGTTCACCTGCGGCATCGCCTCGATCATCCAGTCCGTCGGGTTCTGGAAGGTCGGCGTCCGGCTGCCGCTGCTCCAGGGCGTGACCTTCACCGCCGTGTCGCCCATGATCGCCATCGGAGCCGCCGCCGGCGGCGGCACCGATGGCCTGCTCGTCATCTACGGCGCGGTGATCGTCGCCGGGCTGGTCACCTTCCTCATCGCCCCGTACTTCAGCCGGCTGATCCGCTTCTTCCCGCCCGTCGTCACCGGGTCGGTCATCACGATCATCGGCATCGCGCTGCTGCCGGTGGCCGCGGCCGACGCGACGGGTGGCGCCGGGCCGACCTCGGACCCCACGAGCGGCAAGAACCTGGCCTACGCCCTCGGCACCCTCGCCCTCATCGTGCTGATCCAGCGGATCTTCAAGGGCTTCATGGCCACCATCGCCGTGCTGGCCGGGCTGGTCATCGGCACCCTGGTGGCGTGGGCGCTCGGCGACGCGCACTTCGACGCCGTTGCCAGCTCGGGGTGGGTCGGCGTGACCACGCCGTTCCACTTCGGCTGGCCGAGGTTCTCCATCGCCGCGATCATCTCGATGATCGTCGTCATGCTGATCACCGCCGTGGAGACCACGGGCGACGTGTTCGCCACCGGCGAGATCGTCGAGAAGCGCGTCGGCCGCGACGACATCGCGCGAGCGCTGCGCGCCGACGGACTCGCCACCACGATCGGCGGCGTGTTCAACTCCTTCCCCTACACCTGCTTCGCCGAGAACGTCGGCCTCGTGCGCCTCACCCAGGTCAAGAGCCGCTACGTCGTCGCGGCTGCCGGCGCCATCATGATCGTCATCGGCCTGATCCCCAAGGCGGGCGCCATCGTCGCCGGGATCCCGCATCCGGTCCTCGGCGGTGCCGCGCTGGCGATGTTCGCCACCGTCGCCGTGGTGGGCTTCCAGACGCTGTCGCGGGTCGACTTCCACGACCACCGCAACGTCGTCATCGTGGCCACCAGCATCGGCCTCGCGATGCTCGTCACCGCCCAGCCCGACGTGGCAAAGGCCGTGCCGGACTGGGCGCAGATCATCTTCGGCAGCGGCATCACCCTCGGCAGCATCACCGCCATCGTCCTCAACGCGCTGTTCCACCACGTCGGCAAGAGCTACGGGCCCGCCGTGGCCGGCCAGCCCGGCGACCTCATCCGGCTCGACCAGGTCAACGCGATGGACCGCGAGGAGTTCGTGCGCACCTTCTCCGGCCTGTTCCAGGGGCCGAACTGGGTGGTCGAGCACGCCTACGGCCTGCGCCCCTTCGAGGACACCCATGACCTGCGCCGCGCCTTCCAGGAGGCCCTGTTCGCGGGCAAGGACACCGACAAGGACGCCCTCATCGCGTCCTACCCCGACCTGGGCTCGAGCCGGGTCGCGGAGGGCGAGGAGGGCCCGGACTCGCTGCGAGACCAGTCCGCCCTCGGCCTGACCCGCCTCGCCGAGGACGAGCAGGCCGACCTGACCGCGCTGACGACGGCCTACCGCGAGCGGTTCGGCTTCCCGCTCATCGCCTGTGTCCGGGACGAGGACTCCTTCGAGCAGGTCATGCGACACGGCTGGCACCGGCTCGAGAACTCGCCCACGCAGGAGCACGCCGCGGCCCTGATCGAGATCGCCAAGATCGCCGGCCACCGGTTCGACGACCTCGTGGCAGGCGCCAACCCGATCCACAGCGCTCGCAGCCGCCGCATGGGGGTCGAGTGAGCGCGGACCTGGACGCGTTCAACGCCCTTCCCGAGGAGGACGCGAGGGCCCGGCTGCGGTCGTGCCTGGCCGTGCCCCGGTGGGTCGAGGACGTCCTCGCCGGCCGGCCCTACCGCGACGCCGAGTCGCTGTGGGGCCTGGCCGAGGAGGGGGCCAGCCACCTCGACGACGCCGAGCTGGAGATGGCCCTGGACCGGCACCCACGCATCGGCGACCGGCCCTCCGAGGCCGGCCACGATGCGGCGTTCTCGCAGCGGGAGCAGGCCGGGGTCGACGGCTCCGACCCCGACGTCGCCCGCCGCCTGGCCGAGGGCAACCGGGCCTACGAGCAGCGCTTCGACCGCGTCTTCCTCATCCGTGCCGCCGGACGCTCCGCTCCTGAGATCCTCGAGGAGCTCGAGCGTCGGCTCGGCAACGACGACGCGAGCGAGCGCGATGAGACGGTCACGCAGCTGAAGGAGATCGCCATGCTCCGACTGAGGCAGGTGGTCTGAGTGGGGACCCTGAGCACGCACGTGCTCGACACGAGTCGCGGCCGCCCGGCTGCGGGGGTGAGCGTCCAGCTCTTCCGGATGTCCTCATCCGAGATGTCCGCACCCGAGCGGTCCTCACCCGAGCCGTCCTCGCCCGTGCCCCTCGGGGAGGGCGTGACAAACGCCGACGGCCGGGTCCCGGCCATCGGCCCGGAGCGCCTCGAGCCGGGCGACTACCGGCTCCGGTTCGACACGGCCGGCTACTTCGCCGCGACCGGCACGGGCGGCTTCTACCCCGAGGTGGTCGTCGCGTTCACGATCGCCGAGGGCGAGCACTACCACGTGCCGCTGCTGCTCAACCCGTTCGGCTACTCGACCTACCGCGGGAGCTGACGGCCGTGAGGTGTGAGGTCCTCATCCTCGCCGAGCGTGCGGTCACGGCCGGGGGAGAGGGACCGGCTGCTGTCGGCATCAGCGGCGGCCGGATCGTCGCCGTGGAGCCCGACGGTGCCTCCGGTGCCGGCCTCTCGGGCGAGGAGACCATCCGCCTCGGCGGCGACGTCGTCCTCCTCCCGGGCCTGGTCGACACCCACGTGCACGTCAACGAGCCGGGCCGCACCGAGTGGGAGGGCTTCGCCAGCGCCACCCGCGCCGCCGCGGCCGGTGGGGTCACGACGATCGTCGACATGCCGCTCAACAGCATCCCGCCGACCACGACGGTCGAGGGCCTGCGGGCCAAGCAGGAGGCGGCCCACGGGCAGGCCTTTGTCGACGTCGGGTTCTGGGGAGGCGCAATCCCGGGCAACCTCGCCGACCTGCGACCGCTGCACGAGGCAGGCGTCTTCGGCTTCAAGTGCTTCCTGCTGCACTCGGGCGTCGCGGAGTTCCCGCCCCTCGACGCCGCGGGCCTCAAGGCCGCCCTCGCGGAGGTGGGCGCGTTCGACGGCCTCGTGATCGTCCACGCCGAGGACCCCGAGACGATCGACGCGTCCCCGCCGGCCGCCGGGCCACGGTATGCCGGGTTCCTCACCTCCCGCCCGAAGGAGGCGGAGGAGCGCGCCATCGCCCACGTCGTCGCTGCCGCAGGCGAGACTGGCGCCCGGGCCCACATCCTGCACCTCTCGGACGCGGACGCGCTGCCGCTCATCGCCCGGGCCCGAGCCGAGGGGGTCCGCCTCAGCGTCGAGACATGCCCGCACTACCTCACGCTCACGGCGGAGGAGATCCCCGACGGCGCAACGCAGTTCAAGTGCTGCCCGCCCATCCGGGAGGCGGGGAACCGGGACCGGCTGTGGCAGGGGCTGGCCAGCGGCGTCATCGAGACGGTGGTCTCCGACCACTCGCCCTGCACCGCCGAGCTCAAGAGGCTCGACAGCGGCGACTTCGGTGAGGCCTGGGGCGGGATCGCCTCCCTCCAGCTCGGTCTTCCCGCCGTCTGGACCGAGGCACGCCGCCGGGGCCACACCCTCGCCGACGTCGTGCGGTGGATGGCGACAGCGCCCGCGCGCCAGGTGGGGCTGCCCGACCGCGGCCGCATCGCCGTGGGCTCCCAGGCCGACCTGGTCGTGTTCGCCCCGGACGTGGAGTTCACCGTCGACCCGGCGCGTCTGCTCCACCGGAACCCGGTCAGCGCCTACGCGGGACGTACGCTCGCCGGCACCGTCCGGCACACCTGGCTGCGGGGCAGGCCCATCGACATCGACGCGGAGCCGCGCGGGCGGCTCCTGAGGAGAGGACAGTCATGACGCCTCGCTACTACGCGCCCACGGGCGGCCTGCCGGGGCAGACCGAGCTCACCACCGACCGCGCCGTCTTCACCGAGGCGTATGCCGTGTTGCCGCGCGGAACCATGCGCGACATCGTCACCAGCGCGCTGCCCTTCTGGGAGGAGACGCGGCTCTGGATCATCGCCCGGCCGCTGTCGGGGTTCGCGGAGACGTTCTCGCAGTACATCGTCGAGGTCGCGCCGGGCGGGGGCAGTGACCGCCCCGAGCTCGACCCCTCCGCCGAGGCAGTGCTGTTCGTCGTCGACGGCGACGTGAGGCTGGTCATCGACGGGGTGGCCCACGAGATGGACCCTGGCGGCTACGCGTTCATCCCGCCGGGCGCCGACTGGAGCTTGCGCAACACCGGCGACGCCCCGGCGCGGTTCCACTGGGTCCGCAAGGCCTACGAGCGGGTCGAGGGCATCGACGTGCCGCCGGCCTTTGTCACCAGCGAGACCGACGTGGCTGCCGGGGAGATGCCCGGCACGGAGGGCCGCTGGAGCACTCAGCGGTTCGTCGACCCGCTCGACGTCCGCCACGACATGCACGTGAACATCGTCAACTTCGAGCCTGGCGGGGTGATCCCCTTCCCCGAGACGCACGTCATGGAGCACGGGCTCTACGTCCTCGAGGGCAAGGCCGTCTACCTGCTCAACAAGGACTGGGTCGAGGTGCAGGAGGGCGACTTCATGTGGCTGCGGGCGTTCTGCCCCCAGGCCTGCTACGCGGGCGGCCCCGGCCGGTTCCGCTACCTGCTCTACAAGGACGTCAACCGCCACGCGAAGCTGGGGCGACAGCTCCTCTAGGCCCCTGGGACGTCAAGCCGATTTCAGACCAGACCCTGTTCAACACTTTGTAGAGGCTCTAGATTCGACCCACAGCGACGCTGCTGTTCGCATGGATAACCAGCGGCCTCGTGGTGAGCCTCAACCATGCCCCCTGTTGCCCGAGCACGTGATGCCGGCGCTCGAGGGGGCGCATGATGAGACGACCACGATGGTGTGGAGGAGCTGGACCATGGACGCGCTGCACGTGATGGTGAACGGGAGGCCACGTCCCCTCGGGGGCGTCGCGCCGCACGAGAACGCGCTCGACTTCCTGCGCGCCTGCGGCCTCACCGGCGCCAAGGAGGGCTGCGCCGAGGGGGAGTGCGGCGCCTGCTCGGTGCTCGTGGCACGCCCCGCAGCGGACGGGCAGGACAACGCTGCCGGCACCGAGTGGACGGCGATCAACGCCTGCCTCGTCCCAGCACTCGCGCTCGACGGCCAGGAGGTGGTCACGGCCGAGGGCCTCGGCGCGCCGGGCTCACTGCACCCCGTGCAGCAGGAGATGGCCGTGCGCGGCGGGTCGCAGGGCGGCTACTGCACCCCCGGCTTCGTCTGCAGCATGGCGGCCGAGTTCTACCGCGAGGGCCGAGGCCACCAGGGCCCGGACCACGAGAGCCCGGACCACGAGCACGGCCCGAACGGGTTCGACCTGCACGCGCTGAGCGGCAACCTCTGCCGGTGCACCGGCTACCGCCCCATCCGCGACGCCGCGTACGCGCTCGGGGAGCCAGACGGCGACGACCCGCTCGCCGCCCGCCGCTCCGTGCGGGCTCCGGCTCCCGCGCACACCCGCTTGTTGGTCGCCGAGGGGGAGTTCATCCGTCCCGCCGATCTGGCCGAGGCGCTCGACCTCCTCGCGGAGCGCCCCGACGCCCAGCTGGTGGCCGGCTCCACGGACTGGGGCGTCGAGGTCAACCTCCGCGGCGCCCGCGCCCCGCTCGCCATCGCCATCGACCGTCTCCCCGAGCTGCGCGAGCTCACCTGGGAGCAGGACACCCTCGAGATCGGCGCCGCCCTGAGCCTCTCCGAGCTCGAGCGCCGGCTGGAGGGCCGGGTTCCGCTGCTGGACCAGATGCTCCCCCAGTTCGCGTCGCGCCTGATCCGCAACGGCGCCACGATCGGCGGCAACCTGGGCACCGCCTCCCCGATCGGGGACACCCCGCCCGCTCTGCTCGCCCTCGAGGCGTGGGTCGTGCTCGCCTCGAGCCGTGGGTGGCGCGAGGTGCCGCTCGCCGACTACTTCACCGGATACCGCCAGAGCCTTCGCGCTCCCGATGAGCTCGTCGCGGCGGTCCGCATCCCGCTGCCACTCGCGCCGGTCACCGCCTTCCACAAGATCGCCAAGCGGCGCTTCGACGACATCTCCAGCGTCGCCATCGCCCTGGCCCTGACCATCGAGGACGGTGTCGTCAGCCGCGCGCGGATCGGGCTGGGCGGCGTGGCCGCCACCCCGCTGCGGGCACTCGCCACCGAGGCGGCCCTCGAGGGCCGTCCCTGGTCGGCGGAGGTCGTCCACGAGGCGGCCGCCACCATGCGCGGAGAGGGCACACCCCTGGACGACCACCGGGCGAGCTCGGCCTACCGCTCCGCCATGCTCGCGACCTCGCTGCTGCGGCTCTTCGAGGACAACCCGCCGAGCCGGGTCACTGACCGCGAGGAGATGGGGGCATGAGCGCGCTGTCCGACCGGCCGCTGAATCCCGTTGTGGGGCAGGAGATCCCGCACGAGAGCGCCGCCCTGCACGTCACCGGACGCGCGCTCTACACCGACGACCTCATCACGCGGACCCGCGACGCCCTCCATGCGTGGCCGGTCCAGGCGTTCCACGCCCACGCGAGGGTGACCCGGCTGGAGACCGCCCCCGCTCTCGAGGTGCCCGGGGTGGTCCGCGTGCTCACGGCTGACGACGTGCCCGGCGTCAACGATGCGGGCGTCAAGCACGACGAGCCGCTGTTCCCCTCCGAGGTGATGTTCCACGGCCACGCCGTCTGCTGGGTGCTCGGTGAGTCCATCGAGGCGGCACGCCTGGGCGCCGAGCGCGTCGAGATCGACTACGAGCCCCTCCCCTCACTGGTCACGCTGCGCGAGGCGATCGAGGCCGAGTCGTTCCAGGGCGCCCGGCCCACGCTGCGCCGTGGGGACCCCGACGCCGCGCTGGCCCGTGCCGCCCACGTCGTCGAGGGTGAGTTCGAGCTCGGCGGCCAGGAGCACTTCTACCTCGAGACGCACGCCTCCCTGGCGATGGTCGACGAGGGCGGTCAGGTCTTCGTGCAGAGCAGCACGCAGCACCCGAGCGAGACCCAGGAGATCGTCGCCCACGTCCTGGGCCTGCGCAGCCACGAGGTGACGGTGCAGTGCCTGCGCATGGGTGGAGGCTTCGGGGGCAAGGAGATGCAGCCGCACGGGTATGCTGCCATCGCGGCCCTCGGGGCGACCCTCACCGGCCGCCCGGTCCGCCTTCGCCTCAACCGCAGCCAGGACATCACCATGTCCGGCAAGCGGCACCCGTTCCACGCCTCGTGGACCGCGGGCTTCGACGAGGACGGCCACATCCTGGCGCTGCGGGCAACGCTGACCTCCGACGGCGGGTGGAGCCTCGACCTCTCCGAGCCGGTCCTGGCCCGGGCCCTGTGCCACGTCGACAACGCGTACTGGATCCCGGACATCGAGGTCCACGGCCGCATCGCGAAGACCAACAAGACCTCGCAGACGGCCTTCCGCGGCTTCGGCGGCCCGCAGGGCATGCTCGTCATCGAGGACATCCTCGGCCGCACCGCCCCCCTGCTCGGGCTGGCTCCGGAGGAGCTGCGCCGCCGCAACCTCTACGTCCCCGGGCAGACCACGCCCTACGGCCAGCCGGTGCGCCACGCCGAGCGGCTGCTGCGGATCTGGCAGGCGGTCGAGGAGTCCGCGGAGGTGACCCGGCGCCAGCGGGAGATCGCCCAGTTCAACGCCGCCCACCGGCATACCAAGCGGGCCCTTGCCATCACGCCGGTGAAGTTCGGGATCTCCTTCAACCTCACGGCTTTCAACCAGGCCGGCGCCCTCGTGCACGTGTACAAGGACGGCTCGGTCCTGGTGAACCACGGCGGCACCGAGATGGGCCAGGGGCTGCACACCAAGATGCTCCAGGTGGCGGCGACCGCCCTGGGCGTGCCGCTCCCCGGCGTGCGGCTGGCGCCGACCCGCACCGACAAGGTGCCCAACACCTCTGCGACGGCGGCCAGCTCGGGTGCCGACCTCAACGGCGGGGCGATCAAGGACGCCTGTGAGCAGATCCGCGGGCGCCTCGCCCAGGTCGCGGCCCGCAGGCTCGGCATCCACCCCGCCGACGTGCGCTTCGCCGACGGCAAGGTCACCGGGATCGGGTTCCACGACACCGTGCTGGACTTCGCCGAGGTCGTGCACGACGCGTACCACCAGCGGATCCAGCTGTCGGCGGCGGGGTTCTACCGCACCGAGGGCCTGCACTGGGACGCCTCGCGCATGCAGGGGGAACCGTTCAAGTACTTCGCCTACGGCGTCTCGGCCTCGGAGGTCGAGGTCGACGGCTTCACCGGCGCCTACCGGCTGCGCCGCGTCGACATCGTCCACGATGTCGGCGACAGCCTCTCGCCGCTGGTCGACCTCGGGCAGATCGAGGGCGGGTTCGTGCAAGGGGCCGGCTGGCTGACCTTGGAGGAGCTGCGCTGGGACGACAGCGACGGCCCCGCCCGCGGCCGGCTCGCCACCCAGGCGGCCAGCACCTACAAGCTGCCCAGCTTCTCGGAGATGCCCGAGGTCTTCAACGTGACGCTCTTCGAGCAGGCAACCGAGGACGGCGTCGTCTACGGCTCCAAGGCCGTCGGGGAGCCCCCGTTGATGCTCGCGTTCAGCGTCCGCGAGGCGCTGCGCGCAGCGGCCGGCGCGTTCGGGCCGCAGGGCCACAGCGTCCAGCTGTCCTCGCCGGCCACGCCGGAGGCCGTCTTCTGGGCGGTGGAGGAGGCCCGGGCGGCCGCAGCCCCGCGGCCGCACTCCACCCCCCAGGCCGAGGCCCGGGGCGAGAGCCCGGCGCTGGCGGGAGGGGGCTGACATGGCTCCCGACCTGGGGTCCGGGCAGGACTGGCTGAGGGCTGTCACCCGGCTGCGGGAGGAGCGGCGGTCGGGCATCGTCGTCACCCTGGTGGCGGTCCGCGGCCACGCCCCACGGGAGGCCGGGGCGAAGATGGTCGTCTCGGCCGAGCAGGTGTGGGGGACCGTGGGCGGCGGCAACCTCGAGGCCACAGCGATCGCCCACGCCCGGGAGCTGCTCGGCGCCCCCGCCACCAGCTCGGCCGAGCCCGAGCTGGTGACCGTGCGCCTCACCGACAAGGCGCCCGCCGAGCACGGCGTCCAGTGCTGCGGCGGCGAGGTGACGGTGCTCTACGAGCACGTCGCCGTGCTCCCGTCGGTGGCGATCTTCGGCGTCGGCCATGTCGGGCTGGAGCTCGCCCGGATCCTGGCCCGCCACGACCTCGACCTGCACCTCGTCGACTCGCGGGCCGACCAGCTCACACCCGAGCGGCTGGCGGTCCTCGCCGACGCCCAGGCGCGGGTGCACGTCCACCACGCCCCGGTCCCGGAGCTCGTCCTGGGCCAGGTGCCACAGGGCACCCACGTCCTCGTCATGACCCACGACCACGCCGAGGACGCCGCCCTCTGCGACGCCGCGCTGCGCTGCGGCCACCTCGCCTCGATCGGCCTCATCGGGTCTGAGGCGAAGTGGCGCCGCTTCCAGCAGCGTCTGGCCGCCGAGGGGCACAGCCCCGAGGCGCTGGCCCGCATCACGACCCCGATCGGGCTGCCCGGCATACGGGGCAAGGAACCAGCCGCGATCGCGGTCGGGGTGGCGGCCTCGCTCCTCATGGCGTTCGACCGGCAGGGCGTGGGCAGGCAGGTGGCACGGTGAGCGCGGGTGCGGTGAGCGGGGTCCTGTACCGCGGGACGGTGCTCGACACGCCGCAGTGCCCGTTCGAGGGCGGTGGCCTGCGCGCGGAGGCCGATGCGGGGCTGCTGGTGGAGGCCGGGGCCATCACCGACCGCGGTGGGTATGCGGAGGTCCGCAACCGGCATTCAGAGGCTGAGGTCGTCGACCTCGGCCAGGGGCTGCTCCTGCCCGGGCTCGTCGACACCCACGTGCACTTCCCTCAGGTGCGCGCCATCGGGGCGCTCGGGATGCCGCTGCTGCGCTGGCTGGAGCAGTGCGCCCTGCCCGAGGAGGCCCGGCTCGCCGACGTCGACTACGCCAGGGCGGTGGCCGCGGAGTTCACCAGCGGGCTGATCGAGGCCGGGACGACCACGGCGCTCGTCTTCGGGTCGCACTTCGCCGTGGCCGTGGACGCCATGTTCGCCCAGGCGGCGGACACCGGGCTGCGTGTCACCACCGGGCTGGTCGTCAGCGACCGGGTGCTGCGCGACGACCTGCTCACCACCCCCGAGCGCGCCTACGAGGAGGGCCGGGCCCTCGCCGAGCGCTGGCACGGACGCGGGCGGCTGCGGTATGCCGTGACCCCGCGCTTCTCGCTGTCGTGCGGCGACGCGCTGCTCGCGTCCTGCGCCGCGCTCCTCAAGGATGTGGGGGGCTCCTTCTTCACCTCGCACCTGAACGAGAACGTCGCGGAGGTGCTGGCCGTCGGAGAGCTCTTCGAGGGCGCGATCGACTACCTGGACACCTACGACCGGCAGGGGCTGGTGGGGCGGCGCAGCGTGCTGGCGCACAACGTGCACCCCACCGACCGGCAGCTGGCGCTGCTGGCGGCCCAGGACGCCACGGTCGCGCACTGCCCGACGAGCAACTCCGCGCTGGGCAGCGGCCTGTTCCCGCTGCGCCGGCACCGCGACCACGGGGTCCGGGTGGCGCTGGGCTCCGACGTCGGCGCCGGCACTGGGTTCTCGCTGCTCAAGGAAGGGCTCCAGGCGTACTTCGTGCAGCACCTGCTCGGCGAGGAGGGCGTGCCGCTGAGCGCGGCCGACCTGCTCCACCTCGCCACGGCGGCCGGGGCCGACGCGCTTGGGCTCGCCGCGGAGGTCGGCGACCTCAGTGTCGGCAAGCAGTTCGACGCCGTGTGGGTGCGTCCCGAGACCGGCAGCACCCTCGACGTGGGGCTGCGCCACGCCCGCGACGCGGAGGACGCGCTGGCCAAGGTGTTCGCGCTCGGCTGCTCCGCCGACCTGGCCGGGGTGTGGGTCGGCGGAGACCGCATCAAGGAGCGGTAGCTCAGTCCGCGGCGGGTGCCGCCATGCCCTCCTTGATGAGGCTCATGACCGAGGAGTCGGCCAGCGTGGTGACGTCGCCGACCTCGCGGTGCTCGGCCACGTCGCGCAGCAGCCGGCGCATGATCTTGCCCGAGCGGGTCTTGGGCAGCTCCGAGACGATCATGATCGACCGCGGCTTGGCGATCGGGCCGATCTCCTTGGCGACGTGGTTGCGCAGCTCCTGGACCAGGTCCTTGCCCTCGCCCGGCTCGTCGGCCTCCTCCACGGCCTCCTTGCGCAGGATCACGAAGGCGCACACCGCCTGGCCGGTGGTCTCGTCGGTGGCGCCGACCACCGCGGCCTCGGCGACCTTGGGGTGCGAGACCAGCGCGGACTCGATCTCCGCGGTCGAGAGCCGGTGGCCGGAGACGTTCATGACGTCGTCGACCCGGCCGAGCAGCCAGATGTTGCCCTTGGCGTCGTACTTCGCGCCATCTCCGGCGAAGTAGTACTTGGGGCCGAAGCGGCTCCAGTAGGTCTCCTTGTACCGCTCCGGGTCACCCCAGATCCCGCGCAGCATCGCCGGCCAGGGCTTGGTCAGCACGAGGTAGCCGACCTTCTCGGCCTCGGTGAACGGCTTGCCCTCGTCGTCGAGGATCTCGGCGCTGACGCCGGGGATGGGCTTCTGCGCCGAGCCCGGCTCGAGGTCCGTGACACCGGGAAGGGGGCTGATCATGATCGCGCCCGTCTCGGTCTGCCACCAGGTGTCGACGATGGGGGTGCGGTCGCCGCCGATGTGCTTGCGGTACCAGAGCCACGCCTCGGGGTTGATCGGCTCCCCGACCGACCCGAGCACCCGCAGGGAGGACAGGTCGGACCGCGCCGGGATGTCGTCGCCCCACTTCATGAAGGTGCGGATCGCGGTCGGTGCGGTGTAGAGGATCGACACCTTGTACTTCTCGATGATCTCCCACCAGCGGCCCTGGTGCGGGCTGTCGGGCGTGCCCTCGTACATCACCTGGGTCGCGCCGTTCGCCAGCGGTCCGTAGACGATGTAGGAGTGGCCCGTCACCCAGCCCACGTCGGCGGTGCACCAGTAGACGTCGGTCTCGGGGTGCAGGTCGTGGACGACGGCGTTCGTGTAGGCGCACTGGGCGAGGTAGCCGCCCGTGGTGTGGAAGATGCCCTTCGGCTTACCCGTGGTGCCGGACGTGTAGAGGATGAACAGCGGGTGCTCGCTGTCCACCGGCACGGCCTCGTGGGTGTCGGAGGCGGCCTCGAGGGCCTCGTGCCACCAGACGTCGCGGGAGTCGTCCCAGGGGACGTCCTGGCCGGTGCGCTTGACCACCAGCACCTTCTCCACCGGGCTGTCCTCGGCGGTGACGGCGGCGTCCACGGCCGGCTTGAGCGCTGACGGCGCGCCGCGCCGGTACCCGCCGTCGGAGGTGATGACCACCCTTGCCTCGGCGTCGGCGATCCGCGTGTGCAGCGCCTCGGCCGAGAACCCACCGAACACCACCGAGTGCGGGGCTCCGATGCGGGCGCAGGCCAGCATGGCCACGACGGTCTCGGGGATCATCGGCATGTAGATGGCGACCCGGTCGCCCTTGGCCACGCCGAGGCTCTCGAGGGCGTTGGCCGCCTGCTGCACCTCGCGGTGCAGGTCGGCGTAGGTGATCGTGCGGGAGTCGCCCGGCTCGCCCTCGAAGTGGATGGCGACCCGGTCGCCGTTGCCCGCCTCGACGTGGCGGTCCACGCAGTTGTATGCCGCGTTGAGCTCGCCGCCGACGTACCACTTCGCGAAGGGGGCCCCGCTCCAGTCGAGCGTGGTGTCGAAGTCCTTGCCCCACGTGACGTACTTGCGGGCCTGCTCGGCCCAGAAGGCCTCGTAGTCGGCGTCAGCGGCGGCATACAGCTCCGCCTTGCCGTTCGCGGCGGCCGCGAGCTCCTCGCTGGGCTCGAACGAGTGGGCTTCGTGCAGCACGGTCGACAGGGTCTCCTCGGACACGGTTCCTCCAGGGGGCGCAGCGGGCGGCCTCCAGTCGGGAGCCGCGGTACCCCTACAGCCAACAGCGTCGGCGCGAAGCCTTCAAGGGGAACCCGGGAGGTCGCGCTCGGCGGGTCGGGGGACGCGACGAGCGGCAGCACCGCGCGCGACCAGCGGCACCCGCGCGGACCCGCGCCGACCCGCGCGACCGAGTGGACTCGCGCCACAGGGCTCGGTCGGCATTCCGGCGCCCGCTGGCACTACCCTGCGCGCATGACCCTGCCGCCTCCGATGACCCGGGCCGAGCTCCGGACCGCGCTCCAGGTCCAGCCCACCACAGCGCCCGCTCCGGTTGTGCAGCCGCGCGGTCGGCGCGGCCGGGCGCCGCGCGCCTGGAGGGTCGCCGCTCCGCTCCTTGCCCTGCTGCTGTGGTGGCCCGCAGGGTTCTCCGGGCTCGACGACTGGTTCTTCCTGCCGCTGCGGGCCCGCGACGGCGACCTGGTGCTCCTCGGCGCGACAGCAGCGGCTGCGGCCGTCGCGGCCCTGGTCCGCTCGGCCGGCCTGCGCTTCCTCGTGGTCGCGGCGATGAGCGGGCTCGGCTGGTTCCTGGGGGCGCCCAGCGTCGACGGGGTACCCGGTGAGCGCATGGTGCTGGCCGTGCTGCTCACCGCCGGCGGCCTGCTCGGACTCATGCTCGGCGCGCGCGGCAGCCGAGGAGCGGCGCCGCTGGCGGTCGTCCTGGCCCTGGTGGCGGGCCTGACCCCGGCCACCTGGCACGACGGCCCGGTCCTGGCGGTGGCACTGGCGCTGCCGTTCGCGGTGGCGGCGCCCCGTCAGCTCGGTGCGGCGCTGGGGCG
>DASULG010000126.1:0-7040 GCA_036278335.1 Pedococcus sp.
CCCCTGGGACTTCGACCTCGACGAGGTCGAGGCAGGGGAGGACCTGGTCGGCGTGGGCGGGGACCTCTCGCCCGGCACCCTGCTGGCGGCCTACCGCAGCGGCGTCTTCCCGATGGGTCTCGGCGAGGACGGCGCGCGGCCGATCGGCTGGTGGTCGCCCGACCCGCGGGGGGTGCTGCTCCCGGGCGGGATCCGGGTCAGCCGGTCACTGCGCAAGTCGTGCCGCCACTTCGACATCCGTGTGGACACCGCCTTCGAGGAGGTCGTCGCGCACTGCGCCTCGCCCCACCGCGACGGCCGCTGGATCACCCCCGAGATCGAGTCCGCCTACGCCATGCTGCACCGCCTCGGCTGGGCGCACAGCATCGAGACGTGGCAGCACGGCGAGCTCGTCGGCGGGCTCTACGGGGTCTCGATCGGCGGTCTGTTCGCCGGCGAGTCGATGTTCCACACGGCCACGGACGCCTCCAAGGTCGCCCTCACCGCGCTGGCAGGCCTGGTCTTCGACGACCGCAGCCCGGACCGCATCATCGACGTCCAGTGGGGCACGCCGCACCTGCGCAGCCTCGGCATCGTGGAGCTGCCGCGCCGGGAGTACCTCAAGAGACTGCGCCGCGCCCTGGCGCTGCCGCAGCTGCGCCTGGGCCGCCGGCCCTCACCGACCTAGTCGGCGGCAGGCGCCAGCAGGCGCACCCGGTATGCCGCGTGGGCACCGTCCCCGTCGCCGACCTCCGTCGCGCCGAGGTACTCGTGGTGACGCAGCCGGCACCAGGCGGGCACGTCCGCCCGCGCGGCGGGGTCGGTGGCCCAGAGCTCGAGCACGGACCCTGCCGGCACATCCCTGGCGGCCTGGGCGAGGCGGATGACCGGCAGGGGACAGCGCAGCCCCCTCGCGTCGACCACGACCGAGCCCGCCGCGGGCTCGACAGCGCCGGGGGGCGGCTCGCCGCTCACAGCCGCTCCACGCCGAGCCGCTCCCGCACGGCTGCGACGACCTCGGGGAGCGCCGCGCAGAACCGCTCGACGTCCTGCGTCCGTGCGGGCGAGACCGAGCGCAGCGGCAGCGTGATCCGCACGTTCCCGTGGGTGAGCAGACCCATGGCCGCCAGGACGTGGCTCGGCTCAAGGGTGCTGGCGGTGCACGCAGAGCCCGAGGCTACGGCGAAGCCGCGGCGGTCGAACTCGTGCACCAGGGCCTCGCCATCGACGTACAAGGCGCTGAACGTCACCACGTGCGGCAGCCGCTCCAGCGGGTCCCCGGCGACCTCGACGTCGGCGACGGCGCCCGCGGCCGACCGCACGCGGTCGACGAGGGCCCTGGCCTCCTCGGACTCGCGGGCCTGCTGGGCGGCCGCCTGCTGCCACGCCTCGGCGGCGGCCAGCGCGAGAGGCACCCACGGGACGTGGCCACCGGGTCCGTGCCCCGGCTCGCCAGCGGGTCCCGGGACCACCCAGCGGGTCCGCTCCGGCACGACGAGGACGCCGACGCCGCCCGGCCCGCCCCAGGACTGGGCGTCCCCTGCCAGCACGTCAAAGGAGGTGGGGGAGGGGACCCGGCCCAGGGACGCCTGAGCGTCCACGACGAGCGGTATGCCGGCCCTGCGGCATACGTCGTGGACCTGCTCGAGCGGCTGGAGGGTCCCGACCTCGCCGTTGGCGTGCTGCACGGCGGCGCCGACCGTCCCCGGGACCGCCACGGCCTCTGCGAGGGCTGCGGGGTCGACGCGCCCCTGCCGGTCCACCGGGATCGTGGCGAACAGCGTGTCGTCGCCGGCCTGCGCGGCGCGGTGCTGTCCCGGCACCAGGACGGCGGAGTGCTCGACCGCGCCGGCCACGAGACGGGCGCCGCGGCGCCGGCCCGCCTGGAGGACGCCGTCGACGGCCCACCGCACGGCCATCGGGCCGGACGGCGTGAAACCGAGCTCGGCCGGTCGCACCCCGAGGCCGGCCGCGATGACCTCCGTGGCCTGGTCGAGCAGCCTGCGGGCGGTGCGTCCCTCGGCATAGAGCCGGCGCGGGTCAGCCCAGCCCGCCTCCACCGCAGCCAGCAGCGTCTGGCGCGCGACAGGGTCCATGGGGGTGCTGGCGGCGTCGAGCAGAACCCGCCCATAAGTCTCATTCGCCACGCCTCGACGTTAGCCCCACCCTGACCGGACTCGTGGGGTGGGCTGGAGTAGGGTTTGCGACGTGGTTGGTCTCTCGGCAGAAGAAGGTGCACTGTTGCGTCCGCACGACGACTCTGTGCCGCACGCCCGACGGCGGCGGACTTGGCTCACGACGGCGGCTGCCGGCCTCATTCCCCTGGCTCTGTCCGGCTGCGCCGGCCGGGTGCAGGACGGCCTGCTCCCGCGCGGAGTCACCCAGGGCGCCGAGCGCGTCACCAACCTCTGGGTGGCCTCCTGGATCGCCGCGCTGCTCGTCGGCGGGCTGGTGTGGGGCCTGATCATCTGGTGCGTGGTGGCCTACCGCCGGCGCAAGGACGACGACGGCTCCCTCCCTGACCAGCTGCGCTACAACGTGCCCCTGGAGATCCTGTACACCGTGGTCCCGGTCTTCATGATCGCGGTCCTCTTCTTCTACACCCAGCGCGACGAGGCGGCCCTGCTCGACACCTCCAAGCACCCTGACGTCGTCATCAACGTGGTGGGCAAGCAGTGGAGCTGGGACTTCAACTACGTCAACGAGGGCACCTACGAGGCGGGCACCCAGGCCCAGCTGACCGGCAAGCCCGGTGTGGAGGAGACCCTCCCCACGCTGTACCTCCCGGTCAACAAGCGCACCGAGTTCGTGCTGACCTCTCGTGACGTCATCCACTCGTTCTGGATCCCTGCCTTCCTCCAGAAGCTCGACATGATCCCGGGACGGGTCAACAAGTTCGAGGTCGTCCCGATGCGGACCGGTGACTTCAAGGGCAAGTGTGCCGAGCTCTGCGGCGCGTACCACTCGCGGATGCTCTTCAACGTGAGGGTGGTGGACCAGGCCACCTACGACGCGCACATCGCCGAGCTCAAGGCCCAGGGCAACACCGGCCAGCTGGACAACGGCCTGAGCCGCCAGCAGGTCATGGACGAGGACAACCACCTCCTTCCGAGTTCAGGGAGCAACTGATCATGAGTGCGGCCAGCGAGTCCACGACCTACCTGCGCAGCACCGAGACGGTCACGCGCCGACGCATCGCCCCGGGCGCCACCGTGGTCAAGTGGGTGACCACGACTGACCACAAGGTCATCGGCAACCTCTACTTCATCACCTCCTTCCTGTTCTTCATGGTCGGCGGCCTGCTCGCGCTGCTGATCCGTGCCGAGCTCGTCAGCCCCGGCCTGCAGGTCGTGGACAACCCCGAGCAGTTCAACCAGCTCTTCACGATGCACGGCACGATCATGCTGCTGCTGTTCGCGACACCGCTGTTCGCCGGCTTCGCCAACGCGCTCATGCCGATCCAGATCGGCGCGCCGGACGTGGCCTTCCCGCGGCTGAACATGCTCGCCTACTGGATGTACCTCTTCGGCGGCCTCATCGCCTCGGCCGGCTTCCTGACCCCCTCGGGCGCGGCCTCGTTCGGCTGGTTCGCCTACGCGCCGCTCTCCGACGCCACCTACAGCCCCGGGCTCGGCGGTGACCTGTGGGTCTTCGGCCTCGCCCTGGGTGGTTTCGGCACCATCCTCGGCGCCGTCAACTTCATCACCACGATCATCTGCATGCGCGCGCCGGGCATGACCATGTTCCGGATGCCGATCTTCACCTGGACGATCCTGGTGACCTCGATCCTGGTCCTGATGGCCTTCCCGGTGCTGGCCTCCGCGCTGCTGGCGCTCGGTGCAGACCGCAAGCTGGGCGCCCACATCTTCGACCCGAACAACGGTGGCCCGATGCTGTGGCAACACCTGTTCTGGTTCTTCGGGCACCCAGAGGTCTACATCATCGCCCTGCCGTTCTTCGGGATCATCTCCGAGGTCCTGCCGGTGTTCTCGCGGAAGCCGATCTTCGGCTACAAGACCCTGGTGTTCGCGACGATCGGCATCGCCGCGCTCTCGGTCAGCGTGTGGGCCCACCACATGTACGCCACCGGGCAGGTGCTGCTGCCGTTCTTCGCCGTGATGACCATGCTCATCGCGGTGCCGACAGGCGTGAAGTTCTTCAACTGGATCGGCACCATGTGGGGCGGCAAGCTGACCTTCGAGACCCCCATGCTGTGGGCCATCGGCTTCCTGGTGACGTTCCTCTTCGGCGGCCTGACCGGCATCATCCTGTCGAGCCCGGCGCTGGACTTCCATCTCTCCGACACCTACTTCGTGGTGGCGCACTTCCACTACGTCGTGTTCGGCACCGTGGTCTTCGCGATGTTCGCCGGGTTCTACTTCTGGTGGCCGAAGTTCACCGGCCGGATGCTCGACGAGACGCTGGGCAAGATCCACTTCTGGATGCTGTTCATCGGCTTCCACACCACCTTCCTCATCCAGCACGTCCTCGGTGTCGACGGCATGCCTCGCCGCTATGCCGACTACCTGCCTGAGGACGGCTTCACCTTCGAGAACCGCGTCTCCACAGCGGGCGCGTTCCTGCTGGCGGCCTCGACGCTGCCGTTCCTCTACAACGTCTGGAAGACCTGGCGCACCGCGCCCCTGGTCGAGACCAACGACCCGTGGGGCTACGGCGCCTCGCTGGAGTGGGCCACGAGCTGCCCGCCCCCGCGGCACAACTTCGACACCATCCCGCGGATCCGCTCCGAGCGCCCGGCGTTCGACCTGCACCACCCGGAGGCGGCTCCGCCGATGGGGCCGCAGGCCGACCCCGAGACCCTGGTGAAGATCCTGGGCCCGGCCGACCTCGGCCAGGGCAGGCGCCCCCACCAGACCGGCGAGTTCGACGGCACCCACAAGCACGGCCGTTTCCACGAGGAGCGCTGACCAGTGAAGATCGAGTTCAAGCTCTTCCTCATCATCGCGGGGTTCTTCGCGCCTGTCGGGCTGATCTACGGCTTCGTCACCAAGTGGTCTGAGCCCGTGGGCCCGGTGGCCCTCCTGCTCTCCTCGGGCCTGGGCATGATGATCGCCTTCTACCTCTGGGCGACCGGGCGGCGGCTGCCGGAGCGTCCCGAGGACAACCCCGCCGGCGAGATCGCCGAGTTCGAGGGCGAGTACGGCTTCTTCAGCCCGCACAGCTGGTGGCCCCTGCCGCTCGCCGCGTCCGCCGCCCTCTGCTTCCTCGGCATTGCCGTCGGCTGGTGGATGTTCATCATCGGTGCCGCCTTCGGCGTGGTCGCCCTGATCGGGTGGACCTTCGAGTACTTCACCGGAGACAACGCCGTCTGAGCTGCCGCGCCTTCATGCGCTCAGGGCGTCCCTCCCTCAGGAGGGCCGCCCTGAGCGCGTGAGCGGCCTGCCCTGCGGGGAGGGCCCGCCCGTCCACGGTAGGATGGACCCGCGCGCAGGGGTCCAGACCGTGGCCCGGTGCGCAGAGGGGGCCCGGCCAGCACCAGCTGCACGAGGCTGCCCAGGGCCATGCACCGACGCGCCTGTCCACCCTGCCGCACCCGGTGGGGTGTGCGTGTCGGCGTACGGCGATGCGACAGCGGGAGACTTGGAGTCAGCGATGAGAGGGCGGCGCATGAGGGGCCGATGGACTGGGGCCGCGGGCCTGGTGGCGGTGGTGTTGGCAGCTGCTGGCTGCCAGACCGGCGCAGCCCACGGCGCGGGTGCGCCGAGTGCTGCCGGTCAGCAGACGACCGCAGGCGCGACAGCGTCTGAGACTCCGACACCGACCACCACCCCGGCCGTCCTGCGCATCACGCCGGATGACAAGGCCGACGGGGTCCTTCCCACCGAGCACGTCGTGGTGGCTGCTGAGACCGGGTCGCTGCAGTCCGTGACCGTGACCAGCCAGGACGGCACCGCAGTCACAGGCGCGAAGGGCGCCTCCGGGACTTGGACGTCCGCCGGGCGCCTGCGCCTGTCCACCACCTACACCGTGTCGGCCAAGGCCCTGGGGGTCGACGGCTCGCCGTCGACCACGACCTCAACCTTCACCACGCTCAAGCCGGCGGTCACGGCCACCTACGGCATCCTCAACTCGGGTATGACCGTGGGAGTCGGGATGCCGGTGAGCATCCAGTTCGACTCTCCGGTCACCACCGAGAAGATGCGCGCGGACGTCGAGCGCCTCGTCTCGGTGTCGACCGCGCCGAAGCAGCGCGGCGCCTGGGGCTGGCTCGACAGCCGCCAGCTCATGTGGCGCCCGGCCGACTACTGGGTGCCCGGCACCCGGGTCACCGTCAAGGCACCGCTGGCCGGAGTGCAGACCGGACCCGGGAAGTGGGTGGCCAACGACGACGAGGCCTCCTTCACCATCGGCTCCTCGATGGTCAGCACCGTGGACATGAAGGCCCACACCATGACGGTGCGCCGCGCCGGCCAGGTGGTCCGGACCATGCCGGTGAGCACCGGCAAGCCGGGGCCGCTGACGGAGACGCGCTATGGCACCAAGGTGATCATCCGCAAGGAGGGCGAGGTCACCATGGACTCGACCACCGTGGGCTTCCCCAAGGGCGACCCGAACTACTACAAGATCGACACGAAGTGGAACCTGCGGGTGACCTGGACGGGGGAGTACCTGCACTCCGCTCCCTGGTCCGTGGGGGCGCAGGGCTCGGCGAACGTCTCGCACGGCTGCGTCAACCTCTCGCCGGCCAACGCCAAGTGGATGTTCGAGAACTCGAAGGTGGGCGACGTCGTGAAGTTCACCGGCTCGACCAGGCCGTTCCTGCCGCAGGAGGGCATCGGGGTGTGGATGTACGACTTCGCCGGCTGGAAGGCGCAGAGCGCCCTGTCCTGACGCCGGGCCGGGCCTGGAGCGGCCGACTGCCCGAGCCCCGGCGCGGTGTGCGTCGAACCGGCGTGCGCCTATCCCCAGCCGAGCTCGTGCAGGCGTGCGTCGCTGATGCCGAAGTGGTGGGCGATCTCGTGCACCACCGTGACGGCGATCTCGTCGAGCAGGTCCTCCCGGTCCGCGCACATCCGGGTCAGCGGCCCCCGGTAGATCGT
>DASULG010000127.1:0-2697 GCA_036278335.1 Pedococcus sp.
GGCCGCCGGTGCCCTCGATCGCCCAGGCCCGCAACGTCGCGTGATTGTTGGCGAACTCCACGAGCTCGGCATAGCCCTCGGTTGTCGCCTCGACGGTGATCTCGTCGAGGACACCACCAGTCGCGGTGTCGAGGACGGCCGCGGAGTGGGTATGGACGTGGGTGTCGACGCCGATGACGACATCGACCACCTCACGCAGATCGGTCAGACTGTTCATGCGTTCTCTCCTTCGCCGGACGGGACGTGGTTCCGGTCCGGGACGGAGGCTCGGCAGGACTGTGATGAGACACATCCGGCGCCGCTAACGCCAGGTGGTCAAGCTCCTGATCAGGCCAGCTCCTCCAACCGGGCCGGGGCCGATGACCACGAGCGGACAGGTCGCAGCAAGGCACAAAGCCAGTCATTCCGGGGGTCACACTCGCGGTCACCAACCACAGCCCAGCACCTTCAGGCTGCGTTGGCGATCCTCACAGTCATACCGCCGCCCGTCGGCCGCGCCGACTTCAACGGACCTGCCGATTCGTGATCTCCGGCTGAACTATTCGGGCGCATCCTCCGTGTTCATCGGTAGAGGCCTCGGCTTGCACGGGGACCCAGGTGTAAGGCAGGTCAGGACATGTCATCGCAGCCTCCGGCAACCGGTTCACTCCGTTGGTTCGGTGTCAGCCACCGCACGCTGATGGCCTGGCGACTACTCAGTGCGCTCATGCTGCTGGTCATGGGCGGGATCCATCTCTACCTCGTGTTCTACGGGGTAGGCGGCTTGCTTGGCGCGCTGTTCGTGCTCAACGCGGTAGGCGCGCTCGTGCTGGCAATCGCGGTCATCGTGCTGCGAGGGCGGCTCCTGACGCTGGCAACGCTGCTGAGCCTGCTGTTCATGGTGGGCACGCTGTTTGCGCTGGTGCTCGCGCTGACCGTGGGGCTGTTCGGCATTCACGAGGTATTGAGCTTCAAGCTGGTGCCCACCACGCTGGTGGTGGAGTCCATCGGCACGTTCATCTTGGCGGTAACCGTCACGCTGGTGTTTCGGTCGCGACGAGCACCCTGAAGCCGCACCGCTGTGGGGATGCAAAGTCCGCCGTCAAGGGTGGGCTAGCGGTGCCCCGGTACGTACTGCGACGACGACGTCGTGGATCGCTCGGGTGACGGCTGCGGCGTGGTCCGGCTCCTCCACAAAGGAAGCGTGGGTTGCCCCTGGCACGACGCGATGGAGGCTGTTGGTGGACAGCGTGACTGTCTGGTTCTGGTCAGCCATCCACCCCTTGGAGTTCCCGCGTTCGGCGGTCAGGACGATCAGTGGCTTCGCATCGAGGCCACGGAGTCTCCCCGCCTCGGCCATGGACCGATTCGCGACGCCGTACTCATCGAGGACCCCGCTCATCTCCCCCGCGGTGGCGGCGGTGGTGCGGGCATCGTCCCGGAACTTCGGCGGTAGATCCGAGAAACTGGTGTCGGCGAGAAGCCGACCAAGCCCCAGCCGAGAGGTCGTCGCGAACAACGAAGACACGTGCTTCACGACGCTGTAGGAACCCGCCTTGGGCTGGGACACGGGTTTGTTGTTGGCGGCGGTGGAGTCGACCAGGACGAGTCCGGCGACCTCATCGGGATACTTCGCGGCATACGTCCTCACGTACAGTCCGCCAAAGGAATGCCCGGCCAGCACGTACGGACCCGGAACGTGTGCGCGGTTCAGCAGCGCATGGAGATCTGTGGCGATCTGCTCACCATCGGGCGGACTCGCAGCGGGATCGCTCCAACCACGCCCCGCCCGGTCGTACACGCACACCCGGCTGTCACGGGCCACAGCGGGCGCGATCAACCCCATCGACGCCGCCGAGCCGCCTGCACCGGGCTCAATAATCACGGTCGGACCGCGAGAGCCAGTGCACTCCAGGTGGAGTCGGTACGGTCCCACGTCGACGAGTTGCCCGCGCATGGCAACGGCCGGTGCGGTGGACTGACTGATCCTCTCGTACGCCCCGCCGAGGGCGAAGAGCACCAGGACGACCAACACCGGGTTCAGCAGCCACATCCTGGCCCGGCTGTGCATCTCGCGCCTGGCGCGGCTCCATACCCAGACGACCAAGACCAGGAGGGCCGGGGGCCAGACCCATCCCAGCGCGTCCACCACGGCGTCGGGGGCCACGAGCACCAACGCCCCAGCCACCGCCATGAAGATCGCGGGCGCCATGGCCCAGCGTTGTGGCTGGTCGGTGAACCGTATGGACAGCAGCGCCAACAGCGCCCACCCAAACGCAAAGCCGAACAGCATCATCGCGGTGGCGAAGTTCACATCCACCGTGCCGACTGGGAGGAACGAAAGGATGACCGCCGCTACGAACCCGGCAGCCAGCGATCCGATCACCACTCCGCCGAGGTGCCTGCGCCGTGACTCCGGCTCGGCGGCAGCGACCTGATCGGCGTTCGAGGTCTCGGTCGCGCTTCGCTGGGTCATGACAGACCACCTCGCCTTCCTTGGGGCGACGGCCCCGTCATCGAGCATGCGCTCGGCGACGCGGACCCGGAATAGCCCGACCGGGCCTACGCAGTGCCATCCGGCACGCATCGGCCGGATTTGCCGCGGAGTGCGCGGTCGATCATGCCGATGAACAGAAGCCGCGGGACTCAGCGCTCGCAGCAGCGTTCAGCCACGGCGACGCATCGGTCCCGACCATGACCCTCCGACAGAGCCCGTCT
>DASULG010000128.1:0-3608 GCA_036278335.1 Pedococcus sp.
CTCGGTCGCAACCAGCTGCGCGTGGCCACCTTCCCGGCGGTGGAGCCGGACGACGTCTCCGCGCTGATCGCCTGCGTCGAGCACATCGTCGGCCAGGGCTGAGCGGGGACTGATCAGGCACTGAGCGGACCCTGACCGACCAGCACTCATCGAGAGGGTGCCAAACCGACCTCCGGACTCCCCGGGGAGTCGATCTGGCACCCTCTCGCCGTCTGCGGGCCGCGTAACCTGCGCGCGCCCGCCTCGTTGTCCGGGTACAGCACCCCGGGGGTGGGGTCGCATCAGGACGAGGAGAGTGCACGCAATGACGCGCGACGCCCGACAGATCTGGCGCAGGGTCGGTGCTGCGCTGCCAGCGGTTGCCCTCATCGGAGGGGGCGCGGCACTGGCCGCCACTGGCGGTACCCCGGCGCGCGGCCCCGTCGCTGAGGAGAAGCCGGTCGTCACCGTGCCGGACCGCCCCCTCACCCGAAGCGACGCGCCCAGCCTGCCCCCGCTGCCTGCCCTTCCGCAGTCCTCCGCGGCGACCCTGCCCGCGGCCTTCGCCCCGGGCGCGCAGTCCGCAGCGACGGCCAACGGCATCCCGGCCCGCGCCCTCGAGGCCTACCAGCGCGGTGCCCAGCTCGTGGGTGCGGCCGACCCCGCCTGCGGCATCGACTGGGCGCTGATCGCCGCGATCGGCAAGATCGAGAGCGACCACGGCCGGTATGCCGGCAACGGCCTGGACGCGTCCGGCACCGTGCGTCCGGGGATCTTCGGCATCCCGCTCAACGGCAGCAACAGCACCGCCGTGGTCCACGACTCCGACGGCGGCGCGATCGACCGCGACCCGGTCTGGGACCGCGCGGTCGGCCCGATGCAGTTCATCCCCGGCACCTGGCGAGCTGTCGGCGTGGATGCCGACGGTGACGGCGTGAAGAACCCCCAGAACCTCTCGGACGCCGCCACGGCCACCGCTGTCTACCTGTGCTCTGGCCCTGGCGACCTCACCCAGCCGGCGGACCTGCGCTCCGCGATCCTGCGCTACAACCAGAGCGAGCCCTACGTCCAGCAGGTGATCGCGATCGCGGAAGGCTACCGGCGCGGCGTGAGCGTCCTGCCCGCGCAGGCGCTGTCCGCCGAGCAGCAAAACGGCAGTCCCTACCTGCCCTCCGGCGCGGAGCCGTCGACGGGCCCCGGCGCCCCGCCGGTCCGAGCTGCCGCGGCCGGCAGGCGCTCACCGCAGCCGGCCGCTGGGGCGGCGTCCCGGGGCGCCTCCGGCGGCGGCTCCGACGGCGGGTCGGGCTCGGGGGGCTCGGGCTCGGGAAGCGCCACCCCCACCCCGGAGACGACGGCGACCGCCTCACCGGGCGTTGCCGGCACCGTGACGGGCACGGTGAGCAGTGTCACCAGGCCGCTGAGTGGCGCCACGACGCCCGCGCCGTCCCCGACGAGCACCCCGTCCCCCACGACGTCCACCACGACGGCCCCGCAGCCGACCTGCACCATCCTGGGCGTGGTGCACATCGGCGACGTCTGCCTCTAGCCGGGGCGTCACCCCAGCCGCGGCGTCACCCCAGCCGAGGCGTCCCCGCCCTAGCGGACCAGGCTGGCGACCACCGCTACGGCCACCACGAGCACGAGCACGGCGATCGTGATCCGGCGGCGGAAGAGAGGCGTCACCGGGCGGCCTCGGCGAAGGCCTCGGACACCGGCACGGTGGTGACCCGGAAGCGGGGGCGGCGCTGGGACTCGTAGCTCACCCGCACATTCTCGTGCCGGCTGAGCCAGAGCGAGACACCGACCAGCGCCAGGCCCACGGCGACCGTGCCGATGGCAATGGTCCAGCGGGGGCCCCAGACCTCCCCGATCCAGCCGATGATGGGCGCCCCCACTGGAGTGCCGCCCATGAAGATCGCCATGTACAGCGCCATCACACGCCCGCGCATGTAGGGCTCCACGCGCAGCTGCACCATGGCGTTGGCGGTGGTCAGCGCCGTCAGGGCGAACAGACCGACGGGCACCAGCGACAGCGCGAAGAGCAGGTAGCTCGGGGCCAGCGAGGCGGCGGCGGTGGCGCCGACGAAGCCGACCAGCGCGCCCAGCAGGTGGCGCAGCCGGGGGTTCGCCCGCCGCGCCGAGAGCAGGGCTGCCGTCAGCGAGCCGATGGCCATGACCGAGCCGAGCAGGCCGTACTCCTGCGGTCCCTTGCCGAACTCCTTGGTGGCCATCAGCGCGGTGGTGATCTGGAAGTTCATGCCGAACGTGCCCAGCACGAACACCAGCGCCATGACGAGCATCAGGTCGGGGCGGTTCTTGACGTAGCGCACACCGTCCTTGATCGCCCCCTTGCCACGGGTCACCGGGGCCGGCCGCAGCTCGCGAGGCCGCAGCAGGGCCAGGGCGATCAGCACCGCCACGAAGGTCAAGGTGTTGAGCAGCAGCGCGACGCCGGTGTTGAACGCGGCGATGGTCAGGCCGGCGATGCCCGGGCCGATCAGGCGCCCCGCGTTGAAGGACGCGCTGTTGAGGGCGACGGCGTTGGCCAGCCGGTCCCTGGGCACCATCTCGGAGACGAAGGACTGTCGGGCGGGGTTGTCGACGGCCGTCGCCACGCCGGTGAACAGCGCGATGGCGTAGACCATCCACAGCTCGGCGGTGTTGGTGACGGCGAGGACTCCGAGCAGCAGGCTGGACAGCGCGAGGGCCACCTGCGTGACGAGCAGGGTGCGGCGCTTGGGGAAGCGGTCGGCGATGATGCCGGCCCAGGGGGCGAGCAGCAGGAAGGGCAGGAACTGCAGCCCGGTCACGATGCCCAGGGCGGCCGACGAGTGCTGGGTCAGGACGGTCAGCACCAGCCAGTCCTGGGCGACGCGGCCCATCCAGGTGCCGATGTTGGAGACGAAGGCGCCCGCAGCGTAGATGCGGTAGTTGCGGATGTGGAGGGCGGAGAAGGTGGGACTCACTCGTTGGCCACCCTCGCGAGGATCGCCGCGGCCTTGAGCAGCACGTCCTGCTCCTCGGGGCTGAGGTGCTTCACGCGGACCGTGACCCACTGGTCGCGGCGGCGGCGGATCTCCTTCAGCAGCCGCTTGGCCTCGGGGGTCAGCGACAGGATGACCTGCCGCCCGTCGGAGGGGTCGGCGGTGCGCTCGACGAGACCGCGCTGCACGAGGGCGGCAACGGTGCGGGTCATGCTGGGGGCGCTCACCCGCTCGATGTCTGCCAGCTCGCCCGGAGTGCGCGGAGCCTCCTCCAGCCGCACCAGGACGCTGAACTGGTGCGGGGGGACCTCGTGGGTGCTCTCGAACCGCACCCGCCGCGAGATCCGCATGCAGGCCAGACGAAGCTCGCCGGCGAGCTGGGACACCGCGGACGGCGACAGACCGGCGCTCGGTGCGCGGCGGCTGGGTGGCGTCATGGTGTCCTTCCGGTCAGGTACTTAGCATAACTCATTACCTGTGCTAACTATTCCTGAAGCCCAGAACCGGACTGCCCACGCCTACGGACTCCACAATCGGCTCGCGGACAACGGCGCAGAGCGAGCCGCGCTGGTGCACCGTCAGGGACCCGCGGCGAGGACCGCGGGGGGGCGCGGCCGAGGCCAGACGCGCGTATGCCGGTGGCCA
>DASULG010000129.1:0-2166 GCA_036278335.1 Pedococcus sp.
TGAAGTCGAGGTGGCGCTCGAGGGGCCCTGTGCGGATGGCCCGCTCGAGCACCTCACACTCGGCCAGGCCGCCGGAGACCTGGACGAAGACGACCGGGGAGACCGGGCGGAACGTCCCGGTGCCGCGCAGCACCATGTCGAAGGGGTGGGCCCCGGCGCTGACCTTCTCGAGGTGGGCGAGCGCCGCGTCCATGTCGTCGTCGGCGATCTCCGTCGGCCCCAGCAGGGTGACGTGCGTAGGGATCGAGTCCGCCCGCGGATCGCCGAAGGAGGCGCGCTTGGCCTGCAGCAGATCCCCGTGCGGCGGGGGGATCGCGATGGAGACTCCGATCGTGGGCACGGTCGCGACCCTACCGAACCGCAGGCAGCAGCCCGACCCGGTCACGTACGCGGGCCATGGTGGCCCAGGCCACCTCGCGCGCCCGGGTCGCGCCGTCGGCGAGGATCCGGTCCAGCTCTGCGGTGTCGTCGAGCAGCTCGGTCATGCGCTTCTGGAACGGCTCGACGGCCGAGACGACCACCTGCGCCACCTCGCTCTTGAGGTCTCCGTAGCCGCGGCCCACGAAGTGTCGCTCGAGGTCGGCCACCGGCGTCCCGGACAGCGCGCTGTGGATGACGAGCAGGTTTGAGACCCCCGGCTTGGCATCGGGGTCGTACCTGATCTCGCGTTCGGTGTCGGTCACCGCCGACTTGATCTTCTTGGTGAGCCGCTTCGGGTCGTCGCTGAGCAGGAGCAGCCCGGCGTCGGTCGAGGTGGAGCCCGACATCTTCGACGTGGGGTCCTGCAGGTCCATGATCTTGGCGGTGGCCTTGAGGATGTGCGGCTCCGGGACCACGAGGGTGTCCCCGAACCGCGCGTTGAAGCGCTGGGCCAGGTCACGGGTGATCTCGAGGTGCTGGCGCTGGTCCTCCCCCACCGGCACGCGCTGGGCGTCGTACATGAGGATGTCCGCCGCCATCAGCATCGGGTAGGTGAACAGGCCGACGTTGGCGTTCTGGCCCTTGGCCGTCTTGTCCTTGAACTGCGTCATCCGGCTGGCCTCGCCGAACCCGGTGAGGCAGCCCATGACCCAGCCGAGCTCGGCGTGCTCGGTGATGTGGCTCTGGCAGAAGACCGCCGAGCGCTGGGGGTCCACCCCGCCTGCCAGGAACTGCGCAGCGGTGACCCGGGTGCGGTGCCGCAGCACCTCCGGCTCGGTCGGCACGGTCAGCGCGTGCAGGTCGGCGACGAAGTAGTAGGCGTCGAAGCCGTCCTGCAGGCCCACCCAGTTGACCAGCGCACCGATGTAGTTGCCGAGGTGCAGGGAGTCGCTGGTCGGCTGCATGCCGGAGAGGATCCGGGGTGCGCTGGGGGTGCTGGTGGCCGCAGACATGCCGGCCATTGTGTCAGGTGAGGTGCAGCAGGAATCCCTGGGCCGGGGCGAGCACCGGAAGCGGCAGCCCCACTCCCGCCAGGACAGCGCCGCTGAGGCGGACCCCGTCACGGAGCGCGTCGGCCCACCAGGCAGGCGGCGAGGTCTGGACGGTATGCGGCGTGCCCGCCTCCGTGCGCACGCGAAGCGAGTACGTGCGGTCGGGGTCCAGCCCGGCCAGCGGCACCAGACCCGGGACAGCCTGACCCGACGTCTGCAGTCGCGCCACGCTGAAGAGCGCCTCCGACCGGTCGGCCGCCACGGTGCCGGTCACGAGCAGCGCGTCGTCGGGCAGGTCGACCCGCACCGGGTCGCCGCTGTGGAGCAGCCCCCGCACCTCCCGGTAGAGGCCGGACCACGCGGCCAGGGCCTCGCGCTCCGCCGCCGTGCACTGCGTGATGTCCCACTCGAGCCCGGCGTGCCCCTGCAGGGCCAGCAGCATCCGGAACGACAGGTCGAGCGTGCGGTGGGTGGTGTGCGCGGTGGCTGGGCCGATGTGGGTCCCCATGAGCTCCGGCGGCACCAGGAGCGAGGTCCAGCGCTGGATCTGGGCGCGCTCGAGGGCGTCGTTGCAGTCGCTGGTCCAGATCCGGTCCGTGCGCGCCAGCACGCCGAGGTCGACCCGGGCGCCGCCGCTGGCGCAGGACTCGATCTCCAGGTCGGGGTGGGCGGCGCGGAGCCGGTCGAGCAGGCCGTAGAACGCGACGGTCTGGGCGTGCACGGCAGGGCGGTCCGTCCCGGACGCATCCGTGCG
>DASULG010000130.1:0-4337 GCA_036278335.1 Pedococcus sp.
TGGCCGCTGCCCCAGGAAGGACTGGACCACGCGATCAGGGCCGGATACGCCGCACTCGCCGCGACAGAGCAGCCGAGGACCTCGTCGGCCTAGCAGCCAGCTCTCATCCGAGGACCTCGTCGACGTAGCACCAGCGCCAGGCCTCGCCCGGCTCGAAGCTGCGAATCACCTCGTGCCCGGTCTGCCGGTAGTGCCGTGACGCGTGGCGGCCGACCGAGGAGTCGCAGCAGCCGACGTTGCCGCACGCCAGGCACAGCCGCAGATGGACGGGCACGAGACCCTCTCGTTCGCAGTCGGGGCAGCCCTGGGGGGTGAGCGGGGTGACCGTTCGACGGTACCGGCGCAGGTGGGCGCAGGCCGCGTGGTCGGTCTGGGGGCCGCGAAGCAGGACCTCGCGATCGGCGGCACCGCGCTCCTCGAGGCGCTCGAGCATCGACTCCTCGATGTCGAGCTGTGCCATGACGGCCGTGAGCACGTGGTGGTCAGCAGCGCCGGAGTCACGAAGCCGCAGCAGCTCGGCCCGCTCGGCGGCGAGGGTGTGCAGCCGGGCCCGACGGTAGGCCTCGCTGGGCGTCTCGTTCTCATCCTCGCGATGCCGGCCGAGGCGCTCCCACGCCGCGGTGGTGCGATCCTCGGCGCGCTGGTGGAGCTTCTGCGCGGTGGCCTCGTCGATCTCGGGAATGGCGTCCAGGGCCCGCAGGCCGGCGGCGACGGCCGACTGGACAAGCGTGGCCTCGGCCAGGGCGTCCTCGCGCCGGTCTGGTCCGCGCACACCGAGGCGCCGGGCCAGCCAGGGCAGGGTCGTGCCCTGAAGGCCGAGCGTGCCCACGGTCACGACCATGGCGATGAAGACGAGCACCTCGCGGTGGGGGGTCTGCAGCGGCAGCACGAGGGCGGCGGCCAGGGTGACCACCCCCCTCATGCCTGCCCAGGACAGCACCGCATTGTGCGACCACGGGCTGGGCCCTTCGGCGCCGCCTCGACCGAGCCGCGGAGCGACCCAGCGCAGGGGGAACACCCAGACCGGCCGCAGCAGCATGACCGCCATCAGGACGGCCGCGCTCGAACCGAGGATCAGGCCCAGGCCGAGTTCCGAGGCCGCCACGGCGGAGACGATCCGGCGCATCTGCAGCCCGATCATGAGGAAGACCGCGTTCTCGAGCAGGAACTGCACCGTCGACCAGTTGATCCGCTCGCTCATCCTCGAGGCCGCCGTCTGCAGCACCGGGGACTTGTGGCTCAGCAGCAGGCCGGCTACGACCACGGACAGCACGCCCGAGGCGTGAAGCCCCTCCGCGGGCAGATAGGCGAGGAACGGGGTCATGAAGGACAGGGAGGTGTCGATGACGGGGTCCCGGACGTGCTTGCGCACGACACCGACGGCCACCGCCACGGCCACCCCGATCGCCACGCCACCGGCGACGGCCCACGCGAAGTCGAGGGCGACCGAACCGAGTGTCACGGCCCCCGCGAAGGTGAACGCGGCGATCGCGGTGCGCAGGGAGACCAGCGCTGTCGCGTCGTTGACCAGCGACTCGCCCTCGAGGATCGTCACCAGACGGCGCGGCAGCCCGATCCGCCGGGCCACTGCCGTGGCGGCGACGGCATCGGGCGGGCCGACCACCGCGCCCAGCGCGAAGGCCACGGCAAACGGGATCGGCAGCAGCCACCAGGCCAGCAGCCCCACGCCCAGGGCGGTGAACAGGACCAGTCCCACGGACAGGCCTGCGATCACACCGCGGTTGTCGCGGAAGTCCACCAGCGAGGTGCGGATCGCCGCGGCATACAGCAGGGGTGGGAGGAGCCCAACCAACACGACCTCGGAGCTCAGCTGCGGCTCGGGGATGAACGGCAGGTAGGAGCCGACGACGCCGGTGACGATCAGCGCCAGCGGGGCCGAGACGCCGACCCGGCGAGCCAGGCCCGCCACGACCGTCACGGTCCCCACCACCGCGAGGAGGGTCAACGCCAGGTGCACGGCGGCATTCTCGCAGTCCGCCGGTTCCTCACCACCCCGACGTCCACGCCGGTGCCGGGCGCCGAGGCGGTGACGCGGCCCCAGGGTTCGTGACGAAGGTCCCTAGAGGCCCGGGCCGAGTGGAGGCGACGATCGGGGGGACACGCACGCACAAGGCGCACCGGCGTGCTTGCCGGCGCCGGCAGGGAGGGGAAGTCGTGGGACCAGGCGAGCGGGACCTGACCCCGCTGGCGCCGCTGGGCCTCGGGCGGCTCCGCTCCGGTCCCGTCCGGGAGCGGCGGCCCGTCTACGTCGACCTGATGCCGCCCTGCAACGCCGGCTGCCCCGCCGGGGAGAACATCCAGGGCTGGCTCGCCAAGGTGCGCGAAGGCGACCAGGAGGGCGCCTGGCGGCTGCTGACGCAGGACAACCCGTTCCCGGCCGTCCACGGCCGGGTCTGCTACCACCCGTGCGAACGCGTCTGCAACCGTTCCGAGCTCGACGACGCCATCTCGATCCACGGGGTCGAGCGCTTCCTCGGCGACCTCGCCATCGAGCGGGGCTGGCGGTTCGAGCGGCCCGAGCGCCTGACCGGCCACCGCGTGCTCGTGGTCGGCGCGGGCCCCAGCGGGCTGTCGGCGGCCCATCACCTCGCGCGGCTCGGACACCACGTCGTCGTGCGCGACAGCGGGCCCGCCCCCGGCGGCATGATGCGCTACGGCATCCCCTCCTACCGACTGCCGCGCGACGTCATTGACGCCGAGATCGGGCGCATCGCCGCGATGGGCGTGCGCTTCGAGCAGGACCACCGGGTCACGGACCTCGCAGCCGAGATCCGCGACGGCGGGTTCGACGCGGTCTTCGTGGCAGTGGGCGCCCACCTGTCCAAGCGGGTCGACATCCCCAACGAGGACGCCAGCCGAGTCATCGACGCCGTCTCGTTCCTGCGCGGGGTCGAGTCGGGTGAGCAGGGCCCCCTAAGCGGTCACGTGGCCGTCTACGGCGGCGGCAACACCGCCATGGACGCCGCCCGGGTGGCCCGCCGCCTCGGCGCCGACGACACCGTCATCGTCTACCGCCGCACCAGGGCGCAGATGCCGGCCCACGAGGAGGAGGCCGTCGACGCCGAGCGCGAGGGCATCCGGATCAACTGGCTGCGCACGATCAGCTCGATGAACGAGCACGAGCTCACCGTGGAGGTGCAGGAGCTCGACGAGCACGGGCGGCCGCACGGCACCGGTGCGTTCGAGAAGCTCGAGGCCGACACGGTGATCCTCGCCCTCGGCCAGGAGAGCGACACCGGCTTCCTGCGTGCCGTGCCCGGTGTGCAGCTCGACGGCGACACCGTCAGGGTCGACCCGGTCACCCTGATGACGGGCGCCCCGGGCGTCTTCGCCGGTGGCGACGCCGTGCCGAGCGAGCGCACGGTGACGGTGGGGGTCGGGCACGGCAAGAAGGCGGCTCGAAGCATCGACGCGTGGCTCGCGGGCCGCGAGCACACGCCACAGCCAAAGCACCCGATGGCCGACTTCGGCAGCCTCAACCTCTGGTACTTCGGTGAGCACGGCCGCCGCGAGCAGCACGAGCTGGACCCGCAGGAGCGGGTGCACGCCTTCGTGGAGGTGACCGCGGGACTGACCTCGGAGGAGGTCGCCTTCGAGGCGGGGCGCTGCCTGTCGTGTGGCAACTGCTTCGAGTGCGACGGCTGCCTCGGCGCCTGCCCCGAGGACGCGGTCATCAAGCTCGGCAAGGGCCACCGCTACCGCTTCGACTACACCGCGTGCACCGGGTGCGGCACCTGCTACCGGCAGTGCCCGGTCCACGCGATCGAGATGATCGCCGAGCCCGACCCGACCAGGGTGGTCGCCGAGGGCGCCGCACCGGAGCCGGGCGTCGTGGGTGGGGGGAGCTGAGATGCGCGCGACGATCGACGGCAACGAGGCCGCGGTCAGCGTGGCCTACCGTCTCAACGAGCTGTGCGCGATCTACCCGATCACCCCCTCCTCGCCGATGGCCGAGCTGGCCGACGAGTGGGCTTCGCGCGACCGTCCCAACGTGTGGGGCACCGTGCCCACCGTCATGGAGATGCAGAGCGAGGGGGGTGCTGCAGGTGCCCTGCACGGGGCGCTCCAGGGTGGTGCGCTGAGCACCACCTTCACAGCGTCGCAGGGCCTGCTGCTGATGATCCCCAACATGTACAAGATCGCCGGCGAGCTGACGTCGACGGTCTTCCACGTGGCCGCGAGGTCCCTTGCGGCCCAAGGACTCTCCATCTTCGGTGACCACTCCGACGTGATGGCGGTGCGGCAGACCGGCTTCGCACTGCTGGCGTCGGCATCGGTGCAGGAGGCGCACGACCTGGCCCTGGTGGCGCAGGCGG
>DASULG010000131.1:0-4633 GCA_036278335.1 Pedococcus sp.
CGCCGGGGGCCGGCCGTGCTCTGCGTGGCCTCGGCGGCGATGTCGGTGGTGGTCATGGGTTCCTTTCTGGGTGCCGCGGTCAGGGGCGGGCGAGGGGGTGCCGCGGCGGGGTTTGCGGTGCAGGGACGCGATGTGTCCCGGTCTGTTTGGTCGGGTCGGCATGGTCAGGTGGAGGTGCGGGACTGGGGGCACCGGCTCGGTGGGTCAGAAGAGGGCCGGGATGCTCCGCGCGGCGGTGTACAGGGCGACCGCGACGAGGAGTACGGCGAACGCCCGGGCGAGGCGGGCCGGGTTCGTGCGGGAGGCGACTCGGCTGCCGGCGAGGCTGCCGAGCACGGCGGCGGCGGTGAAGACGGCGATGAGGGCCCAGTCCAGGTGGGCGCCGGCGGCCTGGGGGCCTGGTCCGGCGAGGCGGCCGGCGAGGGCGGTGGCGCTGTTGACGGCGATCACCAGCAGCGAGGTGCCAACCGCGACGGGCATCGGGAAGGCCAGCGCAAGGACGAGGGCCGGAACGAGGACGAAGCCGCCGCCGACACCGAAGAAGCCCGTCATGGCGCCGACGACGGTGGCGGTCGCGATCAGCTTGGCGACCCGGGGACAGGCGCAGGTCAGCGGGTGCAGGGTGGCAAGCGGGACGAGGCTCGGATCGCCGAACCCGCCCCAATCGGCGCCAGTAGCCCCATAGGCGCCGACGGCCCTGTCGGTGCCGGCGGCCCCAGGGGCGCCAGCGGCGCCGTCGTCGGCTCGGCGGCCCCCCGCCGTGCGGCGCGAGCGCCGGAGCATCAGCACGGCGACGAGGAGCATGAGGGCGGCGAAGGCGGTGAGGAGGACCTGTGGGGGGACCGTGGCCGAGAGCGCGGTCCCGGCGAGTGATCCTGCGGTGCCGAGGGCACCGAAGAGCAGGCCCTGGCCGAAGCGGACCCGCCCGGCCCGGGCGTGCGGGAGGAGTGCGATGAGCGAGGTGGCACCGACGATGAGCAGGGAGCTCGTGGTGGCGGTGCGGGGGTCCTGCCCGAGGACGTAAACCAGCGCGGGCACGGTGAGGATGGAGCCGCCGCCGCCCAGGGCGCCGAGCGACAGACCGATGAGCAGGCCGAGCGGGATGGCTGCAGCCAGCAGGGGGGTCAGGGTGCTCTCCTTCGACAGATGAGGTTGGCGGCGGCCCGGGTTGCGGGACGCGGTGGCGGTGAGGGGCTCAGCCGCGGCCGAAGAGTCGGCCCAGGATCGAGCCGGAGCCCGAGGACTGCTCGTTGGGGTGTCCGGCGCAGCGGTCGGCGCGGGGCACGCCGGCCATGACCTGGTCGACGTGCTGGCCGCAGCCGGCCCAGGTCGTCTTGCCGCAGGTCTTGCAGGTGGCGGGACGGCACATGGTGGTCCTCCTTCTGGGCTGGAGCGAGTGGGATGGGTGGGGTGGGGGCGAGTGAGGTGGGGGAGGTGTCGGCTCAGGCGGCGGCGGTGATGGGCAGACGGGCCGCGGCCGCGTGGTCACCGAAGCTGTCGTCGACGGCGACCACCCGGCGGCCAGCGGCATCGAGGACCGACGCGGCGATGGAGGCGCGGTAGCCGCCGGCGCAGTGAACCCAGACCTCGCCTGACGGGACCTCGTCGACGCGCTGGAGCAGCTCGTGGAGGGGGATGTTCACCGAGTCCGCGATGTGCCCAGCTGCGTACTCGCTGGCGCGACGGACGTCCAGGACGGCGACCTCGCGGTGGTGGCGGACCTGGGCGAGGTCGGCGAACACGGCGCGTCGGAAGCTGCCGAGCTCCTCGTCCGTCCAGTCTGCCGGGGTGCCGGTGGCGACACCCTCCAGGCGGTCGATGCCGATGCGGACGAGCTCGCGCTGGGCCTCAGCGACCTGCTCGGGCGACTCTCCGAGCAGGGTCAGGGGGATGCCCCAGGGGATGAGCCAGCCGAGGTAGGTGGCGAACTGCCCGTCGAGGCCGAAGTTGAGGGTGCCGGTGACGTGGCCAGCCGCGAATGCGGTGCGGGTGCGCAGGTCGACGACCCACTCGCCGATGGCGATCCGCTTGGCGAGGGTCTCCTTGTCGGCGACCTCCGGGGCGGACAGGTCTGCGGCCTCCGGTCCGGCGCTGTTCGCCGGGCCCATGTGCGCGTAGTAGGCGGGGTAGGCATCGAGTCCGGCGAGCGTCTCCGCGACCCACGCCTCCTCGTCCTTGGTCAGGGCGGGGTTGAGCAGCTTCTCCTGGCCGATGGTGGAGGCCGTCGCGTCACCGGTGGACCCGGCGGAGCAGAACGAGCCGAACCCGTGGGTGGGCAGGACCTGGGCCTGCTCAGGGAGCTCGTGCGCCAGGCGGTGCGCGGAGGCGAACTGGTGGTGGACCAGGTCGTGGGTGTGGTCGTGCCCGAGCAGGTCCGGGCGGCCCGTGGCGCCGAACAGCAGGGAGCCGCCAGTGAAGACGGCGACCTGCTCGCCGGCGAACTCGAGGGCGTAGGACAGGTGGGTGTACGTGTGGCCTGGCGTCGCGATGGCACGGACGCGCAACAGCTCGGACGCCTCCACCACGTCACCGTCACGGATCGGGGTGCGCTCGAAGGAGACCTGGTCCTCGCCGTTCACGTGGTATGCCGCGCCGGTCGCCGCGGCGAGGGCCAGGCCGCCGGTGACGTAGTCGTTGTGGATGTGGGTCTCGAAGACGTGGGCGACGCGTACGCCCTCGCGCCGGGCGAGGTCGAGGACGCGGTCGATGTCGCGCTGCGGGTCGACGACGACCGCGACCTGCCCGTCGTGGGCGAGGTAGGAGCGGTCGCCGAGGGTGGGGGTGTCGATCGGGATGATGGTCGGCTGCACAGTCACGGTGAGGGGTCCCTTCCGGAAGATGGTGGGGGTGTCGGGAGAGGCTTCAGCCATGAGGAAGTCCTTCCTGGGCGATCGTCTCCAGCGACAAGATACCCATGGGGGTATGTGTTGCTATTGGCAACGGTAGTACCCGGGGGGGTATTCCCGTCAAATCGCGGGGCCCTCGCGTGCCGCACCTGCCGGGGGCAGCTGCCAGTCTGGGAATGCCTGCTTGTCGTTCGGCGCTGTATACCCCGGGAGGTATGTTCAGCTCTGCAGAATGTACGAGAGCCCGTGAGCACCCAGGCACCGACCGTCTGACCGCCCCGTCCCACCCGACAAAGGAGACCCCCATGGGCTACGCCCTCCGCACCGAGGTGGACCAGCCGTTCACCGACACCCTCGACGCCACCCGGGCCGCACTGGGCGAGCAGGGCTTCGGGGTGCTCACCGAGATCGACCTTCAGGCCACCCTGAAGGCCAAGCTTGACGCCGACATCGCCCCCCAGGTCATCCTCGGCGCCTGCCGCCCCCCGCTGGCGTATGCCGCGGTGCAGGCCGAGCCCTCCATCGGTCTGCTGCTGCCGTGCAACGTCGTTGTCCGCGCCCTGGGCGGCAGCCGCACCCTCGTGGAGGCTATGGACCCGGGGGTCATGGTCACGCTCACCGGCAACGAGGACCTGAGCGCCGTGGCCGCCGACGCGCGCACCCGCCTGACCGCGGCACTGCAGTCCCTCGGCTCCGCACCGGTCAGCTGAGCGGCACCTCCCCGTCGCCCACCGGCCGTCCCGCCTCCATCGGCTGTCCCGCCTCCATCGGCTGTCCCGCCTCCACGGGCCTCCGCCGCGGCTGGGCTCAGGCGGCGCCGGCCTCGACCGGCAGGCCGGCGACCCGCCACTCGAGCATGCCCTCGGCTGCCCGGCGGGCCTGCAGGCCGTGGCCGCTCAGCAGCCGCACGGCGTCGTGGGCGAGCACGCAGTACTGCCCGCGGCAGTAGGCCACGATCTCGGTGTCGCTCGGCAGCTCGGCGAGCCGGTCGGCGAGTTCGTCCAGGGGGATGTGGAGGGCGCCGGGCAGGTGGCCGGCGGCGTACTCCGGGGAGGGGCGCACGTCGAGGACCACGGTGTCGCCGGCGGCGAGGCGGGCCAGCAGCTCGTCGGTGTCGACGGCGGTCGTGTCGTCGGGGCCGAGGTAGGCGCGGCGGGCGAGCTCGGTGTGCGGGCGGTGCCGCTGGGCGACCTGTCGCAGGTGGGCCCATAGGCCGCCCACGTCGTCCCCGGCCAGCGAGTAGTAGACACGCTTGCCCTCCCGCCTGGTGTCGACCAGCCCGGCCTCGCGCAGGGTCTGCAGGTGCGCCGAGCAGGTGCTCATGCCCAGGTCCGCAGCGGCGGCCACGTCCTCGACGCTGCGCGGGCCCTGGGCCAGCAGGTCGAGCAGCTCGAGGCGTTTGGCGCTGCCGAGGACCTTGCCGACGGCGGCGAACTCGGCGTAGAGCGCGTTCTTGGCGGCGCGGTCACCCATGACGGGCCTCCTCCGCATCTGTCTTGCCCGCGTCCGTGGCCTGCGGTCTGTGGTGCGTCTCGTACATCCGCACCGCGACGACGACACCCGAGGCGGCAGTGAGCCCCGCGACGGTCCACACCGCTGCTCGGACCCCGAGGGCGTCGGCGACCACGCCCGCCAGGAGTGCGCCGACGGCGAAGCCGCCGTCGCGCCAGAGCCGGTAGATGCCCACGGAACGGGCCCGCCAGGCCGGGTGGGCGACGTCGCCGATGGAGGCGAGCAGGGTGGGGTACACCATGGCGGTGCCGGCGCCGAGGAGGACCGCGGCGAGG
>DASULG010000132.1:0-8934 GCA_036278335.1 Pedococcus sp.
CCATCCACGTGGTCCCCGACTCCCGGAACCTGCCGACCGAGGTCACCGAGAGCCGCTTCCCGTTCCTGGTCGAGCGCCTCGGTCTCGCCGTCGACTCCGGTGGTGCGGGCCGCTCCCGCGGCGGCCTCGGCTACGAGAAGCACATCCGGATGCTCAAGGACGCGAACTTCATGTCCATCGCCGACCGCTCGATCCTCGCCTGCTGGGGCGTCAAGGGCGGCAAGGCGGGCCAGTCGTTCCAGGTGACCGTCGACCTCGGCGGCCCCGAGGAGCGGGAGGTCGACGCCCTCGCCGACAACGAGCCCGTGAAGGCCGGCCAGGTCATCCGGATCCGCACGACCGGTGGCGGCGGCTGGGGCGACCCGCTCGAGCGCCCCTACGACGAGGTCGAGCGCGACCTCCGCTGGGGCAAGGTCTCCTTCGAGGGGGCGCGCCGCGACTACGGCGTGGTCGCCTCGGGCACCAAGGACGAGCCGGTGGTCGACACCGCGGCGTCCGACAGCCTGCGCGAGCGGCTGCGTGCCGAGCGCCCGGAAGAGCCATTCTTCGACCGTGGTCCGGGCTACGCCCGCCTCGCCGAGGGCAAGACGGCGGCCGACGTCGACTGGCTCTGAGCGGAGTGAGCCACGCGGCGCGGTCCGCTCGAAGCCCGCCGACAGGGGTGCATGCCGCGGGGCGGCGAGCTGGCCGTGCTCGAATATCGGGCCGACGACTCGCGGTGTGCTGGCAGCGGCAGCGCGCGAGGGCTTCACCCGAGCTGGCGGTCGAGGTTGTAGGCGGCGCTGATCAGGGCCAGGTGCGTGAAGGCTTGGGGGAAGTTGCCGAGCTGCTCGCCGGTCGGCCCGATCTCCTCCGAGTACAGGCCGACGTGATTGGCGTAGGTCAGCATCTTCTCGAAGGCCAGCTGTGCCTGGCTCAGACGGCCGGCCCGGGCAAGCGCCTCCACCCACCAGAACGAGCACATCGAGAAGGTTGCCTCCTGGCCGGCGAGTCCGTCGGGGGAGGTGTCAGCGCGATAGCGGTAGACCAGGCTGTCGGAGACCAGTTCCGCGGTGATGGCGTCCAGCGTCGAGAGCCAGCGCGGGTCGGTGGGTGCGATGAACTTGCACAGCGGCATCAACAGCACGGAGGCGTCGAGCGCGTCGGTCTGGAAGTGCTGGACGAACGCCCGGCGGCCGGGATGCCACCCACGCTCGGTGATCTGGGTGTAGATCCGGTCGCGGACGGCCATCCAGCGCAGCAGGTCGATGGGCAGGCCGCGTTGAAGCGCGACCCTAATCGCGCGCTCGACCGCCACCCAGCTCATCAGCCGCGAGTGGGTGTAGTCCCGGCGGCCGCCGCGGGTCTCCCAGATGCCTTGGTCGGGCTGGTCCCAGTGCTCCATCAGCCACTCGAGGTTTCGGGTGAGTGCGGTCCAGCCCTCCTGGTAGATCGGCAGCCCGTGCTTGTTGCACAAATAGAGGGAGTCCATCAGCTCGCCGTAGATGTCCAGCTGGAGCTGGGTCGCCGCGGCGTTGCCGATGCGCACCGGCGCGGAGCCCATGTAGCCCTCCAGGTGCGCCAGCTCCTCCTCTGGCAGCTCCTCGCGGCCGTCGATGCCGTACATGATCTGCAACGGCCCGGACTCACGGTCGGCGCCGGTGCGCACTCGACCCTCCAGCCACTGCATGAACGCGGCAGCCTCCTCGGTGAACCCGAGTCTGAGCAGCGCGTAGAGGGAGAAGGCGGAGTC
Organism: Pedococcus sp.; assembly: GCA_036278335.1. Classification (GTDB taxonomy): domain Bacteria; phylum Actinomycetota; class Actinomycetes; order Actinomycetales; family Dermatophilaceae; genus Pedococcus_A. The sequence continues at coordinate 1,733 of DASULG010000132.1, forward strand.
CCGCATCCAGGTGTAGCGGTAGTCCCAGTTGCGCGCGCCGCCGATCTGTTCGGGCAGGCTGGTGGTGGGAGCGGCCACGATGGCGCCGGTGGGGGCGTAGGTGAGCAGCTTGAGTGTCAGTGCCGAGCGGTGCACCATCTCCCGCCAGCGTCCGCCGTAGCGCGAGCGGCGCAGCCAGCCCCGCCAGAACGCCACGGTGGCGTCGAACTCGGCGGCGACGGCGTCGTCGGTGAAGGGCGCCGGCACACCACCGGGGTCGATGCGCTCCAGCACGAAGGTGGCCGTCTCGCCGGCGCGGACGCTGATGTGGGCGCGGACGTCCCGGCCCTCGACGATCTCGAGCCGGCAGTCTGTCGAAAGGCCCAGCTCCAGCTGGGGCGAGTGGAACAGTGCGCCGTGCGGGTGGAGCACCACCTCATGACGGGCGCGCGCGTAGTCGAAGCGCGGGGCCACCTCGATGAGGAAGTCCATCCGGCCGCGCACGACGAGTACTCGACGGATCACGCGCTGGCGGTGCGCCGCCGCCCCGGCGCGGGCAGGAGGCATGAAGTCGTGCACCTCGCCCACTCCTCCGGGCGTCAAGAAGCGGGTGATCAGCACGTTGGTGTCAGGCAGGTACAGCTGCTTCGAGGTCCAGCCGTCATCTTCGGGCACCATGCGGAACCGGCCCCCTCGGTCGGCGTCGAGGAGCGCGGCAAACACGCTCGGCGAGTCGAAGCGCGGGCAGCAGTACCAGTCGATCGTGCCGTCGGTGCCGACGAGCGCGACGGTGTGCAGGTCGCCGATCAAGCCGTGCTCGGCGATGGGCAGGTAGCGCGCCCGTGCAGCTCCGTCGAAGACGGCGCCCGCCACGGGGCTGGTCGGGATCTCGAGAGCCATCGGGCGAACCTCCCGGCTACGGCACCAGGACGATCTTGCCCTTCGCCGCTGACTGTGCGAGCAGCTCGTGCGCGCGACGCGCCTCGGACAGCGGCAGGCGCTCGGCCACGACGGGGTGGATCTTGTCCGCGCGGAGTAGCTCGATCAGCACGGTCAGGTCCTCTCGGAACCACGCGGGGTTGCGGGGACCGCCGCCCACCAGCCGCGCCGGACGGCGTCCGGCCACCGGCAGCCATTGCCGGCTGTCGCGCAACCTCTGGATCCGGTAGGCCATCACCCGCCGTCGAGGATCGAGCAGCCCCCACAGCGAGACGGCCGCGGTCGTCCCGTACCACTCGGCCCAGCCCGCCGCCCACCGTCGCCAGCTGGTTCGCCCTCGCTCGAGCATCGCGTAGTGGCCGTACACGACCAGCCGCCCACCCGGCCGGAGCGCGCGGAAGGAACGCAAGGACGTCATGCCCCCGATCCCATCGAGCACGACGTCCACCCCGTCGCCGGTCAGCTCCCGCACCCGTGCCAGGAAGTCCTCGTTGCGGTAGTCGATCGCCACCGCGGCGAACCGCTCTACCGCGGCGCGGTCCTCAGCGGACGCGGTGCCGTAGAGGCGGAGCCCGGCCAGTGCCCCGAGCTCGAGGACCGCGACACCCACGCGACCGGCCGCGCCGTGCACGAGCAACGACTCGCCGCTCTGCACCTTCGCCAGGCGGTGCATCATCTGGTAGGCGGTCCCGTAGGTCAGGACCAGACCCACGACCTCGGCCGGGTCCAGGTCCGCGGGAACCTCGACCACCTCCGCCTCCGGCACACAGACGTACTCAGCGTAGGCGCCGTAGGCGGTCAGCGCGGCGACCCGGTCGCCGGTCTCCAGCCGCGAGCAACCCGGGCCGACCTCGTCGACGACACCAACCAGCTCATAACCCGGTGTGAATGGCGGTCTCGGCACCCCCAGGTAGGTGCCGGCGCGCAGTTGGGCGTCTGTCAAGGACACGCCCGCGGCCAATACCCTGACACAGACCTCGCCAAGGCCCGGTCGCGGCTTGTCGGCGGTCACCACTCGTAGGACTTCGGGGCCGCCGAAGCGGTCAACCACGACTCGCTTCACCGCTCTGACACCTCCCAGGGGTTGGCAGGTGCTCGGCCGATAGACCTCAGCCGAGGCATCAGCGACTGTTCGATGCCATTTGATGGTCGTCTTCGGTTGGGTACCCCCCTAGGGGCGAAGGTCCCGAGCCCGAAGATCCTGAGGTAGGCGCACCGCCGGGCAACATCTGACAGCGGATCGCCCTGCGGGACATCGCGGGATGCCAACGTCCTGCCCGGCCGCCGCACCTAGGCTCGGCACACGGCATACCCGGTCTTCGGCCCGGTACACAACCAGGAGCACACCGTGAGCGGACCCCTCGACGGCACCACCGTCATCGACCTGTCCCGCGCCCTCGCGGGGCCGCACGCGGGAATGATGCTGGGGGACATGGGCGCCCGCGTCATCAAGGTCGAGACCCCGGGCACGGGCGACGACACCCGCGGCTGGGGCCCGCCGTTCGTGGGGCCCGAGCACGACCCGATCTCGACGTACTTCCTGTCGTGCAACCGCAACAAGGAGTCGGTCACCCTCGACCTGAAGTCCGACGACGGCAGGGACACCCTCTCGCGCCTGGTGCGCCACGGCGACGTGCTCATCGAGAACTTCCGTCCCGGCGTGCTCGACCGACTCGGCTTCTCCGTCAAGCGCCTGCACGAGATCAACCCGCGCTTGGTCGTCCTGTCGATCAGCGGCTTCGGCCACGACGGCCCACAGGGCGGCCGGGCCGGCTACGACCAGATCGCCCAGGGCGAGGCCGGCCTGATGTCGCTGACCGGGCCCTCCCCGGAGGAGCCCACCCGCGTCGGCGTCCCGATCGGCGACCTGCTCGCGGGCATGTACGGCGCCTACGGCGTCGTCACCGCCCTGCACGAGCGGCACACCACCGGCCGCGGCCGCGTGGTGCGGACCTCGCTGCTCGCGGCCATCGTCGGGGTGCACGCCTTCCAGGGCACCCGCTACACGGTGGCTGGCGAGGTCCCCCGCGCGCAGGGCAACCACCACCCCTCGATCACCCCGTACGGGCTGTTCACCTGCCAGGACGGCATGCTCCAGATCGCCTGCGGCAGCGAGGGCCTCTGGGTCAAGCTCGCGACCGCGTTCGGCCTCGACCCGCAGGGCCCGGGCATGGCCACGAACCGCGAGCGGGTCGCCAACCGCGACGCGGTCAACGCCGCCGTCAACGCCGCGTTCTCCGACCGCACCCTGGCCGAGCTGCTCGCGACCCTGGAACAGATCGGGGTCCCCGCCGGCGAGGTGCGCACGCTCGACCGTGTCTACGACTGGGACCAGACCCGCTCGCAGGGCCTCGTGCTCGACATCGACCACCCAGTCCTCGGCAGCATCGAGATCCCCGGGCCGCCGATCCGTTTCGACGACAACGCCTTTGCCGGAGGCCGCGAGAAGCACCTTGCCCCCCCGGCCCTCGGCGAGCACAACGACTCCGTGCGGGCGTGGCTCGACGAGCAGGACGGGGCGGCGGGCTGATGGGCGAGAAGCCCCGCCGGCTCGGCGCCCTGGAGCTCCTCGACACCGTCCTCGACGAGGGCAGCTGGAGGTCGTGGGACCAGGCACCGGTGCAGCCCACCGTCCCGGACAGCCCGTATGCCGCCGAGCTCACCGCCGCGGCGGTGAAGGCCGGGACCGACGAGTCCATCGTGACCGGCGAGGGCACCATCCGCGGGCGGCGGGTGGCGCTGATCGCCGGGGAGTTCCGCTTCCTGGCCGGCTCGATCGGCAGCGTCGCCGCGGAGCGGATCGTGCTCGCGTTCGAGCGGGCGATGCGGGAGGAGCTGCCGCTCTTCGCTGCCCCCTCCTCGGGCGGCACGCGGATGCAGGAGGGCACCCCGGCCTTCGTCGGCATGGTGAAGATCAGTGCCGCCTGCCAGGCGTTCAAGCAGGCCGGCCTGCCCTACCTGGTCTACCTGCGCCACCCCACGACGGGTGGGGTCTTCGCGTCCTGGGGCTCCCTGGGCCACGTGACGGTCGCCGAGCCCGGGGCGATGGTCGGCTTCCTCGGAGCCCGCGTCTACGAGGCGCTCTACGGGCAGCCCTTCCCCGAGGGCGTGCAGACGGCCGAGAACCTCTTCGAGCACGGGCTGATCGACGCCGTGCTGCCCGTCGAGGCGCTCGCCGACGTCGCCGAGCGCGCGCTGAACGTGCTCATGGGGCCGCGCGAGGACCTGCCCGACGTGCCCGAGCTGCCCAGGGAGCAGCTGCCTGACGTGCCGGCGTGGGAGTCCATCACCCGCTCGCGCCGGGAGGACCGGCCCGGCGTGCGGGCCCTGCTGCGCCTCGGTGCCACCGACGTGCTGCCGCTGCACGGCACCGGGCAGGGAGAGTACGACCCCGGCATGCTCATGGCCCTGGCCCGCTTCGGCGGCGCGCCCTGTGTTGTCCTGGGCCAGGACCGCCGAGGCCAGACCCTCGAGGACCCGCTCTCCCCCAAGGGGCTTCGCGTGGCCCGCCGCGGCATGCGGCTGGCCCACGAGCTCGGCCTGCCGCTGGTCAGCGTCATCGACACCGCTGGGGCCGCGCTGTCGAAGGAGGCGGAGGAGGGCGGCATGGCCGGCGAGATCGCCCGCTGCCTCGCCGAGCTGGTCACCCTCGACGCCCCCACGCTGTGCGTGCTCCTGGGCCAGGGCACCGGCGGCGGGGCCCTGGCGGTGATGCCCGCCGACCGGGTCATCTGCGCGCAGCACTCGTGGCTCTCGCCGCTGCCCCCGGAGGGCGCCTCGGCGATCCTCTACCGGGAGACCAGCCGGGCGCCCGAGCTCGCCGAGAGCCAGCGGGTCCGCTCCCTCGACCTGCTGCACGACGGGATCGTGGACCGGATCGTGGCCGAGCATCCCGACGCCGCCGACGAGCCCGAGGAGTTCTGCCTGCGCATGTCGCAGTCGATCCAGCACGAGCTGGCCACCTTGGCGCGCATGGACCCCGGCACCCGGCTCAAGACCCGGCTCGAGCGCTACCGCCGGCTCGGCCAGAGCTGAGCCGGCCCGGGCGGACACGGGGTCGGCACGGTTCACCCGAACCGACGGGCACGGCATACATCTGCCAACTGCGGGCCCGGCGTTGGGCAGGAGGTGCCAACGCGAGAGGGCCCATTCGTCCCTAGGCTCACGCCCTAGACCAACGGAGGTGTGCATGAGGGTCCTCGTCGCGCTCGGCGGCAATGCCATGACCGGCCCGGACGGCAGCGCCGCTCCCAAGGAGCAGCGCCACGCGATCGGGCGCGCGATGGAGCACATCGCAGGCCTCGTCGCGGGTGGCCACGACGTCGTGCTCACACACGGCAACGGCCCCCAGGTCGGCAACCTGCTCGTCAAGAACGAGCTCGCCGCGCACGTCGTGCCGCCCGTGCCGCTGGACTGGTGCGGCGCCCAGACGCAGGCCACCATCGGCTTCACCATCCTGGACACGCTCGAGTGGTCGCTGGCCGTCCGGGGCGTCGACCGCCGGTGCGCGGCGCTGATCACCCGCACCCTCGTCGACGCCGACGACCCCGGGTTCACCAACCCCACCAAGCCCATCGGCCGGTTCCTGCCCTACGACCAGGCCCAGGTGCTCATCGAGCACGGCCAGACCTGGGAGGACCGCGGCGAGAAGGGCTGGCGGCGCGTCGTCGCCTCGCCCGAGCCGCTCGAGGTCCTCGAGACCCACACCCTGCTCACCCTCATGGACGCCGGTTACGTCGTCGTGGCGGCCGGCGGCGGTGGCATCCCCGTGATCCGCACGGAGGAGGGCAAGGTCCGCGGCATCGAGGCCGTCATCGACAAGGACCTGACCGCGGCCGTCCTCGCGCGCTCTGTCGAGGCTGACGCCCTCGTCATCGCCACCGACGTCGAGAACGCGATCATCGGCTACGGCAGCCCCGACGCCCGCCCCGTCGGGCAGGTCACCCTCAGCGAGATGGAGGAGTATGCCGCGCAGGGCCACTTCGCCTCCGGCTCCATGGGGCCCAAGGTCGAGGCGGCGCTGCGCTTCGTGCGCAGCGGCGGCCAGCGCAGCATCATCACCGCGCTCGACCGGATCACCGAGGCCCTCGACGGAAGCGTCGGGACCATCATCGAGCACGACTCCACCTCCGCAGCCCCGACCGCCTGAACCAGCACCCCACCAGCACCGCACCAGCACAGCACCACCAACCGGAAGGATGAACGACCGTGCCCGAGCCCATTGAGGTCCGCAAGGTCCCGATCCACAGCGTCGCGGACGCCTCCGAGCTTGCCAAGCTCATCGACGACGGGGTCATGGAGGCCGACCGCGTCGTCGCCATCATCGGCAAGACCGAGGGCAACGGCGGGGTGAACGACTACACCCGCATCATCGCCGACCGCGCCTTCCGCGAGGTCCTCACCGCCAAGGGCGCCCCGGAAGACCAGGTCCGCCAGGTCCCGATCGTGTGGTCCGGTGGAACCGACGGCGTCATCAGCCCGCACGCCACCATCTTCGCGACGATCCCGGCCGACCAGGCCGAGAAGTCCGACGACCTGCGCCTGACGGTCGGCTTCGCCATGAGCGAGCCGATCAAGCCGGAGGAGATCGGCTACGTCGCCATGGTCAAGAAGGTCGCGGACGGCGTGAAGGCAGCCATGGAGAAGGCCGGCATCACCGACACCGCGGACGTGCACTACGTGCAGACCAAGACCCCGCTGCTCACCATCCACACCATCCGCGACGCCAAGTCCCGCGGGATGAAGGTCTGGACCGAGCACACCCACGAGTCGATGGACCTGTCCAACGGCACGACGGGCCTCGGCGTCGCCGTCGCGCTCGGCGAGATCGAGATGCCGAACGACGCGGACGTCATGCACAACCGGGACCTCTACTCCTCGGTCGCCTCCTGCTCCTCGGGCGTCGAGCTCGACCAGGCGCAGGTCGTCGTCGTCGGCAACACCCGCGGCATCGGCGGGCGCTACCGCATAGGCCACTCGGTCATGCAGGACGCCCTCGACCAGGACGGCATCTGGGAGGCCATCAAGAGCGCGGGCCTCGACCTGCCGGAGCGCCCGCACTGGACGGACCTCGACGGCCGCCTGGTCAACGTGTTCCTCAAGTGCGAGGTCAGCCAGGACGGCACCGTCCACGGCCGCCGCAACGCCATGCTCGACGACTCGGACGTGCACTGGCACCGCCAGATCAAGTCCTGCGTCGGCGGCGTCACCGCCTCGGTGACCGGCGACCCGGCCGTGTTCGTGTCGGTCTCGGCCGCCCATCAGGGCCCCGACGGCGGTGGCCC
>DASULG010000133.1:0-6109 GCA_036278335.1 Pedococcus sp.
CGACTGTCAAGGATGAGGGGGTGCGCACCATCTACGCCGAGACCCTCGTCAGCCGCGAGGTAGCCGAGACCCTCGCCCGCGAGACCGGCGCTCGGCTCGCGGTGCTCGACCCGCTGGAGGGGCTGACCGACGAGTCCGCAGGCCACGACTACTTCGCCGTGATGCGGGCCAACCTCCAGACCCTGCGCGCCGGCCAGGAGTGCCGGTGAACACGGCGGCGGCAGCACCCGCGCGGGTGGTGGCCGTTCCGCCGGTCATCGAGCTCCAGCACGCGTCCTTCGGGTATGCCGACGCGGTCGTCGTGCGCGACGTCACCCTGTCCATCGCCCCGGGCGAGGTGGTTGCCCTCCTCGGACCCAACGGCTCCGGCAAGTCCACGCTCGTCAAGGGCCTCCTCGGCCTGAGCGAGCAGCTGGGGGGCGAGGCCCGGCTGTTCGGTGTCCCCCGCGAGGACTTCGAGGACCACCCCCGCCTGGGCTACGTCCCGCAGCGGCACACCCTGTCTGCCTCGGTGCGCGCCACGGTCGAGGAGATCGTCGCGGTCGGCCGGCTGGCGCACCGCCGGTGGTGGCGGCCAAGCCTGGGCGCTCCCGCCGACGCGCTGATCATCCGTCAGTGCCTCGAGGTCGTGGGGCTCGCCGACCGGGCCGAAGCCGACGTCAGCACGCTGTCCGGCGGCCAGCAGCGGCGCGTCCTCATTGCGCGGGCCCTCGCGGCCAACCCCGACGTCCTGGTGATGGACGAGCCCACCGCCGGGGTGGACACCGCCAACCAGGAGGTCCTGGCGCAGGTGCTCGCCAGGCTGGTCGACCGCGGCACGACCATGGTCATCGTCACGCACGAGCTCGAGGCGCTCGCCGACATCGTGACCCGCATCGTCCTCGTCTCCGGGGGGCGCATCGCCTTCGACGGGACGCCCGACGCGTTCGCCACCGTCAGCGCTGGCGCGGACCTGGCCTTCCACGGCCACCACCACGCCGAGGAGCTCGACGTCGCCCAGCCCGCGCTGCCGGGCGCCCCCGCCGCCGGCCCCCTCGACCCCCGGTCCGGAGGCCACCATGGCTGAGCTGCTCGCGCTCGACTTCATGCGCCAGGCGCTCGTCGCCGCCCTGCTCGTCGGCATCGCCGCACCGCTGGTGGGCGTCTTCCTCGTCCAGCGCCGCCTGTCCCTCATCGGCGACGGTATGGGACACGTCGCCCTGGCCGGCGTGGCCGTCGGCGTCCTCACCGGTGCCGCCCCGGTGCTCACCGCCCTGGTCGCCGCAGTCGGCGCGGCCGTGGCCATAGAGCTGATCCGGGCCCGCGGACGCACGAGCGGCGACGTGGCCCTCGCGGTGATGTTCTACGGCGGCATCGCCGCCGGCGTGGTCATCATCGCCAAGTCGTCGAGCGGCAGCCCCGCCAACCTCACGGCATACCTCTTCGGGGCGATCACGACCGCGAACACGGCCGACCTGTGGGTGTTCGCCGGGCTCGCCGTCGTCGTCCTGGTCTCGACCGCCCTGCTGAGGCCCTGGCTGTTCGCCGTGGCCAACGACGAGGAGTACGCCCGGGCGAGCGGCATGCCCGTCACCGGGCTGAACATCGCCCTGGCGGTGCTGACGGCCGTCACGGTCGTGGTGTCGATGCGCGTCGTCGGGCTGCTGCTCATCAGCGCGCTGATGATCATCCCCAACGCCACCGCCCAGCTGCTCGGCCGCAGCTTCCGCGCGTCCATCCGCTGGGCGGTGCTGGTCGGGGTCGTGTCGAGCGTCGGCGGCGTCATCATCTCCTTCTACGCCGAGACGCCCTCAGGAGGCACGATCGTGCTGCTGGCCATCGCGGCGTTCGTCGCCGCCGCACTCGGCACCGGTGCAGTGGCCCGCTACCGGGCACACCAGCACCGGCGGGCCGACGGGCACCAGCACGAGCACGGGGTCGACTGCGGCCACGAGGCGATCCCCCACAAGGACCACGTCGACTACGTGCACGACGGTCACCTGCACGCGGCCCACGAGGGCCACTACGACGAGCACGGGGCCGGGGCCGTCCGGAGCACCGACCCCGTCACGCCACCGCGCCAGGAGGCCCAGCGCTGATGTCCGACGCCAGGACCACCGCCACCGACTCAGGACGCCGCCCCACCCGCCAGCGCGCGGCCGTCGCTGCCGTGCTCGCCGACGTCGAGGAGTTCCGCTCCGCTCAAGAGCTGCACGCGCTGCTTCGCGACGCCGGCGAGCGCGTCGGCCTCGCCACCGTCTACCGGACGCTGCAGGTGATGGCCGCCGACGGCGCGATCGACATGCTGCGCACCGCCGAGGGCGAGGCGGTCTACCGCGCCTGCAGCACGGGCCACCACCACCACCTCGTGTGCCGGGAGTGCGGCAAGACGGTCGAGGTCGAGGGCCCAGCCGTCGAGCTGTGGGCACACAAGGTCAGCACCGAGCACGGGTTCTCGGACGTCCAGCACACCCTGGAGATCTTCGGCACCTGCGCGAGCTGCGCCAGCTGACCGCCCCGCCTCTCAGGCTGGCGCACACCAGCGGCCGAGAGTGCTAGGCCGTGGGCAGGTCCACCGCGCCGCCGTAGCGCCGGTCGCGCTCGGCATAGGTCTGGATCGCCTGCCACAGGTGCCGGCGGTCGTAGTCGGGCCACAGGGTGTCCTGGAAGACCATCTCGGCGTAGGCGCTCTGCCACAGCAGGAAGTTCGACGTGCGCTGTTCGCCAGAGCTGCGCACGAAGAGGTCGACGTCGGGCATGTCCGGCTCGTTGAGGTGCCGCATGATCGTGCGCTCGTCGATGCTGTTCGGCTTCAGCCTTCCCGCGCGCACCTCCTCGGCGATCCGCTGCACCGCGTCGGCGATCTCGGCGCGGCCGCCGTAGTTGACGCAGAAGTAGAGCGTGAGCCCGGTGTTGTTCCTCGTCAGCTCCTGGGCGACCTCGAGCTCCTTGATGACCGACCCCCACAGCCGGGGGCGGCGACCCACCCAGCGCATCCGCACCCCCCAGTCGTGCAGCTGGTCGCGGCGACGGCGGATCACGTCGCGGTTGAAGCCCATCAGGAAGCGCACCTCGTCAGGACTGCGCTTCCAGTTCTCCGTGGAGAACGCGTAGGCCGACAGGTGGGTGACGCCGACCTCGATGGCCCCGGCCACCACGTCGAGCAGGGCGGCCTCGCCCGCCTCGTGGCCCTTGGTGCGCGGCAGGCCCCGCTGGTTGGCCCAACGGCCGTTGCCGTCCATGACGATCGCGACATGGCTGGGCACCAGGGCGGAGGGCAGACTCGGCGGCACGGCGCCGCTCGGGTGCGCGAACGGCCGCGCGTAGGGACCGCTCATGCCTGGGCCTCCACCCGCGGCTGCGGGGCAGGCGGTGGTGCGCTGGGATCACGGCGCTCGACCAGGCGCAGGGAGCGCACCCCACGCTCGAGGTGCCACTGCAGGAACGCCGTCGCCAGCCCGGTGCCCTCCCGGCGGTGCCGGACGTCCGAGGCGTCGGCCACCGCCCAGTCGCCGGCGAGCAGCGCCGCGAGGAGCTCGAGGGTTTCCGGCGCCGGCGCCGCGGAGCCGGGTGGGCGGCATACCGGGCACACCGTGCCGCCGGCGGCGAGGTTGAACGCGCGGTGCGGGCCCTCGGCACCGCAGCGCGCGCAGTCGTGGAAGCTGGGCGCCCAGCCGGCGATCGCCAGGGCGCGCAGCAGGTAGGCGTCGAGGACCAGGCCGGGATCATGGGCGCCCTCGGCCATGGAGCGCAGCGCGCCGCCGAGCAGGAGGTACTGCTGCACCGACGGTTCGCGCTCCTCGGTGAGCCGGTCAGCGGTCTCGAGCATCGCGGTCGCCGCGGTGTAGGTGGTGTAGTCGCGAGCCAGCACCTCGCCCCAGCTCGCCAGCGTCTCGGCCTGGGTCACGGTGTCGAGGCTGCGGCCCTCGTAGCACTGCAGGTCGACCATCATGGCCGGCTCGAGCCGCGCGCCGAAGCGGCTCTTGGTGCGCCGCACGCCCTTGCCGACCACGCGCACCTTGCCCTGGGTGCGCGTCAGCAGGGTGACGATGCGGTCGGCCTCACCCAGCTTCTGGGTGCGCAGGACGATCGCCTCGTCGCGGTACAGGGGCATGGCCCCATTCTCTCCTGCCGGGACCCGAAAGCCGGTATGCCGGGTGCCCGCGTGTGCGCGGCCGTCGCCGAATGGGCCGGGTGGGCTCGGCCCTGCGCAGGAAGAACCCGACGGTGCTGCCGCGGCTGGGCGAGGGGGACGCGGCCTAGCCGTGGTGGTGCGCAGCCGCCTGGGCGCCTTCTGCCTCGGAGTGCACCGCGGCATGCAGGCTCTTGTAGACGGTGTGGCAGTAGACCTCGAACCCCAGCATCGCCTCGACGTAGCGGCGCGCATCGGCGACCGAGCGCTCCCTCGCGCCGGCAAGGCTGTGCACCTCAGCGAGACGGCGCTCGACCTCCTCGGTGAGCTCCGATGCCAGGAACCTGGTCACCTCGTCCGGCTCGCCCGTCAGTACCGCGCGCTCCGCCAGGGGGATGACCGGCCCTGTGGGCGTCCCCTCGGGCTTGAGCCCGGTGTACGGCGCGCCCTCGCCGGCCCGGTGCAGGCGGACGACGGTCTCGTAGAAGTGCCGGTCCGCGACGTTCCGGGCCTGGCCGCCCAGCACGCGGGCATCGCGCACCTCGCCGAAGACGACGCGAACCTCGGCCTCTGCCTCTTCGGGCACGTAGGGCAGGACGAGCTCGACGTCGTCGGCGTCGAGGGCCCGTCGCGCAGCAGTGACCACGGGGCCGTCGAGTGAGTCGCAGTGAGGGGGCATGGCGGTCCTCCTGTCGGCAGCCGGTCCTGGCGCGGAGAAAGAGGGTCTGTCGCGGTCGCGGTCCGGCGGTGTGTCTCGACGCTAGGCGTGTCCCGCGCGCTCCGGGAGAGCCCAAAGTCCCACCCCCGCCCGCTCACCGGGTGCCCTCCACCGTGGATGTCCCAGCCCGAGGAAACCGTCGCGAGGATATAGAACACCTGTTCGAATGTGGCGTATGCTGACGCGCATGGGCATGGCACTCCAGGGCTCCCTCCTCGACACCGCCGACCACCTCGAACTGCAGGAGCTCGCCACCGGTCTGCAGCGCACGGTGTTGACCCGGGGTGCCTGGGTCGACTACCGGCCGGGCTGGCTCGCGGGCGCCGACGAGCTCTTCGACCTGCTGCACCACGCGGTGCCGTGGCACGCGGAGCGTCGGGAGATGTATGAGCGCATGGTCGACGTCCCGCGGTTGCTGAAGTTCTACGGCGAGGATGAGGCGCTCCCCCACCCCGTCCTGGACGAGGCGCGCAGTGCGCTGAGCCGGCACTACGCGGCCGAGCTGGGCGAGCCGTTCGTCACGGCGGGCATGTGCCTCTACCGCGACGGCCGCGACTCGGTGGCCTGGCACGGGGACCGCATCGGCCGGGCGAAGAACCTCGACACCATGGTCGCGATCCTGTCGGTCGGCTCAGCGCGGTCGCTGATGCTCCGCCCTCGAGGTGGCGGCGAGTCGCGCGGTTTCTCGCTCGGCCACGGCGACCTGGTCGTCATGGGTGGCTCGTGCCAGCGCACCTGGGACCACTGCATCCCCAAGACCGCCAAGCCGGTGGGGCCGCGGATCTCCATCCAGTTCCGCCCGCGCGGCGTCCGCTGACCTAGTAGAACGTGCGGGACGCCGCGAACTCGGCGGGGATCGGGGTGTGCGCCGACGCCCCCCAGGCGGCGGGCCTACGGCCTTGCGCTGCTCGCCCTCGCCGCCAGGACCACGCTGAGGACGAAGAGCACCAGCTGCAGGACGGCGGCGGGGACGTACGCTGCGTACTCCAGGCCCAGACGTACTGGATCAGCATGTATGCCGTGTACGCGGCCGCCCCGAAGGCCAGCGGTCAAGCGGCCGGATGCCACCGCAGCGCAAGGACGCCCGCGAAGAGACAGAGCGGCACGGACAGGCCGTCCGGCGGACTTGGCGGATTGGGCCACCCCTTGGCCGTCGGCGCGTCAGACTCGTGCGGACAGGGGAGGAAGCGTGGGACGTCACCGCTTAGCGGCACCGGCCGCAGTCATAGCCGCGGCAGCCGCAACGCTGTCCTCGTGTGGCCTTCCGGGCGCTCTTGGCG
>DASULG010000134.1:0-13909 GCA_036278335.1 Pedococcus sp.
ATGGCGATCGGCCGCAACTTCACCGAGGCCCTGCAGAAGGCGCTGCGATCCCTCGAGCGCTCGGGGTCGACGTTCCACTGGGAGGGGGAGCAGCCGAGCACCGAGGAGGCGCGGGCCCTGCTCGAGCAGGCGCGGACGCCCACCGACGGGCGCATCGTCACCGTCCAGCAGGTGCTGCGCGGCGGCCTCTCGGTGGAGGAGGTGCACGAGGTCACCGGCATCGACCCGTGGTTCCTCGACCAGATCGCGCTCGTCAACGAGCTCGCGCAGCGGGTCGCGGACGCCGCGCAGCTGACCCCCGAGCTGCTGCGGCTGGCCAAGCGGCACGGCTTCAGCGACAGCCAGATCGCTTCCCTGACCGGTATGCCGGAGCCCGTGGTCCGCGGTGTCCGGCACGCCCTGGGCGTGCGGCCGGTGTACAAGACCGTGGACACCTGTGCTGCCGAGTTCGCGGCGCAGACGCCGTACCACTACAGCTCCTACGACGAGGAGACGGAGGTCGAGCCCCGCGAGCGGCCGGCCGTGCTCATCCTCGGCTCCGGCCCCAACCGGATCGGCCAGGGCGTCGAGTTCGACTACTCCTGCGTGCACGCGTCGTTCGCGCTGCGCGACGCCGGCTACGACACGGTGATGATCAACTGCAACCCCGAGACCGTCTCCACCGACTACGACACGAGCTCGCGGCTGTACTTCGAGCCGCTGACCCTCGAGGACGTGCTCGAGGTCTACCACGCCGAGAAGCAGGTGGGCCCGATCGCCGGTGTGGTCGTCCAGCTCGGCGGCCAGACGCCGCTCGGGCTGGCCAAGGCCCTCAAGGCCGAGGGCGTCCCCATCGTGGGCACCTCGCCGGAGGCCATCCACCTCGCCGAGGACCGCGGCGCCTTCGGCCGCGTGCTGCACGAAGCGGGCCTGCCCGCGCCCCGGCACGGCACGGCATACAGCGCGGCGGAGGCCGTCGAGGTGGCCCACGAGATCGGGTACCCGGTGCTGGTGCGGCCCTCCTACGTGCTCGGCGGGCGCGGCATGGAGATCGTCTATGACGACGACACGCTCGCCGGCTACGTCACCCGCGCGACGATCGCCTCCCCGGAGCACCCGGTCCTCGTCGACCGGTTCCTCGACGACGCCATCGAGATCGACGTCGACGCCCTCTACGACGGTGAGGAGATGTACCTCGGCGGGATCATGGAGCACATCGAGGAGGCCGGGATCCACTCCGGTGACTCGGCCTGCACCCTGCCGCCGGTGACGCTGGGCGACGAGGAGCTCGAGCGGGTCCGCGTGGCCACGCTGAAGCTGGCCCAGGGGATCGGCGTGCGCGGCCTCATGAACGTGCAGTTCGCCCTGGCCCAGGACGTGCTGTACGTCCTCGAGGCCAACCCGCGGGCCTCGCGCACTGTGCCGTTCGTGGCCAAGGCCACCGGCGTCCCGATCTCCAAGGCCGCGGCCCGCATCATGCTGGGCGCCACCATCGCGGAGCTGAGGGCGGAGGGCATGCTCCCGCCGGTCGGCGACGGAGGCCGGATGCCGAGCCACGCCCCGGTGGCGGTCAAGGAGGCGGTGCTGCCCTTCAAGCGTTTCCGCACCCGCGAGGGACAGGTCGTCGACAGCCTGCTCGGCCCGGAGATGCGCTCGACCGGTGAGGTCATGGGCATCGACGACGACTTCGGCTCCGCGTTCGCCAAGAGCCAGCTCGCCTCCTTCGGCGGGCTGCCCACCCGCGGGCGCATCTTCGTGTCGGTGGCCAACCGCGACAAGCGGGCCATGATCTTCCCGGTGAAGCGGCTGGCTGACCTCGGGTTCACCCTGGTCGCGACGACCGGCACCGCAGAGGTGCTGCGCCGCAACGGGATCACCGCCCAGGTGGTTCGCAAGGTGACCGAGCGGGGCGAGCCCGACGCGTCGGCGGCGCACGAGCCCAGCATCGTCGACCTCATCCTCAGCGGCGAGATCGCCATGGTGGTCAACACGCCGTCCGGGCCGAACGCCCGAGCCGACGGGTACGCCATCCGCGCGGCCACCACCTCGATGGACAAGCCGATCATCACCACCGTCCAGGAGCTCGGTGCCGCCGTCCAGGGCATCGAGGCGCAGATGCACGGCGAGCTCCGGGTCAAGCCCCTCCAGGAGCACGCGAGGGACCTCGACCTGTACGGGCGGGGGGTCCGCGCGTGAGCACGACGGCTGCGCGCCCGGGGGCGGGCGTGGTCCAGGTGACCGGCGAGCTCATCGCCACGCGCAGGGTCGGCGCCTACCACCACCTCACCTTCGTGGCGCCCGGGGTTGCCGAGCACGCCCGCCCGGGGCAGTTCGTGGCCCTGGCCGTCGGGGGCCCGACCTCGGCAAACCTCCTGCGGCGCTGCTTCTCCATCCACCGGGTCAGCCCCTCGGGAACCTACGGGGGGACCGTCGACGTGGTGGTCTCCGCGCACGGCGCCGGGACGCAGTGGCTGGCGGGGCTGCGCGCCCACGACGAGGTGGACATCGTGGGTCCCCTCGGCCGGCCATTCCCGCTGCCCAAGGAGCCGGTGCCGACCATCCTCGTCGGCGGTGGGTACGGCAGCGCGCCGCTGTTCTGGCTCGCGGAGTCGCTGCGGGAGCGGGGCTGCCGGGTCGAGATGGTCCTCGGTGCGGCCAGTGAGTCCCGGCTGTTCGGCGTGCTCGAGGCCAGGCGCTGCGCCGACGGCGTGACGATCACGACCGATGACGGCTCGCTGGGTCAGCGCGGCTGGGTCTCCGACGTCCTGCCCGACATCATCCGCCGCACCGGCGCCGGTGTCGTCTACGGCTGCGGACCCATGGGGATGCTGCGCTCCATCACCGAGGTGGCGGCTGCCGAGGGCGCCGTCGCCCAGGTCGCCGTCGAGGAGTCCATGGCCTGCGGGGTGGGGGTCTGCATGACCTGTGTGATGCCCGTCGAGGGCAACGACGGGGTGACGCGCATGGTGCGCTCCTGTGTGGAGGGCCCGGTCTTCCGCGGCGACCGCGTGCGGTGGGACGCGTTCGAGAACGGCTGGTGCCGCGTGCCCACCGACACACTGGGCGCGCCGGGGGAGGGTGGGCACTGATGGGCCTGTTCAGCGACCTCCGGGGCCAGGCCCAGCGCCCCGGTCAACCCGGCCACCCCGGCCACCCCGGCGACCCTGGCCACCCTGGTCACCCTGGCCACTCGGTGGCCGACGCCGCCGACCTCGCGGCCCTGCGCGGGGCGCAGCCGGCACCGGGCGTCGACATGTCGGTCGACCTCTCGGGGGCGGTGCTGCCCAGCCCGATGATGACCGCGTCGGGGTGCGCGGCGAACGGCAGGGAGCTCAACCGTTTCTTCGACATCACCGAGCTCGGGGCCTTCGTGACCAAGTCGGTCATGGCCGCGCCCCGCTCGGGCCGGGGGACCCCGCGCATGGCCGAGACGCCCTCCGGCATGCTCAACTCCATCGGCCTGCAGGGACCGGGCATCGAGGCCTTCGTCGCCCACGACCTGGCCTGGCTCAAGAAGGCCGGGGCCAGGGCGCTGGTCTCGATCGCCGGCTCCACGAGCGGCGAGTTCGCCGATGTCGCGGCCAGACTGCGGGCCAGCGCCGCGTTCGACGCGGTCATCGGCGTCGAGGTCAACATCTCCTGCCCGAACGTCGCGAACCGCGGGCTGGTCTTCGCGTGCGACCCCATGGCCTCCGCCAAGGTCATCGCCCTCGTCCGCGAGCAGCTGCCCCGCGACATGCCGATCTTCGCCAAGCTCACCCCCGACGTGACCGACATCGTCACGATCGCGCAGGCCGCGGTCAAGGCCGGGGCCAACGGGCTGACCATGATCAACACCCTGCTGGGCATGGTGATCGACACCGACCTGCTGCGCCCCCAGCTCGGGGGCGTGACCGGCGGCCTGTCGGGTCCGGCAGTGCGGCCGGTCGCGGTGCGCGCCATCTGGCAGGTCCGGGCGGCGATGCTCGAGGGCCGACTGCCGACGGTGCCGATCATCGGGGTCGGGGGAGTGCGCACCGGGCGCGACGCCCTGGAGCTGGTCGCCGCCGGCGCGAGCGCGGTGCAGGTCGGGACCGCCACCTTCAACGACCCCACGGCACCGGTGCGCGTCGGCCGTGAGCTGCGGGATCTGTTGCAGGACAAGGGGTTCGAACGATTCGTCGACGTGGTGGGCATCGCCCACGGGAGGCTGGGCTGAGATGGCGGGGACGACCTTCGGGGCGCGGTTGCGCGCCGCGATGCGCAGCCAGGGACCGCTGTGCGTGGGCATCGACCCGCACCCGGGCCTGCTGGACCACTGGGGGTTGCCGCACACCGCTGCCGGGTTGGAGACCTTCGCCCTGACCTGTGTGGAGGCGTTCGGCGGGGTCGCCGCTGCGGTCAAGCCACAGTCGGCCTTCTTCGAGGTCCACGGCTCGGCGGGGGTGGCAGTGCTGGAGCGCACCCTCGCGGCGCTGCGCGAGGCAGGCACCCTCAGCATCCTCGATGCCAAGCGCGGCGACATCGGCTCGACGATGGCGGCGTATGCGGCGGCCTACCTCACCGACAACGCGCCCCTGCGCGCGGACGCAGTCACCCTGAGCCCCTACCTCGGCTATGGCTCGCTGCGTCCCGCCCTCGACACCGCGGCCGGCACCGGCCGGGGCGTCTTCGTGCTCGCGCTCACCTCCAACCCCGAGGGGCCCACCGTGCAGCATGCCGGGGGCGCGGGCGCCTCCGTGGCCGGCGGCGTGGTCGCAGGAGCCCGGGCCGACAACACTGCTGCGGCCAGGCGGGGCGAGCTGGGCAGCGTGGGCATGGTTGTCGGCGCGACCGTCGGCGATGCCGTGCAGCGGCTCGGCCTCGACCTGGCGGCCGCCAACGCGCCCCTGCTGGCCCCCGGCGTGGGCGCCCAGGGCGGCACGGCCGAGGACCTGCGCCGCGTCTTCGGGGCCGCCCTGCCCAACGTCCTGGCGAGCACCAGCCGGGAGGTCCTCTCGGCCGGGCCGAGCGTGTCCGCCCTGCGGGAACGGGCCACGCGGACGGCGGCGAACCTGCGCGACCTGATCGGCTAGCCGAGGGCGGAATCATCGGTTGGCCGAGGGCGCCCGCCGCGCTGCAGCACCCTGGCGGAAGGCCGCCGGTGGGTGGTCCGTCATGCCCGGGCCCGGCCCGCCGGCAGGCCCCAGAGCCGGCCCGCCCCAACGGGCGCGTCAGGGCATCTCGTTGCTACAGTCCAAAGGCAGTCGATTGGTCCAGACCCACCCTTCCGCACCGCAGAGGAGTCTTCCCGTGGCCCTTCCCCCGCTGACCCCGGAGCAGAGGGCCGCAGCCCTCGAGAAGGCCGCGGTGGCTCGGCGCGAGCGCGCGGCCGTCAAGAACCGCCTCAAGTACGCGCAGGGCTCCCTGTCCGAGGTCATCGCCGACGGCAAGGACAACGACATCGTGGGCAAGATGAAGGTCTCGGCGCTGCTGGAGTCGCTGCCTGGCGTGGGCCGGGTGCGCGCGCGCCAGATCATGCAGGAGGTCGGCATCTCGGAGAGCAGGCGGGTCCGCGGACTCGGCCAGAACCAGATCTCCGCCCTGTTGTCCCGCTTCGACCAGGCGTGAGCCGCCCGCACCGCCTCGCCGTCCTCGCCGGACCGACCGCCGTCGGCAAGGGCACCGTCGCCGCCTACATCCGCGACAACTTCCCCGAGGTGTGGCTCTCGGTCTCAGTGACCACCCGCACGCCGCGCCCGGGTGAGACCGACGGGGTGCACTACCACTTCGTCGACGACGCCGAGTTCGAGCGCATGAGGCAGGCAGGTGAGCTGCTCGAGGCGGCCGTCGTGCACGGCATGGCCAGCTACGGCACCCCGCGCAAGCCCGTGGAGGAGGCGCTGGCCGCCGGGCGGATGGCCCTGCTCGAGATCGACCTCCAGGGCGCCCGCCAGGTCCGCGAGGCCATGCCCGACGCCTTCTTCGTCTTCCTCGCGCCGCCCAGCTGGGACGAGCTGGTCCGACGGCTCGTCGGCCGGGGCACCGAGACCGAGGAAGAGCGCGAGACCAGGCTGGCCACCGCGCGGCACGAGCTCGCCGCCGCGAAGGAGTTCGACGCCACCATCGTCAACGACGAGGTTCGGCATGCCGCCGAACAACTCGTATCATTGATGCGATCCCACTGACTGACCGCCCCACCACACCCAACAGATCGAGAGACATCCGTGTCCGGAACCGTGGCCAACCCCATCGGCATCACCAACCCCCCGATCGATGACCTCCTCGAGAAGGCGGACTCCAAGTACGCCCTGGTGATCTACTCCGCCAAGCGCGCGCGCCAGATCAACGCGTACTACTCCCAGCTGCAGGAGGGCCTGCTCGAGTACGTCGGCCCGCTGGTGGACTCGCAGGTGCACGAGAAGCCGATGTCGATCGCCCTGCGCGAGATCAACGAGGGGCTGCTGACCTCCACGCCGATCGAGAGCTGAGCAGGACTCCCGGGGGCCAGGGCACACCGGCGTGCGCATCGTCCTGGGGGTCAGCGGAGGCATCGCGGCCTACAAGGCGTGCTCGCTGCTGCGCCTGTTCACCGAGGCGGGCCACGACGTCACCGTCGTGCCGACCGCCGCGGCGCTGCAGTTCGTCGGCGCCCCGACCTGGTCGGCGCTGTCCGGCAAGCCGGTCCAGACCGATGTCTGGACGTCCGTCCACGAGGTCCCGCACGTCCGTCTAGGGCAGGGCGCGGACCTCGTCGTCGTGGCTCCGGCCACCGCAGACCTGCTCGCCAGGGCCGCGGCCGGCATGGCCGACGACCTGCTGACCACCACGCTCCTGACCGCCCGGTGCCCAGTGGTCATGGCTCCGGCCATGCACACCGAGATGTGGGACCACGCCGCCACCCAGGCAAACGTCGTCACCCTCACCGAACGCGGCGTGCACGTGATCCCGCCCGCATCGGGCCGGCTCACCGGCGCGGACACGGGCCCCGGCCGGCTGCCCGAGCCCGAGGAGCTGTATGCCGTGTGCGAGCGGATCCTCGCCCACCACCGCCCCGGCGGGGGCCCGCAGTCCGGCCTCGGCGGCATACCCCAGAGCGCCGCGCAGCGGCTTCCCCTCGCGGGGCGGCATGTCGTCGTGTCGGCCGGAGGCACACGTGAGCCGCTGGACCCGGTGCGCTACCTGGGGAACCGCAGCTCGGGCAAGCAGGGCTACGCCCTTGCGGCCGTCGCAGCCCGACGCGGCGCCGACGTGACCCTGGTCTCGGCGAACGCCGCCCTGACCCCGCCCCCCGGTGTGGCGGTCGTGCCCGTCCAGAGCGCCCTCGACCTGCAGGAAGCGGTCATGAAGGCCGCCGACACCGCGGACGTGGTCGTCATGGCCGCCGCTGTCGCCGACTTCAGGCCGCGCGACTACCAGGGCACCAAGATCAAGAAGTCCCACGACCCCGGGGACCCAGACGCCGCCCCGACGATAGAGCTGGTGCGCAACCCCGACATCCTGGCGGGTCTGGTGGCGGCGCGAGGTGAGGACGCCTCGCCGGTCATCGTGGGTTTCGCCGCCGAGACAGGCGACGACGGGGCCAGCGTGCTCGAGCACGGCCGCGCCAAGCTCGGCCGCAAGGGCTGCGACCTGCTCGTGGTCAACGAGGTCGGCGAGTCCAAGACCTTCGGCGAGGACCAGAACACCGTGCACATCCTGCGCCAGGGCTCCTCGCACGTGGTCGACGCCGGCCCGGCCTCCAAGGAGGACATCGCCGCCGCGGTGTGGGACGCCGTTCAGGCCATCCTCTAGCGAGGGCTACACTCGCCGGAGCCTGTGCGGGTCCCGCGCCTGCGCGCAGGGCCCGTCAGTCAGCAGCCGCTGCCACGAAGGAGATACCGGGTGTCCGCACGCCTGTTCACGTCCGAGTCCGTCACCGAGGGTCACCCCGACAAGATCTGTGACCAGATCTCGGACGCGATCCTCGACGCCATGCTGGAGCAGGACCCCGGCAGCCGCGTCGCCGTCGAGACCATGGTCACGACCGGGCTGGTGCACGTCGCCGGAGAGGTGACCACCGAGGCCTACGTGGAGATTCCGCGCATCGTGCGCGACACCGTGCTGAGCATCGGCTACGACTCCTCGACCAAGGGCTTCGACGGCGAGTCGTGCGGCGTCGAGGTCTCCATCGGCCAGCAGAGCCCCGACATCGCGCAGGGCGTCGACACGGCCTACGAGAACCGCACCGGCGGGTACGACCCGCTCGACAAGCAGGGCGCGGGCGACCAGGGCCTGATGTTCGGGTACGCCTGCGAGGACACCCCCGAGCTGATGCCACTGCCGATCTTCCTGGCGCACCGGCTCTCCGAGCGGCTGAGCGCAGTGCGCAAGGTCGGCGACATCGCCTACCTGCGCCCCGACGGCAAGACCCAGGTCACCATCGAGTACGACGGTGAGCGGCCGGTCCGCCTCGACACGGTGGTGCTGTCCACCCAGCACGCCGCCGACGTCTCCCTCGACGACCTGCTGACGCCGGACATCGAGCACCACGTGATCCGCCCCGTCCTCGAGGAGCTCGCCGACCACGGCACCGACCTCGACGTCTCGAGGTACCGCGCGCTGATCAACCCGACGGGCCGCTTCGAGATCGGCGGCCCCATGGGTGACGCCGGCCTGACCGGGCGCAAGATCATCGTCGACACCTATGGCGGCATGTCGCGCCACGGCGGCGGCGCCTTCTCCGGCAAGGACCCGTCGAAGGTGGACCGCTCGGGCGCCTACGCGATGCGCTGGGTGGCCAAGAACGTCGTGGCCGCGGGGCTGGCCCGCCGCTGCGAGGTGCAGGTGGCCTACGCCATCGGCAAGGCCCAGCCCGTGGGGCTGTACGTCGAGACCTTCGGCACCGAGAGCGCCCCGGTCGACAAGATCCAGGCGGCGATCGCCACGGTGTTCGACCTGCGCCCGCTGGCCATCGTCGAGGAGCTCGACCTGCTGCGCCCGATCTACCGGCCCACCGCGGCGTACGGCCACTTCGGCCGCACCCACGCCGACGGCGTCAAGAACGCCTTCACCTGGGAGCGCACCAACCGCGTCGAGGCGCTGCAGAAGGCGGTCAAGGACTGATCCCGCCAGGCCAGGGGCGGCCGCGCCCCTCCGTCGGCCGCGTCGGCCCCCTCGGCCGCCTCGGCCCTGGCGGCCGGGCTGTCGCCCGCGCCGGATAGGTTCGGGCCGTGGCTGAGAAGCAGGCGAGCGAGCAGCTGGAGCTGATTCGCTCCCGCCTGCCCCGCAGCCCGCGCCGCCCCGCCTCGCCCGAGGCCCCCGCGTCCACCGACCCGGTGGCCTCGGTCCAGGTCGACACGGGCCTGGCGCACCTCGACCGGCCCTTCGAGTACCTCGTGCCACAGTCCCTGGCCGAGACGGCTCAGCCGGGTGTCCGCGTCAAGGTGCGCTTCGCCGGCCAAGACCTCGACGGCTTCGTCCTGGAGCGCAGGGCGACCGCCGAGCACGAGGGCAGGCTGGCGCCGCTGCGCCGCGTGGTCTCGCCCGAGCCCGTGCTGACCCCTGCCGTGCTCGCGGCGGCTCGCGTCGTGGCCCAGCGGTATGCCGGGTCGCTGGGCGACGTGCTCCGGCTTGCCATCCCGCCACGCCACGCTGCCGCGGAGAAGGCCCTGCCCGCGCAGGCCCCAGACCTGCCCACGCTGCCTGACGATGCCGTGGCCGGCGCGGCTGCTGGCGCACCTGCCGCGACTGGGCCCGCTTGGGCCCGCTACCCGGCGGGACGGCACTTCCTCGCGCACCTCGCCGCCGGGGGTGCGCCCGCCGCCTCGTGGCTTGCCCTGCCGACGACGGACCCCACCCAGGACTGGCCGGCTGCGCTGGCCGAGGCCGCGCGCACCGCGCTCCAAGGAGGCAGGGGCAGCGTCCTGGTCGTGCCGGACCACCGCGATGTCGCGCGGGTGGACGCCGCCCTCGCCGCTGCCCTCGGCCCCGGACGGCACGTCCGCCTCACGGCCGACCAGGGCCCGCAGGCGCGGTACACCGCTTGGCTGAAGGTGCTTCGGGGCCACGTGCAGGTCGTCGTCGGCACCCGCGCCGCGGCATTGGCGCCCGTGCGTGACCTCGGGCTGCTCGCGTGGTGGGACGACGGTGACGACCTGCTCGAGGAGCCGCGCGCCCCGTACCCGCACGTTCGGGAGGTCCTGGCTGCACGCGCCCGGCTGGAGTCCTGTGCGCTGCTCTCGGCCGGGTTCACCCGCACGACCGCGGTGCAGGCCTGGGTCGACGCCGGGGACCTCAAGTCGATCGCGGCGCCGCCACGGGACGTGCGGGCAGCGGCCCCTCGTGTGCTGGTGGCGGGGGAGGGCGCCGAGCTCGAGCGTGACCCCGCTGCCTCCAGCGCGCACCTGCCTTCGCTGGCCTGGCGGACCGCCAAGGACGCCCTGAAGCAGGGGCCGGTGCTCGTGCAGGTGCCGC
Organism: Pedococcus sp.; assembly: GCA_036278335.1. Taxonomy (GTDB): domain Bacteria; phylum Actinomycetota; class Actinomycetes; order Actinomycetales; family Dermatophilaceae; genus Pedococcus_A. The sequence continues at coordinate 10,393 of DASULG010000134.1, forward strand.
GCCGTGGCTACCTGCCCTCGATGTCCTGCCAGACGTGCCGCGCCCCGGCCCGGTGTGGGCACTGCAACGGCCCCTTGGCGCTGCCGGCGCCGGACGCGGTACCTGCCTGCCGGTGGTGCGGCAGGACCGTGGCGCACTTCGAGTGCCGCCAGTGCGGCGGCAGCCGGCTCCGGTCCTCCGTCGTCGGCGCGCGCCGCACCGCCGAGGAGCTCGGACGCGCCTTCCCTGGAGTGCCGGTGCACACCTCGGGGGCCGGGGAGGTGCTGGGCCGCGTCGCCGCGGCGCCCAGCCTCGTCATCGCCACCCCGGGCGCCGAGCCGGTGGCCGACGGCGGGTATGCCGCGGTGCTCCTGCTGGATGCCTGGGCATCGCTGGACCGCCCCGTGCTCACCGCCGGCGAGGAGTCCGTCCGGCGCTGGTTCGCTGCGGCGGCGCTCTGCCGCGGTGCCGGCGACGGCGGTGTCGCAGTGCTGGCCGGCGCGCCCACGCACACGACCATCCCCGCGGTCGAGTCCCTCGTCCGGTGGGACCCGGCCTGGTTCGCCGACCGCGAGCTGGCGGAACGGACCGAGCTGCGGCTGCCCCCGACCGTGCGGATGGCGGCGCTCACGGCCCCTCGCAAAGCCGTGCAGGAGGCCCTGGCCTCGATGCAGCTGCCGCCGGGGGTGGAGACCCTCGGGCCGCTGCCTGCCAGCGAGGACGCCGTGCGCTTCCTGCTGCGCGCGCCGCTGGACGCCGGCGACTCCCTGGCCGAGGCCCTCACCGCGCTGCGCGCCGTCCGTAGCGCCCACAAGGAGGCCGTCCCGGTGGCCATCCGGGTGGACCCGCCTGACATCGGCAGCTGAGCCGTGTCCATAGACTGGCCGTCGTGTCGATCCAGAACATCCGCCTCTTCGGTGACCCCGTCCTGAGGACCCCAGCCGAGCCCGTCGTCGACTTCGACAAGGAGCTGCGCCAGCTCGTGCGCGACCTGACCGACACCATGGTCGACGCTCCTGGGGCCGGCCTGGCGGCACCGCAGATCGGTGTCGGCCTGCGGGTCTTCACCTACTGGGTCGACGGCGAGCTGGGCCACCTCGTCAACCCCGACCTCGACCTCTCGAGCGAGGTCCAGGAGGGGCCGGAGGGCTGCCTGTCCTTCCCGGGTCTGCAGTTCGACACGCCCAGGTCGCTGCGCGTCGTGGCCAAGGGCTTCAACCAGTTCGGGGAGCCGGTCCGCCTCGAGGGCTCGGAGCTGCTCGCCCGGGCCATCCAGCACGAGACCGACCACCTCGACGGCATCCTGTTCATCGACCGGCTCGACCGCGAGCAGCGCAAGCTCGCCATGAAGGCGGTGCGCGAGGCCGAGTGGGCCGGGCAGGCGACACCCTCGGTCAAAGTCAGTCCGCACAGCACCTTCGGCAGGGGCATGTGAGCATGCGCCTCGCCTTCGCCGGGACCCCCGAGGTCGCCCTACCCTCGCTCGAGGCCCTGCTCTCCTCGGACCACGAGGTGGTCGCGGTCATCACCCGGCCTGATGCGCGGGCCGGGCGCGGCCGAGGCCTGCTGCCCTCGCCGGTGCGGGTGCGAGCCGAGGAAGCCGGGCTCGAGGTCCTCACGCCGGCGCGCCCCTCGGAGCCGGAGTTCCAGGAGCGGCTGCGAGAGCTGGCGCCCGACGTCTGCCCGGTTGTCGCCTACGGGGCCCTGGTGCCTCCGGCAGCCCTGGCGATTCCTCGCCTCGGTTGGGTCAACCTGCACTTCTCCCTGCTGCCTGCGTGGCGCGGGGCCGCCCCTGTCCAGCACGCCATCATGGCCGGCGACGAGGTGACCGGCGCCTGCACCTTCCTCCTCGAGCCGGGGCTGGACACCGGCCCGGTCTTCGGCGTCATGACCGAGACGATCCGCCCGCGGGACACCGCCGGTGAGCTCCTGAGCCGGTTGGCCCAGGCAGGCGCCGGCCTGCTGGTGGCCACCATGGACGGGTTGGCGGACGGCAGCCTCACCCCGGTCCCGCAGGCCGCGGACGGTGTCTCCCTGGCACCGAAGATCGAGGTCGACGACGCCCGGGTGCGGTGGACGAACCCGGCTCTGGCGGTCGACCGCCAGATCCGCGGCTGCACGCCCTCGCCCGGCGCCTGGACCACGTTCCGCGGCGAGCGCGTCAAGCTCGGTCCGCTGGAACCGGCCGACGCGCCTGAGGCCACATCCGCGGACTCCCAGCCGCTGGTCCCGGGCGAGCTGCAGGTCACCAAGCGGGCCGTCCTGGTCGGCACCGGGTCGGCGCCCGTCGTCCTCGGGCAGGTCCAGGCCCATGGCAAGAAGAGCATGCCGGCGCCCGACTGGGCCCGTGGCGTGCGCATCCAGAGCACTGAGAGGTTTGCCGATGAGTGAGCAGCGTGGCTCCGGCCGAGACGGCAGGCCAGGGGGCGGCAGGCCAGAGAGCGGCAGGCCAGGTGGTGGCAGGCCAGAGGGCGGCGAGCCAGGGGGCGGCCCCCGCAGAGGGGCGGGCGGCCAGCGGAGGTACTCAGCACAGCGTCCCAGCGAGCGGTCGCGGAGCACGGACCCGCAGCGGCTGGCCGCCTACACGGTGATGCGCGCCGTCGCCGACGGCGCGTACGCCAACCTCGAGCTGCCCCGGGTGCTGCGCGAGAAGCGGATCCACGGGAGGGACGCGGCGTTCGCCACCGAGCTCCTTTACGGGGCCATCAGGCTCCAGGGACTGTACGACCCGGTCATCGCCGAGGCTGCGGGGCGCCCCCTGTCGCAGATCGACGCCAACGTGCTCGACACGCTGCGCCTCGGAGCCCACCAGCTGCTGGGGATGCGGGTCGCCACCCACGCGGCGGTGGACGAGACGGTCGGGCTCGCGCGCAAGGTCAACGGCGCCGGCGCTGCGGGCTTCGTCAACGCGGTGATGCGCCGGATCAGCGAGCGGTCCCGTGAGGACTGGCTGGCCCGGGTCATCCCGGAAACGGCCACACCGACCGCCCGGCTCGCGGTGGAGCAGTCCCACCCCGAGTGGATCGTCAAGGCCATGCGCGCGGCACTGCTCGGCCACCACGCCTCCAGCGCCGAGACCGTGGACGCGGACCTCGCAGCCCTGCTCGCCAGTGACAACGCGCCGCCGCGCGTCTCGCTGGTGGCGCGGCCGGGCCTCGCCGAGGTGTCCGAGCTGGTCGGGGCAGGCGCCGAGCCCTCCGCGCTCTCGCGCGTGGGCGCGACGCTCCCCGGAGGCGACCCGGGCGGCATACCGGCGGTGCGCGAAGGCCGGGCGGCGGTCCAGGACGAGGGCTCACAGCTCGTCGCGCTCGCCCTGGCCCGCGTGCGGGTCGAGGCGCAGGGGAGCGAGCGCTGGCTCGACCTGTGCGCGGGCCCCGGGGGCAAGGCGGGCCTGCTCGCGGGTCTGGCCATCGAGGCCGGTGCCGACCTCTGTGCCAACGAGGTCAGCCCGCACCGGGCCGACCTGGTGCGCCAGACGCTGCGCGCAGCCGCTGCGCTAGCCGAGTCCCGCGGCCACCACATCGACGTGCGGACCGCG
>DASULG010000135.1:0-10225 GCA_036278335.1 Pedococcus sp.
GAGGTCGACCCGGGCGCCGCCGCTGGCGCAGGACTCGATCTCCAGGTCGGGGTGGGCGGCGCGGAGCCGGTCGAGCAGGCCGTAGAACGCGACGGTCTGGGCGTGCACGGCAGGGCGGTCCGTCCCGGACGCATCCGTGCGCACGGCCTCCATCAGGTCGCGGTTGTGGTCCCACTTGATGAAGTCGATGCCGAGCTCGGTGACCAGGGCACTGACCTGCTTCTCGATGTGGGCCGCGGCCTCGGGGTTGGCGAGGTCGAGCACCTGCTGGTGGCGCCACTCCCGCGGGTGGCCTGCGCGCGGGCCGAGCACCCAGTCGGGGTGCTGGCGCACGAGGTCGGAGTCGGCGTTGACCATCTCGGGCTCGAACCAGAGCCCGAACTCCATGCTGAGGCCCTTGACGTGCTCGACGATGGGCCCCAGGCCGCTGGGCCACATGTCCGGTGAGACCCACCAGTCCCCCAGCCCGTGGCGGTCGTCGCGGCGTCCGCCGAACCACCCGTCATCGAGGACGAACCGCTCCACCCCGATCGCGGCCGCGGTGTCGGCGAGCTCACGCAGCCGCTCGAGGTCATGGTCGAAGTAGACCGCCTCCCACGTGTTGAGCACGAGCGGCCTGGGCGTGTTGGTGTGCACGGCGCGGGAGCGCTGGCTGCGGTGCAGCTTCGACGAGATCCCGTCGAGCCCCTCCGCGGAGTGGACGAAGACAACGTCGGGGGCCGTGTAGGACGCGCCCGGGGCGAGGCAGATCTCCCCGGCCTCGAGCAGCTCGCCCCCGCCGAGCACCGCGGCGTGCATGCCGGCGCCCTCGGGGAGGCGTTCCACGAGGTGCTCGTGGTTGCCGCTCCAGGCGACGTGGACCGACCACACCTCGCCGGAGCGGAAGCCGAACCCGGGGGTGCCCACGGCGAGCAGCAGGGTGGCGTCGTGGCCGGTGCGCCCCCGGCGCGACGCCCGCAGGTGGGTGCCGTCGGAGAGGGCGCTGCGCTGAGGGGTGCGCTCCCGGCACCACCGTCCGGTGAGGTCGAGGACCTCACCGGCCCGGGACGGCAGCGGCAGCAGCACGCGCAGCGCAGCCAGGTCGAGCACGGTGGTGGCACCGGTCGCGTTCGTGACCGACGGGGTCACCGTGAGGACGCCGTGCGCGTCCATCCGGTACCGCAGCGACAGGACGGTGGCGCGCTCGCTCAGGGTGACCTCGAGGACGCCGTCCCCCAGCGCCTGCGTCCGTGCGGCCCACCGTGGCGCGGCCGACCCGCCGGCGCGGTGCGCGGCATACCCCGGGGTGCCCAGCCAGCCGTCGGCCGGGCCCGGGAGAACGGTGAGGGGCCAGGGCGCGTCGAGGGCGCTGTGGGGCACCGGCCCCTGGGCGAGCAGGGGAAGGGCCGCCACGGCATCGTCCGGGAGGTCTTCCCCCCAGTGGAGCGCCCGTGGCAGCCCCGGGCCCGACATGTCGAGGACGAGCGCGGTCCCGGAGGACCGCAGGACGGCGAGGTCGGGACTCATCCCTTGGTGGCTCCCAGCGTCAGGCCCGCGACGAACTGCTTCTGCAGCAGGAAGAAGACGATCAGCGTCGGCAGCGCGATCACGACCGAGCCGGCCGCCACGAGGTTGTTGTCGGTGAAGAACTGGCCGCGCAGGTTGTTGATCGAGCTGGTCACCGGGTACTTGTCGCCCGACTGCAGCAGCACTGTGGCCCAGAAGAACTCGTTGTAGATCCACGTCACCTCGAGAGTGGCGAGCGCGGCGAGCGGCGGCCGGCACAGCGGGAGCGTCAGGGTGAAGAACTGGCGCGCGACCCCGGCGCCGTCGACCACGGCCGACTCGTACATCTCACGCGGCAGCGTCTTCATGTAGTTGCTCAGCACGAAGGCGCAGAACCCCGTCTGGAAGGCGACGTTGACCGCGATCAGGCCCCAGTAGCTGTTGAGCAGGGTGCCGGACTCGCTGAACCAGAAGGGCACCTCGATGGCCCGGAACATCCGGTAGACGGGGATGAGCAGCGCCTGCGGCGGCAGCAGGTTCGCCGCCGTGAACGTGGCGAGCAGGGCGAGGTTGAACTTGAAGGAGAAGCGCGCCACGACGAAGGCGATACAGCAGCTCAGGAACAGCGTCAGGAGCACCGCCGGGATGGTGATGATGGCGGAGTTGAGCATCGTGTGGGAGAAGTTGGCCTGCTCCCAGGCGTCCCGGTAGTTCTGCAGGGTGAACCCGCCGAACGACAGGTACCCGTGCGTCGAGGTGTAGGCGTAGTCGCGGAAGCTGTTGATGAGGGCGTACCCCACCGGGAAGATCCACAGCACCGCCACGACGGCGAGGAAGATCTGGGTGGGCAGGTGGCCCTTCTTCTTCGCCCTGGCCTTCTTGGGGCGCCGCGCGACCGGGCTCTTGCCCGGCACCGCGGTCGGTGGGGCGTCGCTGGTGGCTGTCATCGCTGCTCCCTCATGACGATGCGCACGTAGAAGAAGACGAACACCGACGAGATCAACAGCATCATGGTCGCCATGGCAGAGCCGAAGCCGATCCGGCTCGCCTCCCCGACGATGTTGCTGGTGACCAGCGTCGAGATGAGCTCGAGGCCGTTGCGCCCCTTGTTGATGACCCAGACCAGGTCGAACGCCCGCAGCGACTCGATGACGGTCACCACCAGGACGATGATGTTGATCGGCGCCATGACGGGGAAGACCACCTTGAAGAACGTCGTGCGCTCATCTGCCCCGTCGACCTTCGCCGCCTCCCGGAGCGTGGGGTCCACCCCCTTCAGCCCGGCCAGGTACAGCAGCATGACGTAGCCGACGTGCCGCCAGCTCGACGCCACCAGGGCCGCCCAGAGGTTGTACCGCTGGTCGCCGTACCAGTCGATCGTGCTGCCGGTCACCTGGTTGATCAGGCCCTGGTCGCGGCTGTAGATCAGCTGCCAGATGAACCCGACGAGCGCCAGGGACAGCACCACGGGGAGGTAGATGGCGGTCTGGTAGATCCTGGTCCCCCGCAGCTCACGGTCGAGCAGCACCGCAAGGAACATCCCGAACGGCGTCGCGACGAGGAACATCACGCCCAGCCAGATGAGGTTGTGCTGCACGGCCGGCCAGAACGGCGGGTAGATGTTCACGACGTCGCTGTAGTTCTTCAGGCCGATGATCTTGGCGTCGGTGACCGGGCCGATCCCGTCCCAGTTCGTGAAGGACAGCAGGACCGACCCGACCGCCGGCAGCCACACCAGCCAGAGCACCAGCACCGTCGGCACGATCACCATGAGCGAGACGACGACCCGGTCAACCCGGGACAGCTGGTCGATTCCCTTGTACTTGGACACGGTTTCTCCAGCCCGTCAGGAAGCGAAGATGCTCTGCTTCTGCTTCTCGATGCTGTTGACCAGCCCGTCGATGTCCTTGGGGTTCTTGATGAAGGACTGGATGGCGGGGATCATCACGGTCGAGGCGAAGTCGGGGCGGGTGTCGCGGTCCATGAACTGGGCGATCGACTTGGCCGACTTCACGAACTCGGCCGACTTCTTCTGCAGGGCGGTGTAGGACGCCTGGTCGGCCTTGTCGTTGGTGGCGATGACGCTGGGGTCGGCCTTGACCGCGAGGTTCTGCGCGTCGGCCGAGCCGAGGTAGCCCAGGAGCTTCTTGGCCCCGGCCTCGTTCTTGGGACGCTTGGCCATCATGTAGCCGTCGATGGGCGCCTCGATCGCATCGGCACCGATCGCGCTGTCGACCTCCGGGAAGTTGAAGAAGTCCAGGTCGTCCTGCTCCGCGCCCTTCTGGAACTGCTGGGCGACAAAGGCGCCGAGGAGGTAGGTGCCCGCCTTCTTCTGCTGGAGGGCCTGCGCCGCCTCCTGCCAGGTGCGGCCGAGCGAGTCGGGCTGGTGCAGGTCGAGCATCCCAGCCCAGGTGTCGAAGACCGCCTTGACCTTGTCGCCGTTCCAAGCCTCCTTCCCCGCCATCAGGCTGACGTGGAAGTCGAAGCCGTTGACCCGCATGTTGAGCTGGTCGAAGGTGCCCATGGCCGGCCAGCCGTCCTTGTCGCCGAACGCGATCGGGACCAGACCGTCCTTCTTCATCTGGGCACCGAGGGTCTTGAACTCGTCCAGGGTCTTGGGCGGCTGGTAGCCGAACTTGGCGAACACGCTCTTGCGGTAGAAGACGGCCCACGGGTAGTAGGTCGACGGCACGAAGTACTGCTTGCCGTCGTCGCCCGTGGAGGCCTTCTTGAGGGCGTCCGACATCCCGCCGAGGTCCTTCCAGACGTCCGAGAGGTCGCCGGCGAGGTCCTTGCTGGCGAAGAAGCGCATCCGGTACCCGGAGAACCAGGTCCACACGTCGTCCGGGGAGCCCTGGAGGTAGTTGTTGATGTTCTCCTGGAACGAGTTGTGGTCGATCGTGTTGATCTTGACCGTCAGCCCGGAGTTGGCCTTCTGGAAGGCGTCCATCACGGCCTGGACCGCGGCCTTGGGCACTGCGTCGGACTGGTTGGACCCCAGGGTCACCGTGCCGGTGGCCTTTCCGGTGGCCGAGGTGCCCGAGTCGCCGCCGCAGGCGGACAGCAGGGTCGGGGCGGCGAGCAGGGTGCCGGCGCCCAGCGCGCCCCGCAGCAGGGTGCGTCGGGAGACGCCCCTGACGGAGGCGGGCACAAGGCTCGCGAGGTACTCGTCCTGGGTGGTGGGGCGCGACATGTCGTCTCCTTTGACGCTGCTCGGCGCTGACATCCCGTCGTCATCGAAACAACAGGAACGATCAGGAACCATCAAGAATGCACTGAGAATGACGCGCCGCCGGTTGCGCTGTCAATAGCCCTCCGCAACTTCTTGGCAACGGTGTGGTGACGCAGTTCCCGCTCTGTGACAGCCTGTTGGTCGCCACCCGGCCATCGTTGGGCCGAGCCGATCCGAGTGGAGCCGGCCTGGAGGGCGATGTTTGTTTATGTTGACATCGTGTCGGACTCGGGTCGACACTGTCCGGCATGCGACCGTGGCCAGACGACCGACTCGCCTTCGGCGGCGACTACAACCCCGAGCAGTGGCCCCGCTCCACCTGGCGTGAGGACATGGAGCTGATGCTGGAAGCCGGCGTCTCCTTCGTGACGCTCGGCGTCTTCTCGTGGTCCTGGCTCGAGCCCGCCAAGGGCGAGTACGACTTCGCCTGGCTCGACGAGGCCATGGACCTCCTGCACGACAACGGGATCGCCGTCGACCTCGCGACCGCGACCGCGACCCCGCCGCCCTGGCTGTCAGTGGCCCACCCCGAGATCCTCCCCGTCGACCGCGACGGCCACATGCTGTGGCCGGGCAGCCGGCAGACGTGGTGCCCCAGCTCCCCCGTGTACCGCGACCACGCCCTCGCCCTGACCACCCAGCTGGCCCGGCGCTACCACGACCACCCCGCCCTGGCCCTGTGGCACGTCTCGAACGAGTACGCCTGCCACAACCTGCCGTGCTACTGCGACACCTGCGCGGCCGCCTTCCGCCGCTGGCTGCGTCGCCGCTACGCCACCCTGGATGACCTCAACGACGCCTGGGGCACCGCGTTCTGGAGCCAGCGCTACACCGACTGGGAGCAGATCCTTCCGCCGCGGCGCACGACCACCTTTGCGAACCCGACGCACCAGCTGGACTTCGCACGGTTCGGCTCCGACACGCTGCTCGACTTCTACCGCGCGGAGAAGGCGGTCCTGAACGAGTACTCCCCCGGCGTCCCGGTGACGACGAACTTCATGACGCTCACCCACTTCCGCCACCTCGACTACCACGAGTGGGCGCCCGAGCAGGACGTGGTCAGCACCGACCACTACGTCGTCAACCGCCTCGAGCACCCCCGGGCCGAGCTGTCCTTCAGCGGCGACCTCACCCGTGGCCTCGCGGGCGGTCGGCCGTGGATGCTGATGGAGCACTCCACCAGTGCCGTCAACTGGCAGCCGGTCAACCCCGCGAAGGCGCCCGGCCAGACCATCCGCGACAGCGTCGCGCACGTGGCCCGGGGCGCGGACACCATCGGCTTCTTCCAGTGGCGCCAGTCGCGCTCGGGCTCCGAGAAGTTCCACTCAGCCCTTGTCCCTCACGCCGGCCGCGACAGTGCGCGCTTCCGCGAGGTCTGCGAGCTCGGCGCCATCGCACAGCGCCTCGGTGAGCTGCGCAGGTCAAGGGTGGAGGCCGACGTCGCGATCCTGTGGGACTACCAGGCGGCCTGGGCGGCCTCCGGCCCGGCCATGCCCTCCTCGGCCCTGGACTACGCCTTGGTGGGCCTGACGGTCCACCGGCTGCTGCGCGACCAGGGGATCACCGCCGACGTCGTGCACCCGGGAGCGGACCTGACGGCATACCGGCTCATCGTGGTCCCCACGCTCTACCTCCTGCGCGACGAGCACGCTGCGGCCATCGCGGCGGCAGCCGAGGCGGGCGCGCAGGTGCTGGTCACCTTCTTCTCCGGGATCAGCGACGAGTCGGACCACGTGCGCCTCGGCGGCTACCCCGGGGCGTTCCGCGACCTGCTCGGGGTGCGGGTCGAGGAGTTCTTCCCGCTCCTCGAGGGCGAGGCCGTCACCCTGTCCGAGGGCAGCGGCCGCCTCTGGAGCGAGGACGTCACGGCGACCTCGGCCCAGGTCCTGAGCACCTACGCGGAGGGGCCGCTCGCCGGACGCCCCGCCTCCACCCGAAGGTCGGTGGGCGGCGGGTCCGCGTGGTACCTCAGCACCCTGCCCGACGACGACACCCTCACCATGCTGCTCGCAAGGCTCGCCGAGGCAGCCGGGGTGGGCCCCGCCTCCAGCGTGCCCCGTGGCGTGGAGGTGGTCCGCCGCCGCGGCAGCAACGGCAGCTGGCTCTTCCTCATCAACGACACCGGCGCCGAGCAGCGCGTCGACGTGACCGGCCACGACCTCGTGACGGACCGGCCGGTCGGTCCCGCGGTACTGCCCCCCGGTGGCGTCGCGGTGGTGCGGGAGTCTTAGGCCATGCTTGCCAGCCAGCGCCGCGCGACCATCGTCTCCCTCGTCGAGGAGTCCGGTGCCGTGCGCGTCTCCGACCTCGTCGAGCAGCTCGGGGTCTCGGACATGACGATCCGCCGCGACATCGAGCAGCTGGCGCGCGAGGGCCTCGTCGAGCGGGTGCACGGCGGCGCGCTTGCCGTTGGGGGTCGCAGCACCGAGGAGCCGGGGTTCACGGCGAAGTCGGCCCTGATGACGCCGCAGAAGCAGGCGATCGCGCAGGCCGCGGCCGAGCTCGTCGAGCCGGGCTCCTCGATCGGCATCTCGGCCGGCACCACGACCTACGAGCTCGCCCGCGCGGTGCGCGGCATCCCGGACCTCACGGTCGTGACCAACTCGATCCCGGTGGCGCAGCTGCTGCACGAGTCGGGCACCCCAGGCCAGACGGTTGTCCTCACCGGGGGGGTGCGCACGCCCTCGGACGCCCTGGTGGGGCCCGTGGCCGTCGGCGCCCTGCGCATGCTGCACGTGGACCGGCTGTTCCTCGGGGTCCACGGCATGGATGCCCACGCCGGACTGACCACACCCAACCTCGTGGAGGCCGAGACCAACCGCGCCATGATCGACTCCTCCCGCAGGCTGTGCGTGCTCGCCGACCACACGAAGTGGGGCATCGTCGGGCTCAGCACCATCGTCGAGCTGTCGGAGGTCGACCAGCTCGTCACGGACAGCGGCCTGTCGCCCCGCGCCCGCTCCGTCCTCGTGGAGGCCGTCGGCGAGCTCATCGTCGCGCCGGAGCCGGGCGCGGCCAGGGCACGCGGGCGGAGCAGCGCATGACGCCGACCGTGCGCCGCACCAGCCGACGGCTGGCGGACGGGCGCGAGATCATCTACTTCGACGACAGCCCGAACGCCCGCCCCCGCGAGGCCGACGACATCCGGGACCTCGACGAGCGAGCGCTGGCCGGCGAGCTGCGCCGGGACGCGCTCACCGGCGACTGGGTCGCCATCGCGGGGCACCGCCTGCACCGGACCTTCCTGCCGCCCAGGAACGAGTGCCCGCTGTGCCCCTCCGGGCGGGGCACCGTGCCCTCCGAGATCCCCGAGTCCTCCTACGACGTGGTGGTCTTCGAGAACCGCTTCCCCTCCTTCTCCCACCACGCGGAGGGAGGCGCCGGGACGGCATACGGGCTGTTCGAGCACGTGCCGGCCCACGGGCGGTGCGAGGTGGTGTGCTTCACCAGCGACCACGAGGCGAGCTTCTCCTCTCTCAGCCCTGATCGGGCCCGCACCGTCATCGAGGCCTGGGCCGACCGCACCGAGCAGCTGGGCAGGCATCCCGGGGTGGAGCTGGTCTTCTGCTTCGAGAACCGCGGCCAGGAGATCGGGGTGACGCTGCACCACCCGCACGGGCAGATCTACGCGTACCCCTTCGTCCCGGCCCGCACCCAGTCCCTGCTGACCGAGGCACGTCGGCACTTCGACCGCACCGGCCGGCTCCTGGGCGCCGACATCCTCGCGGCGGAGCGGGCCGACGGTTCTCGGATGGTGGTGCAGGGCGAGCACTGGAGCGCCTACGTGCCGTATGCCGCGCGGTGGCCCGTCGAGGTCCACCTCGCGCCCCACCGGGACGTCGCGGACCTCGTCGCGCTCACCGGCGAGGAACGCGACGAGCTTGCCGAGGTCTACCTGCAGCTGCTGCGCCGGCTCGACTGCTACTACCCCAGTGTCGCCGACCAGCCGGTGCGCCTGCCCTACATCGCCGCCTGGCACCAGGCTCCCGTGCACGTGGGTCGCGATGTCTCGCGCCTGCACCTGCAGGTGATGTCGGTGCTGCGCGCGCCCGGCAAGCTGAAGTACCTCGCCGGCTCGGAGTCCGGCGTCGGTGGGTGGGTCAACGACGTCCCGCCCGAGCGCATCGCCGAGCGGCTGCGCGAGGTCGCGCAGTGAGTCGCCTGCGCGAGGTCCCGCGGTGAGCCGCCCTCGCAAGGTCGCGCAGTGAGTGCTGCGGGGGCTGTCGAGCTGTTCCGCGCTGCCTACGGCGGCGACGCCGAGGGCGTCTGGTCAGCACCCGGGCGGGTCAACCTCATCGGCGAGCACACGGACTACAACCAGGGCCTGTGCCTGCCCATCGCCCTCCCGCAGCGGACCTTCGCCGCAGCGAGGGTGCGCGACGACGACGTGCTGCGCGCGGTCTCGGTGCAGGGCGGCGACCGCCTCGAGGTGGCCCTCGACGACGTCGGCCCGGGGTGCCCCCGCGGCTGGGGGTCCTATGTCGCAGGCGTGCTGTGGGCGCTGCGCGGTGCCGGGTATGCCGTGCGCGGCCTCGACGTCGCCATCGACAGCGAGGTGCCGCTCGGGGCAGGCCTGTCCAGCTCGGCGGCCCTGGAGTGCGCCGTCGGGGTGGCGGCCTCCGACCTGTTGGGCCTGCAGCTGACCGGCTCGCCCGGTGCCCGCTCGGCCCTCGCGGCCGTGTGCGTGGAGGCGGAGAACACCATCGCCCAGGCGCCGACGGGTGGCATGGACCAGTCCGCCGCCCTGCTCTGCCAGCCCGACCATGCCCTCCTGCTCGACTGCCGCGACGGCAGCGCCCTGCAGGTGCCCTTCGACCTCCATGGCCACGGCCTGGCACTGCTGGTGATGGACACCCGTGCCGAGCACGCGCTGGTCGACGGGCAGTACGCGGAGCGCCGCGAGTCGTGCGAGCACGCTGCCGCGGAGCTCGGCGTGGCCAGCCTTCGCGAGGTGGAGGCGGCGGCCCTGGAGGCTCGGCTCGCCGGCCTATCCTCCGACCGGCTCCGACGCCGGGCTCGCCACGTCGTCAGCGAGATCGCCCGTGTCCAGGAGACCGTCGCCGCCCTGACCCGCGAGGACTTCGCCGAGGTCGGAAGGCTCTTCCAGGCGTCGCACGCCTCCATGAGGGACGACTTCGAGATCTCGGTCGACGAGCTCGACACCGCCGTCGAGGCCGCAGAGGGCGCCGGTGCCCTCGGAGCACGGATGACGGGCGGCGGGTTCGGGGGGTCGGCGATCGCGCTGGTCCCACTCGATCGGGCCCCGCTGGCGGTCGCCGCCGTCGAGGAGGCCTTCGCGGACCGGGGTTTCCGTGCGCCGGCGTGCTTCACCGTCACGGCGTCGGGCTCAGCGGCCCGTGAGCGGTGATGGGCGGTGAGCGGGGGGTCGCGGTGAGTGGGCGGTCGCGGTGAGTGGCCCGTCGCGGTCTGGCCTGCTCAGGCGCCGAGGTCGTAGTCGACCGTGACCGCGGCGTGGTCGCTCCACCGCTGGTCGTAGGACGCGGCGCG
>DASULG010000136.1:0-2737 GCA_036278335.1 Pedococcus sp.
CGACCAGCAGGCCTGGCAGCAGGATGAAGACAAACGTGCCCACCCAGTCGACGCCGGACTCGGCGCCCGCGACCTCGGCCATGAACCCCCGAAGAGCACAGGCCCAGGCCAGGCCCACGACTCCGCCGAGCGCGACGTAGCGGACGGCATGCCCGGACGTGGAGGGCTGGGTCGGCGGCGGGTAGGGCAACGCGGCAGCGACGCAGAGGACCAGCATGAACGTCAGGCCGAACAGGCACACCCACGCGCCGCGGGGCGAGGTGACGGGCCCAGCCATCGTGCCGATGAAGGTGATGAGAAGGAGCCCGCACAGCGCGACGAGCCCCACGAGGACACGCCCCACCGACCACCGCCGGCGCCCCAGCACGAAGCCCCCGGACAGGGCGGTCAGTACCACCATGAGCGCGCCCCCGCCTTCCCCTGTGTGGATGAAGGCCGCGAAGATCTGGGGGTCGAGGAGCGCCGACGCGAACAGCACCGGCGCCAGCGCGAGCCAGCGGGCGGTGCGGGTGCGCTGCGGCCGCCCGTGCGCGGCTCGGCCCAGGAGGGCCCCGACGACGGCGCCGGGCAGGAGCACCAGCACGAACGTCAGCCAGCTGAACGACGACCCGGCCCCCACGAGCTGCGCCATCCAGGCGCGCAGCCCCGCCGCCCAGAGCAGACCGAGCAAACCCCCGACCAGCACGGCAGTCACCCCTCCGTCCGCCGGGTCGGTCCTCGCCTGGTCGGTCGGCGTCGGAGTCGATGTCGAGACGGTCATGATGCACCCCGTTCCGCGGTCGAGCCCCCTCTCGCAACGGTAGGCATCGGGAGCCGTGGGCACATCCGTGGAAGCACTCAAGCCGAACCCCTCGAGCAGCGACTCGTGAGGGCCATGGCGGGCAGCCGGCGTCCCTATAGTGGCGGCATGGAGGCCGCCCCTCCTGCTGGCGATGTTGCTGCCCGTCGCGCGGTGCTCGACCGCGCTCGGGAGCACTACCGCATGGGCGAGATCGCCCTGGCCTGGTCCGCCTGTGCCGAGCTCGCCGAGCTGGCCCGCGGTGCGGGGGACCCCGCAGCTCTGGCCGACGCGGCCACGGTCATCCGGCAGCCGATCGACCCGATGACCCGCGCCAGGGTCCACGCCCTCGCCGCCGAGGCCCTGGGGCGGATCGGTGAGGGCGACCCGGTGCGCCGCGCGCGGCTGGTGGCGCAGCTCGAGGCGACCGCAGACCCCTTCCACGCCGAGGGCCCGCCGGGCTCAGCACCGGTTGACGACCCGGAGGCGGCATTCCTGGCCCTGCAGGCGCGGATCGCCACGCTCCGCGACCCGCTCCGCGTGGACGACCGGCTGGCCGTCGCCGACGCCGCGGTCGACCTGGGCCGGCGCACCGGCCTCCCCGAGTACGAGGCCTGGGGTCGTCGCTGGCGCATGGACGCGTACGCCCAGCAGGGTCGCCGGGTCGAGCTCCTCAGTGAGCTGGCAGCTCTCACACCGGTGGCCGAGGGGCTCGGCCGCGACTGGACGTCGGTCGTCCTGCTGACCCGCTCCTCCCAGGCCATCCTCGAGGGCAGGTTCGAGGAGGCGCGAGACCTCGCCGACCGCGCGGTGGAGGTGGGCGGAGACGGTGGCGAGGCGTCCTACCTGCACCTCCCGCACATGTCGACCATCGCCCAGCTGACGGGTTCGGGCCTGGAGGAGACCGAGGACGAGGTGCGACGCGCCGTCGACGGGCTGCCCTACCTGGCGCGGGGCTGGATCGCTTCCGTCCTCATGGCCCGCGGCAGGCGCGCCGAGACCGAGGTCATGTGGCGCGCGTTGGTGCCCCACCTCGACGGTATGCCGCGGACCGCCCCTGAGTGGCTCATCGCCGCGGTGGGCAACGCCGCCGTCTGTGCCTGGCTGGGCGACACCGGGACGGCTACCCGCCTCTACGCCGACATCCTTCCTTGCGCTCACCTGCACGCAATCGGGTTCGCCTGCTCCCCCTACGAGGGGCCGGCGTCGCTCGCGCTGGGCCGGCTCGCGAGGACCCTCGGGCGCAACGACGACGCCCGCCGGCACCTCACCGAGGCGCTGAGGGCGTGCGAGTCGCTGCACGCCCTGCCCCACCTGGCGTTGGCCCACGCCGAGCTCGGGCAGCTCGACGGGCTGTCGACCCGCGCCGGGAGGGCGCACGCCACCACGGCGCTGTCCCTCGCCGAGCGCCTGGGCATGGCACCGCTGGCCGCGTCGGTCACGGCGACGCTCCGTCCGACCGGCGTGCTCGACGAGCGGCTCACGCCGCGCGAGCGCGAGGTCGCCGGTCTGGTCGCCGAGGGCCTCAGCAACAGCGCCATCGCCCACCGCCTGACCCTCTCCGAGCGCACCGTCGAGAGCCACGTCAGCCGGGCGCTGTACAAGCTCGACCTCAGGTCACGAACGGCCCTGGCCATCTGGAGCCGGGAACAGGCCCACGGGGGCCAGTGACGAGCGGTGACCCCGCGGCATATCGGTCTTGAGCAGACGAGGGGGTGGCAAACCGATCCCCGACCGGGGTCCGAGGTCGATCTGCCACCCCCTCGCGGCGAGCCGGTCGCCGTCGACGAAGAGGCCGGGCCCCCGGTCCAGCCAGCGCGGCATCCACCAGGCCCGCTCCCCTAGCAGCGCCATCGGGGCAGACGAGGCCGTTACTGGCCGGGACCCTCGCCTAGTGGCGCCTTGATGCCTTCGGTCGCTTCAATGGTCGGACGAGCAAACGGAAGGGGAACACGTGCT
>DASULG010000137.1:0-2392 GCA_036278335.1 Pedococcus sp.
GGCCCTGCTCTCGGACGCCGGGCACATGGCAGCTGATGTCGTCGCCCTCGGCGCAGCCCTCATCGCGTCGCGCATCGCTGCGCGCCCCGACAGGACGGGGCGGCGCACCTACGGCTCCTACCGGGCGGAGGTGTTCGCCTCCGGGCTGGCCGTGCTCCTGATGCTCGCCGTCTCGGTCTACGTCGTGGTGGAGGCGGTCCGCCGCATCGGCGAACCGGTCGAGGTGCAGGCAACGGCCATGCTCGTCGTCGGTGCCGTCGGGCTGGCCGTCAACGTCATCGCACTCCTGCTGCTGCGCGGGGGTGCGGAGGAGAGCCTCAACGTCAAGGGCGCCTACCTCGAGGTGGTGGCGGACGCTGCTGGGTCGGTGGGCGTCATCGTGGCCGGTCTCCTGGTCAGCCGCACGGGCGAGCCCCTCTGGGACACCGTCGTCGCGCTGGCCATCGGTGTCTTCGTGGCGATCCGTGGGGTGGCCCTCGGGCGACAGGTGCTCGCCGTGCTCGGACAGCACGTCCCTGCTGGGATGGAGCCCCACGCCGTGACCGCTGACCTCGCGGGCATCGCGGGCGTGACCGACGTGCACGACCTGCATGTGTGGACCCTCACCTCGGGGATGCACGTCGCGACGGCGCACCTCGTCGCGGAGCCGGGCGCCGACGTGCAGCGGATCCTCGGCGACGGTCAGACGCTGCTCCGGGAGCGGCACGACATCGCCCACGCCACGTTGCAGGTCGAGCCCTCGACCGGGGACAGCTGTATCGACACCGACTGGTAGGACCTTCCAGACTGGGGACGCGGGGTCGACCCGTGGTGGGGCCCTAGCCTGTCTGGCTCCCGGGCCCGTCGTCCGAGGTGTCGCCGTCGGGCGCCGCGTGACCCGGAGAGCCGTCCTGGGCGGACCGGCCCTCCGCCTCCGGCCGGCGCTCGCGCTCGGCCTGACGCTCGATCTCTGCCTGGCGCTCCCGCTCGGCCTGGCGCTCGATCTCGGCCTGGCGCTCCCGCTCGGCGCGCTGCTCGCGGGCGGCCCGCGTCTGCTGCTCGGCGCGCTCGCGGACCTGCCGCAGGAACGCCTCGTCGTCGTCGGGGTTGGTGGCCGCGAACCGGCCCGGCCGGTCGTACTCGGGGTAGCGCGGCACGGGCCGGCCGGTGTTCCCCTTGTACGGCAGGTCGCGCGGCGGCGTGGTCGGTCTGCCCGCGACCAGCCAGGCCACGGCCCCGACCTCGAACGTGAGCAGCACGATCATGATCCAGGTGGACTTGGACAGGTTCCTGATGCGGCTCTCGTCGGTCATGATCACCTCGAACAGGCAGTAGACCCACACCGCGAAGAAGATGATGCCGAGCCCCAGGCCCCCACGAACCAGCACCGGTGGATGGTTGCACGCGGGTGCGTCGGCTGGTGCCTTTTTCGCCAGATGGGCGGCCCGGCCCGCCCCCGGGAGGGGACGGGCCGGCATACGCCCAGGTCAGCGACGGGCGAACACGTGCTCGACGAACTTGCCCAGGTGCTTGTCGTCGAGGTGCTTGGCGAGGTCGGACTCGCTGATCATGCCCACGAGCTTGTGGTCGTGGATGACGGGCATGCGCTTGACCTGCTCGCGGCCCATCTTCTCGACGATGGTGTCGATGTCGGTGTCAGCGTCGACGTAGGAGACGTGGCCCTGCGCGAGCTCGCCGGCGGTGCACGCCGAGAGGTCTTTGCCCTCCGCGACGGCCTTGATGACGATGTCGCGGTCGGTGATGATGCCGTGGAGCTTCTTGTCGTTGCCGCAGATGGGCAGGGAGCCGACTCCCAGGTCGCGCATCATCTGCGCGGCTTCCATCAGCGTCTGGTCCTCTCCGATGCACTGCGCGCCGGTGTGCATGATGTCTCGAGCCGTCGTCATTCGGGCCTCCTCATAGATGGGTGTGAGGGGCTGGCGCGCCGGATCCGCGACGGGGGACGACCTGTGCGGTCCGACGTGTCGCCCACGCTCCACTGAACACCCGGGGAGGGGGACGGACAACCCCGGACGTCAGGCCTGAGTCGTCGCGCGGCCGGCTCCGGTCCGGTGCGCCTGCCACTGGGCGCGCATCCCTGGGTCCGACATGACGAGGTAGACCAGACCACAGTCCTGAGGCCCGCTGACGCCAAGCTCGGGCATGGGCCGGGGATGCCGCACAGGGCCCTTGGTCCGGGCTCCGCGGCCGTGGGGAGGGTGAGACCCTCAGCCGGAGAAGCTCACCGAGCCGAGGCGCACACCGCGGTGGGAAGCGAGTCGCTCGGCCTGCTCGGACAGCGACGCCTGCTCCGCCCCGGACAGGCGTCGCCACGGGGTCACGGCGATGTCGAGCCTGCTCCCGGACTTGCGGGGACGCCACAGCCCGGCGATCTCACGGCCCAGCAGCACCG
>DASULG010000138.1:0-13828 GCA_036278335.1 Pedococcus sp.
GCACCGGTGCTGGGTGCCGAGACGCTGGACGACACGCGGATCTGGTCGGTGACCTGCTTCGTCGTCCGCGTGGGATTCCGGCGCCAGGGGATGGCCGCCGCGCTGCTCGAGGCGGCAGTCGGCTTTGCCGCCGCCCACGGAGCGACCACCGTAGAGGGGTATCCGGTGGACGTGGGGGAGCGCGCGTCGGTTCCCGCGAGCGAGCTCTACCACGGCACGGCCTCCACCTTCGCGTCCTGCGGGTTCGAGGAGGTCGGCCGGTCCTCCGCCCGGCGCCCCGTCCTGCGACGCCTGGTCTGAGTGCGGCTGATCACCGGCGTGCTCACGGGTGGTGCGACCCGTACGTCAGGTGGGTGACGGCGAGGACCATCCCGCGCGGTGGTTGTGACGCGCCGCCGCCACCAGGCGCAGACCGAGATCCCCATAGGTGAGCCCGATGGACTCCGGCGTGCGCTTGATCTCCGGGTCATACCAGCGGGCCACGTCGACGGCCATCGAGAGCAGCGCGAGCGTGGTCTCGGGCACGTCCTCGACGGCGAACTCGGCGGAGGCCACCCCGGCGGTGATCACGTCGCGGACCACCGCGTCGATGTCCTTGCGCAGCCCGAGAACCGCCTCGCGGTGCTCGGGGGTGAGGTTCTGGAACTCGTACTGCACGATGCGGGCGACCCGGAAGTGCTCCGCGTGCCACTGGGCGAACTGGCGCATGATCGAGCGCAGCGCGTCCGTGGGAGTCGCGGCCGTCTCGGCCGCGGCCACCAGCATGTCCCGAGCGGCCTCGTGGCCGGCACGGCTGAGCTGGAAGAGCAGGTCCTCCTTGGAGGCGAAGTGGACGTAGACGCCGGCGGGGGACAGCCCGGCCCGTGAGGCGATGTCGCGGGTGGTGGTGGCATGGAAGCCCTTGGCGGCGAAGGCGTCTGCCGCGGCCTCCAGCAGCCGCTGGGCAGCGTCAGTGGTGGACTCCACAGAGCGACCTAGGACCGACATGGTTGACAGCATGCCGCAGCCGTCCGAGACTAAGCAAGCGCTTAGTCACTTGGAGGTAGCCGCAATGCCCCGCAACATCTATGGCCCCGACCACGAGGCCTTCCGCAGTTCCGTCCGCGAGTTCGTCGAGCGCACGCTCAGGCCGCGCTCCGAGCAGATGCTCGAGGTGAAGTCGATCGACCGGGACATCTGGAAGGAGGCTGGCAAGCAGGGGCTGTTCGGGCTCGCCATCCCCGAGGAGTTCGGCGGGGCGGGCGCGGAGGACTACCGCTTCAACGCCATCGCGGCCGAGGAGATCGCCGCCTTCAACTTCGCGGTGTCCTCCTGCTTTGGCATCCACTCCGACGTCTGCCCGCCGTACATCGTCGACCTGGGCACCCAGGAGCAGAAGGAGCGCTGGCTGCCGGGCATGGCCAACGGCGACCTCATCTGCGCCATCGCCATGACCGAGCCCTCCGGCGGCTCCGACCTCGCCGCCCTCAAGACCACCGCCGTGCGCGACGGCGACGACTGGACCCTCAACGGCTCCAAGACCTTCATCACCAACGGCTACCAGGCGGACCTGGTCATCGTCGCCGCCCGCACCGACCCCTCCAAGGGCGCCAAGGGCATCACGCTGTTCATGGTCGAGGCCGGCATGGAGGGTTTCAGCCGGGGCCGCAAGCTCGACAAGGTCGGCCAGGAGGAGTCCGACACCGCCGAGCTGTTCTTCGACAACGTCCGCCTCCCCGACGCCAACCGGCTGGGGGAGGAGGGCAGGGGCTTCATCGCCATGATGCAGCGGCTGCCGCAGGAGCGCGTCGGCGCGGCGGTGGGCAACACCTCGCACGCCTTCCAGATCCTGCGCGAGACGATCGAGTACACCAAGGAGCGCAAGGCCTTCGGCCAGGCCGTCGGCTCGTTCCAGCACAACAAGTTCAAGATCGCCGAGCTCCAGACCAAGCTGGAGGTCACCCAGGCCTACGTCGACGACTGCATCGCCGCCCATGCCGAGGGGAAGCTGACCCCGGTGGACGCGGCCAAGGCCAAGTGGTGGTCCGCGCAGGTGCAGAACGACGTCCTCGACGACTGTGTGCAGCTCTATGGCGGCTACGGGTTCATGAACGAGTACCGCGTGGCCCGCGCGTGGCGCGATGCCCGGGTCTCCAAGATCTGGGCAGGGTCGAACGAGATCATGAAGGAACTCATCGGCCGCGACCTGGGGCTGTAGCCGCATGGGCAGCCATGACGGCGCGGTGGCCATCGTCACCGGTGCCTCCCGGGGCATCGGGCTCGGCATTGCCGAGCGCCTGGTGGCCGAGGGTGCCCGCGTCGTGGTCACCGCGCGCAAGGCCGAGGCTCTCGCCGAGGCGGTGGACCGCCTGGGCGGCCCGGCGAAAGCCCTTGGCATTGCGGGCAATGCGGCCGACGTCGCCCACCAGGACGAGGTCATCACCGCGGCCCGCGACACGTTCGGCGGCCTGGACTACCTCGTCAACAACACCGGCATCAACCCGGTGTACGGGCCGATCCTCGACTCGGACCTCGAGGCGGCGCGCAAGATCATGGAGGTCAACGTCCTCTCGGCGTTCTCCTGGACGCAGAAGGCCGTCGCCGCAGGGCTCGGACGCGCAGGCACGCCGGGCGCCATTGTCAACGTGGCCTCCATCGCCGGCCTCGGCGCCACCGGCGCCATCGGCTGGTATGCCGTGAGCAAGGCCGCGCTGATCCACCTCACCGTGGAGCTGGGGTATCAGCTCGGGCCCGGTGTGCGGGTCAACGCGGTCGCCCCGGCCGTGGTCAAGACGCGCTTCGCCGAGGCCCTGTACGAGGGGCGCGAGGAGCAGGTCGCCGCGGCCTACCCGATGAAGCGGCTCGGCGCTCCGGAGGACATCGCGGGTGCGGTCTCGTTCCTGCTGTCCCGGGACGCCGGCTGGATCACCGGCCAGACGCTGGTCGTCGACGGCGGCGTCACCCTGGGCGGCGCCCTGTGAGCCGCCCAGGGTGACGCAGGCAGGGATCACGCGCCCTGGAGCTCCCGGAGCAGCGCCTCCATGGCGTCCAGGGACGCGTTCATCCCGGGCTCCATGCCCGAACCGACGTGGCCGGCGCGGGCCTGCGTGCTCTCGTACTGCAGGTGCGTGCGCATCCTCGTGATGCCGTCGTGCTCCTCGAGGGTCCAGGTCGACAGGTAGCTGGCGCCCGGGATGGGGTCGTAGCCCTCGGTGGTGACCAGTCGGCTCGGCTCCTCGATCTCGCGGTACTCGCCTGACCACGAGTGCTCGACGCCGTCGGCCTCGATCACGTAGTGCCAGCGGCCGCCGACCCGGAGGTCGATGTCGCACACGGTGAAGTTCCCTTGGCCGGCGCCGTACCAGCGGCGGACATGCTCCGGTCGGGTGGCTGCCTCCCAGACGAGCTGGCGCGGGGCCTGGAACTCGCGCGTGATGACGAGCTCGGTGTCGGAGGGGTAGGTGATGGTGGCCTTGTAGCCAGCGGTCTGGGGGTTGGTGCTCATGACGGCTTCTCCTGGGACTGGAGACGGGTGAGGTAGGCATCGAGGCTGTCGAGGTTCGCCTCCCAGTGGCGGCGGTACTCGTTCAGCCAGGTGTCCGCGTTCTGCAGC
Source organism: Pedococcus sp. (assembly GCA_036278335.1). Taxonomy (GTDB): domain Bacteria; phylum Actinomycetota; class Actinomycetes; order Actinomycetales; family Dermatophilaceae; genus Pedococcus_A. The sequence goes on from DASULG010000138.1 coordinate 3,593, forward strand.
GGCGTGGCCGTGATCCGGCAGGTGCGTCGCTGGCCGTGGCGGCTCTTGGAGATGAGGCCGGCCCGTTCGAGGACGGCCAGGTGCTTCGAGATGGCGGGCAGGCTCATGGCGAACGGCTCGGCCAGCTCGCCCACGGTGGCGTCTCCGCCTGCCAGCCGCTCCAGAATGGCGCGACGGGTGGGGTCCGCCAGCGCGGCGAACGTGGTGCTGAGTGAGTCGGTCGGCATGTCCTTAACCATCCAGTTAATTAACCAATAAGGAAACTATGCTGCTCCGAGTCGCCGGCCGTCAAGACCTTTCTTCCCGCTCGGCCTCCGGTGCGCGCGGTAGCCGGGACGTCTCTGGGGCCGCTGCCTACGACACTGATCGCACGGCGCGATCAGTGTCGTAGGACTCAGTGGTGGAGTGCTGGCGGACGTTCTGCTGCAGCCGGGCGCACAGGGGCGGACGGACGACACATGTGGGCGCGCGGGGAGTCCAGAACGGGGGTGAGGAGGTTGGGGCAGGTTCGGGCAGAGGGACGCCGCTCAGTCGAGTGGCCCACCGGCCACGTAGATGACCTGGCCGCTGACGAAGCCGGCCTCCTCGCTGCAGAGGAACGAGATCGTCGCGGCGATGTCCTCGGGCTGGCCGACGCGCTGGACGGGGATCTGGGAGGCGGAGTGCGCGATGAAGTCCTCGAAGGAGACGCCCATGCGCTCCGCCGTCGACTTGGTCATCTCGGTCTGGATGAAGCCCGGTGCCACCGCGTTGGCCGTCACGCCGAACCTGCCCAGCTCGATCGCGAGCGTCTTGGTGAACCCCTGCAGCCCCGCCTTGGCGGCCGAGTAGTTCGCCTGCCCGCGGTTGCCCAGCGCCGAGCTCGAGGAGAGGTTGACGATCCGCCCGTACTTCTCCTGCGTCATGTACGCCTGCACGGCCTTGGTCATGAGGAACGCACCGCGCAGGTGCACCCCCATGACCGCGTCCCAGTCCTCCTCGGTCATCTTGAAGATCAGGTTGTCGCGGATGATGCCGGCGTTGTTGACCAGGATCGTGGGTGCGCCGAGCTCGTCGGCCACGCGCGTGACCGCGGTCGCGACCTGGTCCGATCTCGACACATCGACGCCGACCGCGAGGGCCTTGCCGCCAGCGGCGGTGATGGCGTCGACGGTGTCCGCGCAGGAGGCCTCGTCGAGGTCCAGGACGGCAACGGCGTGGCCGTCCTTGGCCAGGCGCAGGGCCGTGGCGGCTCCGATGCCGCGGGCGGCGCCGGTAACGATCGCAACGCGCGAGGTGCTCATCAATCCTCCAGGGAGCGGCGGGTCTCAGGGGTCGTGGTCCGCCGAGTCTACTGAGCGTGCGCTTAGTGCGGCCTGGGCCTGTGATGTGACCCTGCCCGCAATGCAGCACAATGGCGGCCTGAGGCCGCTGACGTCCTCGCGACCAGCGGCCCTCGCCGCGACGACCCCTCACCGGAAGGCCCCCATGGAGATCTGGCCTGGCAAGCCCTACCCGCTTGGCGCCACGTTCGACGGAAGCGGCGTGAACTTCGCAATCTTCTCCGAGATCGCCGAGCTCGTTGAGCTGTGCCTGATCGACGACAGCGGCGAGGAGACCCGCCTCGACCTGCCTGAGGTCGACGGCTTCGTGTGGCACGGCTTCCTCCCGGGGCTGCAGCCGGGGCAGCGGTACGGCTTCCGGGTCCACGGTCCCTACGACCCTGCCAAGGGACACCGGTGCAACCCCGCGAAGCTCTTGCTCGACCCCTACGCCAAGGCCATCGACGGCCAGGGCGACGGGGACGAGTCCCTGTTCTCCTACCACTTCGGCGAACGCCACCCTGACGATCCCGAAGAGCTGAACACCCTGGACAGCCTCGGCCACACGATGCTGTCGGTCGTCATCAACCCCTTCTTCGACTGGGGGCAGGACCGCTCCCCGGCCCACGAGTACCACGAGAGCGTCATCTACGAGGCACACGTCAAGGGGCTGACCAAGCTGCACCCGGATGTGCCCGAGGAGATCCGCGGCACCTATGCCGGCATCGCCCACCCGGCGACGATCGCCCACCTCAAGGACCTCGGCATCACGGCGATCGAGCTCATGCCGGTCCACCAGTTCGTCCAGGACTTCCACCTCCTGGACCGTGGCCTGTCCAACTACTGGGGCTACAACACCATCGGGTTCCTTGCCCCGCACAACGGCTACGCGGCATACGGCACACGCGGCGAGCAGGTGGCCGAGTTCAAGAGCATGGTCAAGGCTCTGCACGAGGCGAACATCGAGGTCATCCTCGACGTGGTCTACAACCACACCGCCGAGGGCAACCACATGGGCCCGACCATGTGCTTCCGCGGGATCGACAACGCTGCCTACTACCGCCTCGTCGACGAGGACAAGGCCCACTACTACGACACCACCGGCACCGGCAACAGCCTGCTCATGCGCCACCCGCACGTGCTGCAGCTGATCATGGACTCCCTGCGCTACTGGGTGACCGAGATGCACGTCGACGGTTTCCGCTTCGACCTCGCCGCCACGCTGGCGCGCCAGTTCCACGAGGTCGACAAGCTCTCCGCGTTCTTCGACCTCGTCCAGCAGGACCCCGTGGTGAGCCAGGTGAAGCTGATCGCCGAGCCGTGGGACGTCGGCGACGGCGGTTACCAGGTCGGCAACTTCCCGCCCCTCTGGACCGAGTGGAACGGCAAGTACCGCGACACCGTCCGGGACTTCTGGCGCGGCGAGGGCGGCACGCTAGCCGAGTTCGCCTCCCGCATCACCGGCTCGTCGGACCTCTACGAGCACGATGGCCGCAAACCCATCGCCTCCATCAACTTCGTCACGGCACATGACGGCTTCACCCTGCGCGACCTGGTGTCCTACAACGACAAGCACAACGACGCCAACGGCGAGGGCGGGAACGACGGCGAGTCGCACAACCGCTCGTGGAACTGCGGGAGCGAGGGCCCGACGAAGACCAAGAAGGTCAACGCCCTCCGCCTGCGCCAGCAGCGCAACTTCCTCACCACGCTGCTGACGTCGCAGGGGGTGCCAATGCTCCTGCACGGCGACGAGATCGGGCGCACCCAGGGCGGAAACAACAACGGCTACTGCCAGGACAACGAGATCTCCTGGGTCCACTGGGACCTCAACCCCGAGCAGCAGGAGCTGCTGGAGTTCACCCGCCGACTGGTCGAGCTGCGCAGCGAGCACCCCGTCTTCCGGCGCCGGCGGTTCTTCGCCGGCAGCGCCGACCACGGCGGCGAGTCGGAGATCGGTGACATCGCCTGGTTCGAGCCCAATGGACAGCACATGGACGAGGACAGCTGGGACAACGGCTACGCACGGTCGATGATGGTCTTCCTCAACGGCGCGGCGATCCCCGAGTCGGATGCCCGCGGGCAGAGGACGGTGGACGACAGTTTCGCCGTGGCGTTCAACGGCCACCATGAGCAGCTCGAGTTCATTCTCCCGGACGACACGTATGGCGAGGGCTGGGTCGTCGAGGTCGACACGGCCGGCGGCCAGATCGGCACCGAGGTGTACGGCCCGGGCTCGGTGATCAAGGCGGAGGCCCGCAGCGTCGTGGTGCTGCGGGCACCCCGCGAGGCGCCGACCGGCCCGGCCGGAGGTACCGCCGCGGTGATCCGGTGAGTGCCATGCCGGGCCGCCCAGTCCGACATCGGCCAGCGCAGGGGAAGCCGGTGCCGACCGCGACGTACCGGCTCCAGATCCAGCCTGCGTTCACGTTTGACGACGCCGCTGAGCAGGCGGACTACCTTGCCGCGCTTGGGGTCTCGCATGCCTACCTCTCGCCGATCCTGCAGCCGGCGCCCGGGTCGGTGCATGGCTACGACGTCATCGACCACAGCCGACTCAACGACGAGGCCGGGGGCCGGCCAGCCTTCGACCGGCTCATCGACCGGCTGCACCAGCACGGCGTGCACGCGGTGGCCGACGTCGTGCCCAACCACATGACGGTGCCCTCGCCGGCGTACCTCAACCGGCAGTGGTGGTCCCTCCTGCGGGACGGGCAGGAGTCCGATGTCGCGCACTGGTTCGACATCGACTGGGAGGCCGGAGGCGGCCGGGTGCTCATGCCGGTGCTCGGCTCCACCCTCGAGCAGGTGCTGGCTGACGGGGAGCTCTGGGTGGACGCTTCCGGGGGGGAGGGCAGCGACGAGTGGGTGCTGCGCTACTACGACCACCAGTTCCCGGTGCGCCCCGGCACCGAGAAGCTGGGGCTGGCCGAGCTCGTGGACGCCCAGTGCTACCGCCTGGCCCACTGGCGCCAGGGCGGTGACGAGCTCAACTACCGGCGGTTCTTCGACGTGACCACCCTCGCGGCCGTGCGCGTCGAGGACCCCGAGGTGTTCGACACCACCCACGCCCTGCTCGTCGACCTCGTGAGGTCGGGCGCGCTCGACGGTCTGCGGATCGACCACCCCGACGGTCTGGCCGACCCCCGCGGCTACCTCGCCCGGCTGGCGGACGCCACCGGCGACGCCTGGGTCGTCGCCGAGAAGATCCTCGAGGGCCACGAGCAGCTGCCCGAGGACTGGCGCTGTGCGGGCACCACGGGCTACGACACGCTGCTGCGGGTCGGGGGCGTCTTCGTCGACCCCTCCTGCCGCCAGCCGCTGACCGCGCTTGTCCAGCAGCTGACCGGCGACCGCCGCGACCTCGCCGACCTCGTCGAGGAGTCCAAGCGCCTCGTGGTCGAGCACGTCCAGGCTGCCGAGGTCAACCGGCTGCTGCGGCTGCTGGGCCGCCTGCTGGACGACGAGGAGGCAGCGCTGCGACGCGCGCTGTCGGCGCTGCTCGTGGGCATGGACCGCTACCGCGCCTACATCGTGCCGGGGGAGCCCGCCGCACCCGAGCAGGTGGAGGTGGTCGACCAGGCCTGCCAGCGCGCCAGGGCGTCGCTCGAGGCGGCGGACCACGGCACGCTCGGCCGGATCCGCGACCTCGTCGTCGCGGCGGGTCCGCAGCCCCGCGACCCCGACGCCGCCCGGGAGCTCATGGTGCGGTTCCAGCAGACCTGTGGCCCGGTCATGGCCAAGGCCATCGAGGACACCGCCTTCTACCGCTATGTGCGCCTCACCGGGCTCAACGAGGTCGGCGGGGACCCTGCCCACGTCGGGGTCGGCACCGCGGAGCTGCACGACTTCGCTGAGAACCTGCTCGCCACCTGGCCGACCACGATGACCACCCTGTCCACCCACGACACCAAGCGCTCCGAGGATGTGCGCGCGCGCCTGGCCGTGCTTTCCGAGAGCCCGCACGAGTGGGGCCTGTGGCTCGACCAGGCGCGCGAGCTGGCCGCGCCCTACCGGAGCGAACGCCTGGACGCCGCAACGGAGTACCTGTTGTGGCAGACGGCCGTCGGGGCATGGCCCATCGCCACGGAGCGGCTCCAGGGCTACGCGCAGAAGGCCATCCGCGAGGCGAAGTGGCACACGACCTGGACGGAGCCGGACGAGGCCTACGAGGAGGCGGTGCGGGTGTTCGTCGACGGGCTGACGGGTGACGCCGCCGTCGCGCGGCACCTGCAGTCCTGGCTGGACCAGAACGCCGAGGCGGCGCGAGCCGCCGTGCTCGGCCAGAAGCTGCTGCAGCTGCTCGCACCCGGCGTTCCGGATGTCTACCAGGGCACGGAGATGATCGACCTGTCGCTGGTCGACCCGGACAACCGCCGCCTGGTCGACTTCGCCGAGCGACGCCGTCGGCTCGCGGCGCTCGACGCGGGCGCGTCGCCAGCCGACCTCAGCGACGAGAAGCTGCTCGTCACGTCGCGGGCGCTGAGGCTGCGCCGCGAGCACCCGGAGTGGTTCACGGGGGAGGACGCGGTCTACCAGCCCGTGGCCTGCACGTGCGCGCACGCGGCTGCCTTCGGCCGCGGCGATGCCAGCGGCGTGCAGGTCGTGGCTGTCGCCACCCGGCTGGCGGCCGGCCTGTCACGGCAGGGCGGCTGGGGCGCCCACCGGCTCGCGGTGCCCGAGGGCCGCTGGCGCGACCTGCTCACCGGCAGGCAGCTGCTCTCGCCCGACCATCACGGGGTCCACGTGGCCGATTTGCTCCACGCGATGCCGGTCGCTTTGCTTGTCCGCGATGACACCTAACCAGCGCCAGACGCAGCCCGAGGACCAGCCCGCCGAGATCACTGTCTGGGCCCCGGATGCCGGGCGGGTGGACATCGAGGTCGGCGCCCCCGGCGCGGAGCGCCTGACCGAGCCGATGACGGCGACCAGGGCCGGGTGGTGGACCTGGCGCCCCCGCGAGCACGCGGCATACCCCCTCGACTACGCGTTCCGCGTGGACGGCGGGGAGCCTCGACCCGACCCCCGCAGCGCGTGGCAGCCGCATGGCGTCCACGGTGCCAGCCGCACCTTCGACGTCCGCGCACACCGGTGGCGGGACGGCACCTGGGCCGGTCCACAGCAGGGCCTGGGCGCGCTGGGCGGAGTGCTGTACGAGCTGCACGTCGGCACGTTCACTCCCGAGGGGACGCTCGACGCGGCTGCAGGGCGGCTCGACCACCTCGTCGAGCTCGGCGTGGACGTCGTCCAGCTCATGCCGGTGGCGGCCTTCGACGGCCGCTGGAACTGGGGCTACGACGGCGTCGGCCCGTATGCCGTGCACGACAGCTATGGCGGCCCAGCCGCCCTGCAGCGCTTCGTCGACGCGTGCCACCAGCGCGGCCTGGGCGTCTGCCTCGACGTGGTCTACAACCACATGGGCCCCGCGGGAAACTACCTGTCGACCTTCGGCCCCTACTTCACCGAGGCCCACCACACGCCCTGGGGGGCAGCCCTCAACCTCGACCAGGACGGCAGCGCGCAGGTGCGCCGGTGGATCATCGACAACGCGCTGCGGTGGTTCGCCGACTTCCACGTGGACGCGCTGCGGCTCGACGCCGTGCACGAGCTGCGCGACGACTCCGAGCGGCACGTGCTCGCCGAGCTGTCCGACGAGGTCGGTGCGCTCGAGGCGCGCCTCGGCCGGCCGCTGACGCTCATCGCCGAGAGCGACCTCAACGACACCGTGATGCTCGCCCCAACCTCCGGTGGCGGCCGCGGCATGGATGCGCAGTGGGACGACGACGTCCACCACGCGCTCCACGTCTCGCTGACCGGCGAACGGCAGGGGTACTACGCCGACTTCGCAGGCCACTCGCGGGCGCTGCCCGACGGCGGCCCGCTGACGGTGCTGGCCAAGACGCTGACCGAGGTGTTCCTCCATGACGGGCGCTGGTCGAGCTTCCGGGAGCAGGAGTGGGGCGCGCCGGTCGACCGCGCCAGTGTCGACGGGCGGCGGTTCGTGGCCTACCTGCAGACCCACGACCAGGTCGGCAACCGCGCTGTCGGTGACCGGATCAGCGCTGTGCTCAGCCCCGGCCAGCGGGCCATCGGCGCCGCGCTGTACCTCACCGCCCCCTACACGCCGATGCTCTTCATGGGCGAGGAGTGGTCCGCGAGCTCACCGTTCCAGTTCTTCACCGACTTCGGGGACCCCGACCTGAGCCACGCGGTGTCGGAGGGCCGGCGCAACGAGTTCGCCTCCCACGGCTGGGCTTTCGACGAGGTGCCCGACCCCCAGGACGAGGCGACCTACCGCCGCAGCCAGCTCGACTGGGCCGAGCCGCACGAGGGGGCGCACGCCCGGATGCTGGCCTGGTACCGCTCGCTGATCGCGCTGCGGCGCGGCGAGGCCGACCTCGGCAACGGCCGCCTCGACCGGGTGGGCGTGGCGTGCCACGACGACAAACGGTGGCTCGTGATGTCCCGGGGCAGCGTGAGGACCGTCGTCAACCTCGCAGCCGAGCCGCAGACCGTCCCCCTGGACCGCCCCGTCGCGAGCGTGCTGCTCGCCTGGGAGCCGGACAGCACGAAGCCCGTCGACGCCGGCATCCGGCTGACCGGCCACGGGGTGGCCGTCGTGCGCGCCCGTCCGGCCCAGGAGCCAGGCAGGGTCAGGACTCCTTGAGGCGCAGCATGCCCTCCTGGGCAACCGACGCGATGAGGGTGCCGTCAGGGGCGAACATGCGCCCGGCGGCGAGGCCGCGGCCACCCGACGCCGAGGGCGAGGACTGGGTGTAGAGGATCCACTCGTCGGCGCGACCGCGGCGATGGAACCACATCGCGTGGTCCAGGCTGGCTGGGCGCAGGCGGCGGTCGGACCAGGCCAGCCCGTGCTTGCGCAGGACGGGCTCGAGCAGGGAGTAGTCCGAGGCGTAGGCGAGCACGGCGGCGTGCAGCAGCGGGTCCTCGGGCATCGTGCCAACCGTCTTGAGCCACACCGACTGCTGTGCTGCTCGCTGGGCACCGGGGCGCAGGTAGATCTGGCCCTCGACGTGGCGCAGGTCCACCGGGCGCTGGTAGGCAAAGAACTGGGCCGCCGGGTGGTCGACGGTGCCCAGGGTCTCCTCGACGTGCGGCAGCGTCTCGGGGTCCGGCGCCGCCGGCATGAGGTCCTGGTGGTCCATGCCCTCAGCCGCATCCTGGAAGGAGGCGATCATCGACAGGATCGTCTTGCCGTACTGGATCGCGTGCACCCGCCTGGTCGAGAAGGAGTTGCCGTCGCGCATCCGCTCCACGGCAAAGCGGATGGGGTGGTTCGCGTCGCCGGGTCGCACGAAGTAGGCATGCAGCGAGTGGATGCCGCGGTCGCCGCCAGCCACGTCCGTCATGGTGCGGCCCGCGGCGACCACGGACTGGGCCAGCACCTGGCCCCCGAAGACCCGGCCGTGTGGCTGCGGCTGGCTGCGGCCGACGAAGACCTGGGCCCGTGACTCCCCGAGATCGGTCTCGGCGTCGCCCGGCAGGCCCTCCACGGAGATGTTGGCCGTGCCGAGCTCGTCGAGGTCGAGCACGTCGAGGAGGTCGGCGAACGGGTCGAGGCGGGGGGCGTCGTCGCTGCGGGTCACAGCGCGACCCTAGCCAACGGGCAGGCTGTGCGAGCATCGGCGGGTGAGACAGGACGTACGCCGGCACGTGCCGATCCGCGACATCGAGGGCGCCGACCGCTTCGAGCTCTTCATCGTCAGCGCTGTCGCGTCGATCGCCCTGACCCGGCTCTTCCTCGTCGTCACCGGCTACCCGCAGATCGGCGGGGAGGGACTGCACCTGGCCCACCTGCTCTGGGGCGGCCTGGCGATGCTGGTGGCCCTGCTGGTCTTCATGCTCTTCCTCAGCCGGGCGGCGCGGACGACCGCCACCGTGGTCGGGGGCGTGGGCTTCGGCCTGCTCATCGACGAGGTCGGGAAGTTCGTCACCGGTGACAACAACTACTTCTACGAGCCGGTGGCGGCCATCATCTACGCGACGTTCGTCGTGATGTACCTCGCCGTGGCGTTCCTCGTGCAGCGCCAGCCGCTCACCGAGCGGGAGCTGGTGGTCAACGCCGTCGAGCTGCTCAAGGAGTCCGCCGCCCACGACCTCGACGACGGGGAGCGTGACCGGGCCATGGAGCTGCTGCGCGCCTCAGACCCCGACGACCCGCTCGTGCTGCCCCTGCTCGATGCCCTGGAGCGGGTGCCGACCCAGCCGCCCAGCACGCTGTGGGTGGTGCGCGGCTACCAGTGGGCCCGTGCCCAGGGCGTGCGGCTGCACCAGGTGGCGCGGCGACAGCGGTGGGCCGTGCTGCTGTTCACGGGCTTCGCCGCGGTCTCCGTCGTCGACCCCCTGAGCGAGCTGGTCGCGGTGCCGTCGGTGGGCAACCTCGTGTATGCCGGGACGGCGTTGCTCGCGCTCGCGCTTGCCCTCATGGGCCTGACGATGTGGGGCCGCGGCGAGCTGCTGCGCTCGCTCGAGCTCTTCGACTACTCGCTGCTGCTCGGACTCCTCGTGGTGCAGTTCCTCCGGCTGCTCACCGAGCAGTTCGCGGGCTACGCGACAGTGTTCGTCAACCTCGTCCTCCTCGGGCTCTGCCGGGCCATGGTCTACCACCAGCGGAACGCCCCGGCCGCAGAGGTCAGCCCTCCAGCGCCAGCGTGAAGGGCAGCACCGCCTCAACCCCGCACTGCCGCAGCGCCTGGCCCGCGACGGTGAGCGTCCACCGGGAGTGCGCCACGTCGTCGACCAGCAGCACGGGTCCTCGGAGCTCGGTGAGCGCCGCGGCGAGCTCGGGTCCGACAGCAAGACGGCCCCACACCCCCGCGAGCCGGAAGGCGCTGTTGCCCCCCGGGTCGCCCACGGGACCCTCGGCGACGAGGTCGAGCGACCCCAGGAACGGCAGCCGGCCGATCTCGGCGAG
>DASULG010000139.1:0-3477 GCA_036278335.1 Pedococcus sp.
GCAGGAGGAGGAGCCCGAGGCACGCCGCCAGGAGCGTCACTGCATCCTCGGGGGAGAGCGGGACGGGGGAGCGGGCCGCGTCGAGCAGGGCCGCAGCCGCCACCGTGAGCCACCACCCCAGCCACGCTGCTGCTGTCGCTGCGGCCGCCGCGCCACACAGTTCCCGTCGTCGACTCATCCGAGCCCCCTGCGTCCTGGGCCGCTCACCGCGGCCGGTCATCCTCGCTGAGACGCATTTAACGTCGTTTGCTTGTGTTTGGCAATACTTGCTGCATCGTCGGTAGGCTCCCCGGGCAAGAACGTGGGTGCTGTGGAGGGGGAGCCATGCGGTGGGACCAGCTGTTCGCCGACCTGGAGGCGCAGTGGGAGGCCGAGGCGCGGCGCGACCTCGACTCCGAGGTGGCCGACCGGACGCGCCGCGAGCGCGCCGCCATCGGCGTCTACGAGCGGCTTGCCGTATCGGTCGGCGCTGAGGTGCGGCTGCTGCTGCGGTCCGGGGAGGCGCTCACCGGCTCCCTGGCGGATGTGGGGAGGGACTGGCTGTTGCTGAGCGCGGACCGTCGCCCGGTCCTCGTCCCGCTGGCGGCCCTCGCGGGGGTGTCCGGGATCGGCGAGCGCGCGGGCACCGGCGGCATCGGCAAGCGGTTCGAGCTCGGGTTCGCGCTGCGGGGACTCAGCCGCGACCGGGCAGTCGTGGCGCTGGCCGACATCGCGGGGGCGGTCACCACCGGGACCATCGACGCGGTCGGGGCTGACTGCTTCGACCTCAGCGAGCACGCGCCGGACGAGCCGCGCCGACCGGAGAACATCACGGGGCGGCGCCTCGTGCCGTTCTCAGCCGTGGTCAGCCTGCGCCCCGCCTGAGGCGCAGGCGGCTACTCGGGGTTCTGGCCGAACGGGTGAGCCGCCACGAAGGTGCGCGTCTCGTCGTACATGCGTTGGATGTAGGTCTCGAGCTCCTTCACCTCGACCCGCCACTGGCCCCGGCCACCGACCTTGATGGCGGGAAGCTCACCCGAGCGCACCAGGGCGTAGGCCTGGGCGGAGGAGATGTCGAGCACCTCGGATACCTCGGAGAGCTGAATGAATCGCTTGGTCACGACGGGTCCTGCCTTCTCGCGTGTCCTTGATCAAGGACTGACCGTTCCTTGACCAAATTTTTACCATGATCATGCGGCTGCGTCTGCTGATTGCCGACAGTCTCGCATCCGGGCGGTTTCGACTCATTGGGCGGCTACGGCCTGTGGATATCCCCGCGTCTGTGGACTCGACCTGCCGCCCGGCCGGCGCGTGCGCCATGATGGCTCGCGAACACCGGACACAACGGGCATACCGTCGAGGGGGAGACCGTGGCCGACGTCCCAACGCCGACAGCGTCACGATTGCAGAAGCCGTCGTGGAAGGACACCCGTCTGGTGATCGGGGTGCTGTTGGTCCTCGCGGCGGTCGTGCTCGGGTCCCTCACCGTGGCTGCTGCCGACGAGCGCGTCCCCATGTATGCCGCGGCGTCGCCGCTCGTACCGGGCCAGCCGTTGGCCGCGGAGCGGCTGACCCGCGTGGACGTGCAGCTGGGCGAGAAGGCCAGCGGCTACCTGTCCGCGGTCTCGGCCCTGCCCGAGGGCGCCTACGTGCTGCGCGAGGTGCGGCCCGGCGAGCTCGTGCCCCTGTCGGCCATCGGCGGGCAAGGGGATGTCGCGGTCCAGCCCCTGACGCTCATGGTTGACGCCAGCTCCGCGGCCCCGCTGGTGGTCGGATCGGTCGTCGACGTCTACGTCAACCCTGTCGCCGCCGACGGCGACGCCGCCGGCCGTGACTTCGCGGGCGCCGAGCTCGCACTCGAAGGGGTCTCGGTGGCGGGGCTGCCCCGGAGCCAGGGCGCGCTCGGGGGCTCTCGCGCCGCCCAGGCTGTGCAGGTCATGGCGCCCAAGGGTGAGATTCGCGACCTCATCGGCCAGGTCGACCTCGGGGCCCGCGTGACGCTCGTGCCCGTCCCCGGTTCGCGCCTCGAGAGCGACCAGTGAGCCGCAGCGTCCTCACGGCGGTCAGCCACCGCTGGGAGTCCGAGCTGGTGACCGCCCTCGAGGCCTCGGCGTCGCTGACGGTCGTGCGGCGCTGCGCGGACCTCGCCGACCTGCTGGCCGCCGCGTCGGCGGGGCTCGCCGACCTCGCCATCGTGTCGGCCGACCTGCGCTCGCTCGACCGGGCGGCCCTGCACCACCTGGCCAGCCACAGCGTGCTGGTCGCGGGTGCGATCGAGCCCGGCGACGAGCCTGGCGAGAGGCGGCTGCACCAGCTCGGGATCGACGTGGTCGTGCACTCCGACGCCGCCACGCATGAGCTCGAGGAGGCGCTCGAACAGCTCGACGCCCTCACCGGTCCGGCGCCGATCCCGTTCGGGGAGGCCGTGGCGCCCAACGGGGCCTCGGCGCCCACCGGGGCCTCCGCGCCCGGGTCGCAGGGCGCTGGCGAGGGGTGGGTCGCGGTCGAGAACGCGCAGGTGATCGCCGTCTGGGGCCCGACGGGCGCACCCGGGCGGACGACAGTGGCCCTGAACCTAGCCGCCGAGCTCGCCCACGGCGGTGCCCGCACCCTGCTCGTCGACGCCGACACCTACGGCTCGTCCATCGCCCAGTCCCTGGCCCTCCTCGACGAGGCCCCCGGCGTGGCCGCGGCCGCCCGGGCGGCGGACCAGGGCAGCCTGGACCTGCACTCCCTGGCCCGCCTCGCGCCCGAGGTGAGCGCGCGGCTGAGGGTGCTCACCGGCATCCCCCGTGCCGACCGCTGGCCGGAGCTGCGCGCGGCCGCCGTCGAGAACGTCCTCACGGTGGCGCGCCAGCTGGCGGAGTGCGTCGTGGTCGACTGCGGCTTCGCCGTCGAGGACGACGAGGAGCTGAGCTACGACACCCTGGCGCCGCGCCGCAACGCGGCCACCTTGACCGCCCTCGAGCAGGCCGACGAGCTCATCGTGGTCGGCAGCGCCGAGCCGGTGGGCCTGCAGCGGCTGGTACGCGCGGTGCAGGATCTCGGCAGCATCCCGTCGCCGACCCCGCGTGTGGTCATCAACAAGGTCCGGGCGTCCTCGGTGGGCACCCGGCCGCAGCGCCGCATCGCCGAGGCCCTCAGCAGGTTTGCGGGGATGGACGACCTCGCGTTCCTGCCCTGGGACCAGGCCTCGCTGGACGGCGCGATGTTCGCCGGGCGCTCCCTGACCGAGTTCGCCCCGCAGTCCGAGCTGCGTCGCGCCCTGGCTGCCGTCGCCGGCCGGTATGCCGCGGGGTCCGCGGAACCGGTCGGGTCGCGGCGCGGGCGGCGCCGCTCCTGAGAGCGACGGACACCACTCCTGAGAGCGAGCGGATATCGTTCCTGAAGGCGTCGGCCACCATGCCGACGCCGGGGCGGCGGCGCTCAGTGGGAGAAGAGCAGGGTCAGCCCGCCGACGGTGTAGAAGACCATGAGCACGAGCAGCGGTATCTGGCC
>DASULG010000140.1:0-4569 GCA_036278335.1 Pedococcus sp.
CCGACGATCTCGGGCCACCGGCCCATGACCGAACCCACTGCCACGTCCACCCGCCACCCGCGGTCGAGCAGCAGCCGGTCCATCTGGTCGCCGAGCAGCTTGGGGTCACGGCCGTCCCTCGACCGCGGCGACTCCGGAACCCCCGGTCGGCGCTTGCCAATCGGCCTGAGCCCCGGTCGCAGGCCCTTGGCCTTGGCAGCAGCCCGGGCCCGGGCCAGCGCCGCTGCGGCTGCGTCGTCGACCCGCTCGTCCCCGGAGTCCGGCCCAGGCTCCTGACCGGGCTCGTCCAGCGCGGGGGGCGGCTCGTGCGCGGACCCCGTCGTCGGGATGGCCGCAGCCAGGTCCGCAGGCGGCTCCTCACTCACGGGGGGCCACCTCACCCAGCCGCACGGCATACTCCTGGCCGGCGAGCGAGGACGGCACGTCCTCGTCCACGGCGGCGGTGATCAGCACCTGCTCGCAGTCGGCGATCATCGCCGCGAGCCGCTCCCGCCGGCCGGTGTCGAGCTCGGCGAACACGTCGTCCAGGATGAGCACCGGGTCCTCGCCGAGGTCGTGCCGCAGCAGCTGGTATGCCGCGAGCTTGAGCCCGAGGGCGAACGACCAGGACTCGCCGTGGCTGGCATAGCCCTTGGCCGGCAGCTCGCCCAGGGTGAGCACCACGTCGTCGCGGTGCGGGCCGACCAGCGAGACGCCGCGCTCGACCTCCCGGGGGCGCGCCTCCTCGAGGGCGGCAAGCATCTGGGCGCGAAGCTCCTCGGCCTCCGGGACCTCACCGGCGGCGATGGACGCGGCCACCTCCTCACGCAGGCTCGACTTGTAGGAGACCCGGGCGTCGGACTGCCCGGCGCTGACCTCGTCGTAGGCCTTCGACAGGTACGGCCCGAGGTCCCGCAGCAGCCGCAGGCGCGCGTAGAGCAGCTGCGAGCCGACCGTGGCGAGGTGGTCGTTCCAGATGTCGAGGGTGTGCAGCGCCGAGGCGCGGGCGTCGTCGCCGGCCTCCTCGGCGGGCCGGGGCCGGGAGCGGGCGCCTCGGCGCAGCACGGGGGCGGCCGACTTCAGCAGGGCGTTGCGCTGGCGCAGCACCTTGTCGTAGTCGGAGCGGACCCCGGCCCAGCGTGGCTGGCGCGCGACGAGGAGCTCGTCGAGGAACCGGCGGCGCTCCGACGGGTCGCCCTTGACCAGGGCGAGGTCCTCGGGCGCGAACAGGACGGTGCGCAGCGTGCCGAGCACCTCTCGGGGCCGCTGCATCGGCGAGCGGCCGAGGCGGGCGCGGTTGGCCCGGCCGGGGTTGAGCTCGAGCTCGACCAGCGTCTCGCGCCCGTCGCGCACGACCACGCCGCGGATCACCGCCTGGCTGGTGCCGAACCGCACCAGCGGCTGGTCGTTGGCCACCCGGTGGCTCGAGAGCGTGGCGAGGTAGCCGATCGCCTCGACCAGGTTGGTCTTGCCCTGGCCGTTGAGCCCGACCAGAGTCGTGATGCCCGGACTCAACGGCAGCTCCGCGGTCTCGTAGCTGCGGAAGTTCGAGACTGACAGGTGGCGGACGTACACGGGCTCAGGCGGTTCGGTCGGGTCGGCGCTGGACGCAGTGCTGCGTCAGGAGGTCTCGCCGGTGCCCGACGAGGGCCCGGCCTCGGCGGCTGCCCGCCCCTTGGAGGCTGCCTTGGCGGCGCTCTTGGTGGGCCGCTCGACCCTGCGGGTGGCCTTGCGGACGGCCGTGACGTCCTTGGGGGCCTCGCCGCGTCGCAGCGCCCGGCCCTCCTCGACACCCATGACCTCGTGGCCGCCGAACTGGCCGCGCAGCGCGGCGACAGCCTTCATCGTCGGGGACTCCTCCTGACGTGAGGCGAACCGCGCGAACAGGGACGCCGAGATCACCGGCATGGGCACCGAGTTGGCGATCGCCTCCTCCACCGTCCAGCGGCCCTCCCCCGAGTCGGCCGTGTAGCCCGAGACGTCCTCGAGGTGCGCGTCCTCCTCGAGCGCCTTGACCAGCAGGTCGAGCAGCCAGGAGCGCACGACCGTCCCGCGGGTCCAGGCCTTGAAGGCACCCGGGACGTCGGTGACGATGTCCTTGGCCTCCAGCAGCTCGTAGCCCTCGGCGTAGGCGGCCATCAGGCCGTACTCGATGCCGTTGTGAACCATCTTGGTGTAGTGGCCCGCGCCGACCTTGCCGGCGTGGACGAAGCCCTCGTCGCGGGGGCCCTCGGGGCGCAGCGCGTCGAAGATCGGCATGGCCCGCTTCACGTTCGCCGCGGTGCCGCCCACCATCAGGCCGTAGCCGTTCTCCAGACCCCAGATGCCGCCGGAGACGCCGCAGTCGAGGTAGCCGATGCCCTTGTCCTTGAGCAGCTTCTCGTTCTCGAAGTCGTCGGTGAACCGGCTGTTGCCGCCGTCGATGACCAGGTCGCCTCGCTCGAGCACGTCGGCCAGCTTGGCGACGGTCTCGCGGGTGGGGGCACCGGAGGGGACCATCACCCAGACCACGCGCGGGGCGTCGAGCTTCTTGACCAGCGCTGCCATGGTCCGCACGTCGGAGACGTCAGGGTTGCGGTCGAAGCCGACGACCTCGTGCCCGGCGCGGCGCAGCCGCTCGCGCATGTTGCCGCCCATCTTGCCCAGACCGATCAGACCCAGCTGCATGGTGCGAGTGCCCTTCTTCTCTGCGGAGGTGCGGTATGCCGCGGTGCTGGCACCGCGGCATACCTCGCCGCAGGCGCGTGGGGCTCAGGCTACGCCCGGCCCTGCTCAGCTCGCGAAGCGAACCGGCATGAGCACGTAGCGGTAGGAGGTGTCGGCCACACCGTCGGCCTCGGCCTGGCCCGAGAGCACGGCGGGACGCGAGGGCTGGGTGAAGGAAAAGCGCGAGAACGCGGTGCCCACAGCGCCCAGGCCGTCGAGCAGGAACTGCGGGTTGAAGGCGATCTCGATCTCGGGGCCGCTGAGTGTGGACTCGACCGCCTCCGAGGCCTGGGCGTCGTCGCCGGTGCCGGCCTCGATCGTGACCTGGCCCTCGCTGAACCGCAGCCGCACCGGGGTGTTGCGCTCGGCGACGAGGGAGACGCGCTTGACCGCCTCCACCAGCTCGGAGGTCTTGATCACGGCCTCGGTCTCGACGCTGGTCGGGAAGATCGAGGTGACCTTCGGGTACTCCCCGTCGAGCAGTCGGGTGGTCGTGCGGCGCTGGCCGGCCTCGAAGCCGACCAGTCCCTCACCACCGGCGGCGCTGCCCAGGGCCACCTCGATGGAGCCGGCCGCCCCGAGGGCCTTGGCCGTCTCGGAGAGGGTGCGGGCCGGGACGAGCGCGACGTGGCTGGCGTCCGTGGCCTCGGGGTTCCAGGTGAGCTCGCGCATGGCCAGCCGGTAGCGGTCAGTGGCGAGGAGGGTCATCTTCTCGCCGTCGATCTCGACGCGGACGCCGGTGAGGATCGGGAGCGTGTCCCCGCGGTCTGCGGCGATGGACACCTGCGCCACGGCCTGGGTGAACACATCGCCGGCGATCGTGCCGCTGGGCGCGGGGGAGACCGGCAGGGTGGGGTAGTCCTCGGACGGCATCATCAGCAGGCTGAACCGGGAAGAACCACAGATCACGGCGACCTTGTTGCCCTCGGTGCTCACATCGATCGGGCGGTTCGGCAGGTTGCGGGAGATGTCCGCGAGCAGCCGGCCCAGCACGAGCACCGTGCCGGGCTCGGAGACCTCGGCGGGAACGGTGACCTTGGCCGAGACCTCGTAGTCGAAGGCCGACAGCGTCAGGCTGCCCTCCTCGTTGGCCTCGATCAGCACGCCGGCGAGCACCGGGACGGGCGGTCGGGCCGGGAGTCCACGGGCCACCCAGGTCACAGCTTCAGCGAGGACCTCACGTTCGACCCGGAACTTCACCTGGCAACCCGCCCTTCAAGCCTGCAGACATGCGTGTAACCACACAATTGTGATCGGGGCACTGACCCTAGTGCCCCGATGGGTGCGTGCAAACCCGGTTCGGTGGAAGTGGCCGCCCGCTCCGGGGCTGGCCACTTTCTGTGATTCCCCTGGTTCATCTCCGGGAGGGCAGTGGCACCCCAGGTACTCGGGGCTGGATGAGTAGAGGGATGGATCTCGTCATTGTCATAGGGGCTGTGGACGCTGTGGAGAAGCCGCGTCGGTGCAGTTCAGGGCCGGTATGCCGTTGTGCACCGCCCGTGGAGGGCGAAGGGTGGCGAGCTGTCCCGCCTGTGGACGCAGAATCGTTGTCCACAGGTCGTCCACAGTGCGGGGCTGATCGTCCCCATCCCCATGGACGTTGTGCACGTCCCGTCCACGGGTGCTCCACAGGGGCCCGTGGCTGTGGACAAGCTGGGGGTACCGACTGTTGGCAACGGGGATCTCCACAGGGTTATCCCCAAGTGTGGACCGGAGGCAAGCGGGGCGTCCGGCCGCGTCCGAGCCGCTGGTGTGGGGTTCTGTGAGGTCACAGCAGCATCACGCGTTGCGCACATCTGTGGACAACCCTGTGGAGAGGGGCCTGTGGATCACCCGTCGGCCGGCTCGGCCAGGACCAGGCGCCCGGCAACCTCGAGCATGTAG
>DASULG010000141.1:0-9177 GCA_036278335.1 Pedococcus sp.
GAGGCACCTGCTGCGGCGCGGGAGGCGACCGCGCGACGCGCGCCTGCCCGCCGCGGACGCGCCTAGCCTGAAGGGCATGGAGTCGCTCTACGAGTCGGTCGGCGGGGAAGCCGTCTTCCGCCAGCTCGTCGACCGCTTCTACGAGGGCGTGGCGCTCGACCCGGTGCTCCGGCCGCTGTACCCCGACGAGGACCTCACGGAGGCCAGGAACCGCCTGCGGATGTTCCTCGAGCAGTACTGGGGCGGCCCGACCACGTACTCCGAGCAGCGTGGACACCCGCGGCTGCGGATGCGGCACGTACCGTTCCGCGTCACGCCGGCCCAGCGCGACCGCTGGCTGACCCACATGATGGCGGCGGTGGACACCCTGGCGCTGCCGCCCGCCAACGACCTGCTCCTGCGGGACTACCTCGAGCGGGCCGCCCACTCCATGGTCAATGCCTTCGAGGAGCCGTAGAAAGTTCTTGCTCATCTCGCAAGACTTTGCAGAAATGGACTTCGTTTTCGCGCGGCCATGGGGGAGCATGTGTGCCCGTGACCGACGTTCTTGACTCCGCTGTCCTCACCGCCACGCTGATCCACCCGGCGGACTCCCCCGACGCTGCGTGGTGGCGCCACGCGGTCATCTACCAGATCTACCCGCGCTCGTGGGCCGACGGCAACGGCGACGGCATCGGCGACCTCGCCGGCGTGACCGCCCGCCTCCCCTACCTGAAGTCGCTCGGCGTGGACGCGGTGTGGTTCTCCCCCTTCTACCGCTCGCCGCAGGCCGACGCCGGCTACGACGTCTCGGACTACCGCGACATCGACCCGATCTTCGGCACCCTCGCCGATGCCGACGCCATGCTCACGCAGGCACAGGAGCTCGGCCTGAAGGTCATCGTCGACCTGGTGCCCAACCACTCCTCCGACGAGCACGAGTGGTTCCAGGCGGCGCTGGCAGCCGGCCCCGGCAGCCCCGAGCGCGACCGCTACATGTTCCGCGACGGTCTCGGCGCCGACGGCTCCCAGCCCCCGAACGACTGGCACTCGGTCTTCGGCGGCCCGGCGTGGACCCGCGTCGCGGACGGCCAGTGGTACCTGCACATCTTCGACTCGAAGCAGCCCGACTTCAACTGGGAGCACCCCGAGGTGCGCGCCGAGTTCGAGTCCATCCTGCGGTTCTGGCTCGACCGCGGGGTCGACGGCTTCCGGGTCGACGTGGCCCACGGCCTGATCAAGGAGGAGGGGCTGCCGAACTGGAGCGAGGACCTCCACCTGCTCGACGAGGGCCGCCACGGGGCGGACGCCCCCAAGCCGCCGATGTGGGACCAGGACGGCGTGCACGAGATCTACCGCCAGTGGCGCGCGATCCTCAACGCCTACGGCCAGCCCGACCGCATCCTGTGCGCGGAGGCGTGGGTCGAGCCGGCCGAGCGCGCGGTCATGTACGTCCGCGGCGACGAGATGCACCAGGCCTTCAACTTCGACTACCTGCAGACACCCTGGCGCGCGGCCGACATCCGCAGGGTGATCGGGACCTCCCTCGAGGCAGCCGACTCGGTGGGCGCCCCGAGCACCTGGGTGCTCTCCAACCACGACGTGGTCCGGCACGCCTCCCGCCTCGGCCTGCCGGTCGGGCAGAAGCGGCCCAACGGCATCAGCGCCGAGGACCCCCAGCCCGACCGCGAGCTCGGCCTCGAGCGGGCCCGCGCGGCGACCGCCCTGATGCTGGCGCTGCCCGGCGGGGCCTACCTCTACCAGGGCGAGGAGCTCGGGCTCCCCGACTCCACGGACATGCCGCACGAGTACCGCCAGGACCCCGCGTTCCGGCGCACCAACGGCGAGGAGATCGGGCGCGACGGGTGCCGGGTGCCGATGCCGTGGCAGAAGGAGGCGCCCTCGTTCGGGTTCGGCCCGTCCGAGAAGAGCTGGCTGCCCCAGCCCCACGTCTACGGGGAGTACGCCGTGGACCAGCAGGACGGCGTCGAGGGCTCGACCCTGGAGCTGTACCGGTCGCTGCTGCGCCTGCGGCGAGAGCGTTCCCTCGGCACGGGCGGACTGGCCCTGGTCGAGGGCTTCGCCGACGACGTCGTGGCCCTGGAGAACCGCGCTCCCGAGGGCCGGCACTCGACCCTCGTCGTGGCCAACCTCGGCTCCGAGCCCGTCGCCCTGCCCGACGGCCTGACCGTGCTGATCGCCTCGGGTCCCCTGACGGCCGAGGGCCTCGTGCCCGAGGACACCACGGTGTGGGCCACGCGCTGAGTGCGCCCGGCGGCTCTCACGGCACACTGGTGTTGTGAGAGCCGCCGACCACCCGTACTTCGACACCCAGCTGCCGGTCGGCCTGGCCCATCGCGGCGGCGCGAAGCTCGCGGCGAACCGGCACGTCGAGAACACGCTGGCCGCCTTCCGGACCGCGGTCGACCTCGGCTACCGCTACCTCGAGACCGACGTGCACGCCACGACCGATGGCGCCCTCCTGGCCTTCCACGACTCACGCCTGGACCGGGTCACCGACGGCACGGGGGTCATCGCCGAGCTGCCGTATGCCGCGGTGCGCGACGCCCGCGTCGGGGGCAGCGAGGAGATCCCGCTCCTCAGCCACCTGCTGGAGGAGCTCCCCGAGGCCCGCTTCAACATCGACGTGAAGTCTGCCGGCGCCATCGGACCCCTGGTCCGCACCATCCGCGAGCACGCCGCGATCGACCGCGTCTGCGTCGGATCCTTCTCCCCGCGCCGGCTGTGGGCCGTGCGCCGGGCCCTCGG
Organism: Pedococcus sp.; assembly: GCA_036278335.1. Taxonomy (GTDB): domain Bacteria; phylum Actinomycetota; class Actinomycetes; order Actinomycetales; family Dermatophilaceae; genus Pedococcus_A. The sequence goes on from DASULG010000141.1 coordinate 2,749, forward strand.
CCCGCGCCTCGCGACCGCCGCAGGGCAGGTGGGCGTCGCCGCCATGCGCTTCTCGCCCGCGTTCGTCTCCCGCTGGCTGAGCACCCCCTCACCGGTGCTGCAGATCCCCACCGAACACGTGCTGCGGGGTCGCCGCATCGAGCTCGTCACCCCGGCGCTGGTGACCGCCGTCCACGGGCTCGGGAAGCACCTGCACGTGTGGACCGTCGACGACAAGGACGAGATGCACCGCCTGCTCGACCTGGGCGTCGACGGCCTCGTCTCCGACCGGATCGACACCCTCGCCGAGGTGCTGGCCCAGCGCGGCGTACCGTTGCGCGCGTGAGTCCGGGGGGATCAGGCGGGGAGGCAGGAGCGCACCCGGCACGCGTCACGGCGTCCGTCGCGCCGTCGGCCACGACCCGCGGGCCCTTCGACCCGGCATACCGGCTCATCAGCGTCGCCCTCGTCGCCCTGATCACGATCATCGCGTTCGAGGCCATGGCCATCTCGACGGCCATGCCCAGCGCGGCGCGCGACCTCGACGCGGTCCGCTCCTACGGCCTCGCGTTCTCGGTGCTGCTCACCGCGCAGCTGCTGGGAATCGTCCTCGCCGGAGTCTGGGTGGACCGGGCCGGCCCGCTGCCGTCGCTGTTCACCGGCCAGGTCCTGCTGGCCGGCGGCTCGGGCCTGTGCGCCGTGTCCGGGTCGCTGGCGCCCTTTCTCCTCGGCCGTGCCGTGACCGGCCTCGGCGCCGGGCTGATCGTCGTCACCGGCTACGTCCTGGTGGGGCGCACCTATCCCGACGCCACCCGTCCCCGGGTGTTCAGCATGCTGTCCGCGGCGTGGGTCCTGCCGTCGCTGGTGGGGGCGCCCATCGCGGCATGGCTGACCTCGACCTGGTCGTGGCGGGCGGTCTTCGGCATCGTCGTCGTCCCGGTCGTGGCCACCATCGCGGTCGTCGCCGCGCGGCGCGCGCAGATCGCCGGCCGTGACGCCGGGGGGAACTCCAGCCGCGACCACCGAGCCCACGTCCGAGCCGCCTGGGCGGGCGCGCTCATTGCCGCTGCGGCCGGCGCCCTCCAGTTCGGGACCCACGAGCTGGAGGTGCGCTGGTCGGCCAGGGCGGTGGTGGCCCTGCTCGGACTCGTCGGCGTGATGGTCGCCGCCCCGCTGCTCGTCCCCCGCGGGACCTGGCGGATGGCCCACGGCCTGCCCTCGGTGGTGCTCGCCCGCTCGCTGATGACCGCGGCGTTCTTCGGCTCCATCACCTACCTGCCGCTCATGCTGGTCGGCGAGCGCGGTCTCAGCCTGGCGATGGCCGGCATCATCCTGAGCATCGGATCGCTGGGGTGGTCCGCCGGCTCGTGGCTACAGGGCCGGGACGCCCTCAACGGCCGCCGGGAGCGGCTCGTTGCCGCAGGGGGTGCGGCCCTGGCCTGTGGCCTGCTGCTGCTCGCCGCGACGGCGTGGTTCGGCTGGCCCTCCTACCTCTGCGCCCTGGCCCTGGTCGTCGGCGGTCTGGGGATGGGATGCGCCACGGCCAGCATGTCCGTGCTGACCCTGGCGCTGACCCCTTCCCGGGACCACGGCTCGGCGTCCTCGTCGCTGCAGCTCGCCGACGTCCTCGGCAGCGTCCTCGGCATTGCGGGCGCAACGGCGGTGTTCGCGGCCCTGCACCGCTCCAGCGGGTCGGACGGTGACGTCTATGCGCTGATCTGGACGGCGCTCGCGGTCGTCGCGGGTCTGGTCGTCCTCGCCGGGCGGCGCATCGGGGATGAATCGGGACCAAAGTCCTGACTTCCCGAAAACCGCTGTCGGCTACGGGATTCGCGACCTAGCATGGACGATAATCCTGCGGCTCCTGTCCCCGGCCGCAACACTCGTGGCGCTGCTCTGGACCACACGGTAGCCCTGCCTCCATAGGCCGACACGTGTGGAGCGCGTTCATGATCGACACCACCAACAGCACCTCCTCCAGCACCCAGGTCTCGCCCAGCGCGGCGGAAGCTGACCTGGCAGGCTCCTCGGTTCGCGAGCTCCTCGCGAGCCTGTCGCACATCGAGGACAGCCTGCGATCCCTTCCCTTCCTCGTCGCGAGCGACGGCCTGATGGTCGTCAACCCCGACGTCGCGCCGCTGCTGGCCCGGCAGCGGATGATCGTCGCCCAGCTGCGTGCCCGCAGGGTCTCGTGGCGAAACGGGTCCGTGGCCCGGCCGCGGCAGTCCTCGGCGTCCTGGCCGCGCCCGCCCTGGTCCTGATCTGCGGATGAGCGGCGCGCCTCCGGGAGGCGCCCCCTTCCGGGGTGCCCCGTGGGGTGATCCTGCGCGGTGTCCCGGGGTGATCCTGCGCGGTGTCCCGCGGTGTCCCTGAGCGGTGCCTCAGGGGCCTGCGCGTCGAGGGCCTGCGCGTCCTCAGGGCCTGCGCGTCCTCAGGGACGCAGTCCTCGGTGCACGATGTCCGCGGCCACGCTCCGCAGACCCGTGTTGTGGTCGCGGGAGTAGCGCCTGATCGCCTCGAAGGCCTCGCCGACGGAGATCCCCTCCGCCTCGGCGACCATGCCCTTGGCCTGTTCGACCACCACGCGCGAGTCGAGCGCCTGCTGGAGCTGGCTGACCAGCTCCTGCTGCTTGTGCAGCCGCGAGTCGTTGACCAGACAGGCGGTGGCCAGGGTGCCCAGGGCGACGACGACAGCCACATCGTCGGATGGCCACGTCCGCGGCTCGGCCGCGTAGAGGGTCAGGGCACCCAGGTGCACGGCACCCAGCACCAAGGGCGTGGCGGCCACCGCGGCCAGGCCCAGCCTGCTGGCGACCTTCGTGTAGTCGCCCCACTCGTGCTCTCCCTGGCTGAGGTCGGTCACGGTGACGACCTTCCCGGAGCGGTAGGCCTCCACGCCGGGACCCTGCTGGCTGCGCTCCTGGAACTGCTCGAGCTCGGCGACGCGTGGTGGCACGGCTGTGGCCAGGGTGAGCCGGTCCTCGACCGCGAGTGAGACCCCGCTGCCCGTGATCCCCAGGACCGCGCTCACGCTCTCGGTCAGCTGCTCGAGCACGTCCTGGGTGTTGTGGGGCACGACGAGGGACTGCGTGAAGCCTGTCAGAGTCTGAAGAAAGAGCGCTTGGTCGTACATGTCGGCCTCCGGGAACGCGACACCCCGCTCGACTATGCGCCCAGCCAGCGCGTGGAGGAACCCGTGTTCGGCGCAGACCCACTGCTCACATCAACGGACGAGCACGTGCCCGCCGACGGCGGACAGGCGCGTCCACCGGCCGTTCGCCAGCACCGTCACGTCGGTGCCTGGGGGGGCGAACCCGAGCGCGTATGCCGCGAACGCCCCGCCCGCGGGAAAGGGAGGGTCCGTCGGGGTCAAGGCTCCCCAGACCCGCTGCCGCAGCGCCTGGACGGCTGCGCCGCCCGCCGCGGCCGGCGTCCCCTGCGCGATCTGCTCGATGCCGGCGCGGGCGATCTGGCCGAGCTGGTCCGCCGGCACGGAGCCGACCTGCTTCCAGCCGCGGCGCGGAGGCGCCACGGCGGCCCAGGCGGCGCTGACCGTCACCGGCGGCACCGCCAGCGTGCAGTCCCTGTCCCGGCGCGCCAGACGGTCCGTGACGGCCGCCAGGGCGACGGTCACGTCGAGCTCCGACGGCTCGGCCAGCGGCATCGTCCGCAGCCCGATGACGGCGCCCTGCGCCATCAGGCCGGAGCCGGGCAGCACCCCCACGTATGCCGCGAGCGTGCGACCGTGCGCCTGCAGCCGGATGGCACCGTCGGGGTCGGCCGACCTGGCCCGGGAGACCAGCGTGCCCAGGTCGGCCAGGGTCTCGTCGTCGGCGAACCGCAGGCCCGTCATCGGCGACGCCAGCGGAACGGCACCGGCTCACCCTCGTGCTGCTTCAGGACCGCGCGCTCGTCCACGGCCAGCCGGCGCGGCTTGCCGTTCGTGAAGCTGTACAGCACCAGCGTCGTCTCGGCGCGGGCGTACAACGTGTCCCCCACCGAGGCGGGGTCGCGCACCTCGTAGGCGAGGTCGAACGCCGCGCCCCCGATACGGGTCGCCCACATGTCCACCGCAATGGGCGCGTGGCGGAACTCCAGCGGGGCGAGGTACTCGATCTCGTGCCTGGCCACGAGGACGCCCTCGTCGAGCAGGGACCGGTCCTGGCCGAACCACTCCTGGAACCCGATGACCCGGGCGTCCTCCAGCAGCCTGAGGAACTGCACGTTGTTGACATGCCCGTAGGCGTCCATGTCGCTCCACCGAAGCGGCACGTCCGCGCTGTATCGCTGCCCGCGCTCGTCTGACATGGGGACATCCTCGCACCGCCGACCAAAGGGCCCGGGAAGAGGCTTGTCCACAGCCCGCGGGGCACTCTGGTCGGGGATGTCTCCGCGGCGGCATACGGTGGTCTGCATGTCTGCCACCACCAGCCCCACCCTCGCTGCGGACGCCACACGCGTCCTGCAGCGCCTCGTCGGCCGCCCGGACGCCGAGTTCCGGGAGGGCCAGCTCGAGGCGGTCGAGGCGCTCGTGGGTGCACGCCAGCGGGTGCTGGTCGTCCAGCGGACGGGCTGGGGCAAGTCCGCGGTGTACTTCGTGTCCACCGCGCTGCGCCGTGCCCAGGGGGCCGGGCCGACGGTCATCGTCTCGCCCCTGCTCGCCCTGATGCGCGACCAGATCGCGGCGGCAGAGCGCGCCGGCATCCGGGCCGTCTCGATGAACTCCGCCAACGCCGAGGAGTGGGGCCAGGTGAGCGCGGCGCTCGCCGCCGACGAGGTCGACGTGCTCCTCGTCAGCCCCGAACGGCTCAACAACCCCCGCTTCCGCGATGAGCAGCTGCCCGACCTGGCCCGCCGCTGCGGGCTCCTCGTCGTCGACGAGGCGCACTGCGTCAGCGACTGGGGCCACGACTTCCGCCCCGACTACCGCCGCATCCGCGACCTGCTGACCACCCTGCCCGACGGCACGCCGGTCCTGGCCACCACGGCCACGGCCAACGGGCGCGTGGTCACCGACGTCGTAGAGCAGCTGGGCGCAGGAGGTCACGAGGTGATGACGCTGCGCGGGGGCCTGGCGCGTGACTCGCTGCGGCTCGGCGTCCTGCGCCGCACCTCGCCCGAGCAGCGGCTCGCGTGGCTGCTGGCCCACCTCGACTCCCTGCCGGGCAGCGGCATCGTCTACACGCTCACCGTCGCGGCGGCCGAGGACGTGGCCGCGGCGCTGCGCGAGGCCGGCCATGCCGTCGCCGCCTACACCGGCCGCACCGACCCTGCCGACCGCGAGCGCCTCGAGGGGGCCCTGCGGGACAACGAGGTGAAGGCGCTGGTCGCCACCTCCGCGCTGGGGATGGGCTTCGACAAGCCGGACCTCGGCTTCGTGCTGCACCTCGGGGCGCCCTCGTCACCGGTGGCCTACTACCAGCAGGTCGGGCGCGCAGGCAGGGCCACCGAGCGCGCCGATGTCCTCCTGCTGCCGGGCCCGGAGGACAAGGACATCTGGGCCTACTTCGCGTCGGCGTCCATGCCGCGCCAGGAGCAGGCAGACGCTGTCCTGACCGCGCTGGCGCAGGCGCCGCGCCCCCTGTCCACCGTGGCGCTCGAGTCGATCGTCGACCTCCGGCGCACCCGCCTCGAGCTCCTGCTCAAGGTGCTCGACGTCGACGGCGCGGTCTCCCGTGTCCAGGGCGGCTGGGTTTCCAGCGGCCAGAGCTGGGAGTACGACGCCGAGCGTTATGCCCGCGTCAGCCAGGCGCGCGAGCGCGAGCAGGGACTCATGCTCGACTACGAGCGCACCACGGCGTGCCGGATGTCCTTCCTCCAGGAGTCGCTCGACGACGAGAGCGCCGCGGCCTGCGGCCGGTGCGACACCTGCGCCGGTCCGTGGTTCCCCAGCGAGATCCCCGAGACCGCTGTGACCACCGCGCGGGGCAGGCTCGAGCGCGCCGGCGTCGAGCTGGAGCCCCGCGCCCAGTGGCCCAGCGGCATGGACCGTCTGGGGGTGCCCCTGAAGGGGAAGATCCGCGCCGAGGAGTCGCTCCAGACCGGGCGCGCCCTGGCCCGTCTGACCGACCTCGGCTGGGGCCAGCAGCTGCGCGGTGTGCTGCGCGAGGACGCCCCGGCCGGCCCCGACCTCCTGCGGGCCTGCGTCCCGGTTCTGCGCGACTGGGGCTGGACGGCACGGCCGGTGGGCGTCGTGGCGGTGCCGTCCCGCCGGCGGCCGCAGCTGGTGCAGTCAGTGGCCCGCGGCCTCGCCGAGATCGGCCGGCTGCCGTTCCTGGGGTCGCTCGACCTCGTCGCCGAGGGTCCTGTGGGCGACCCGGGGGGCAACAGCGCCTTCCGGCTCGCAGGGGTGTGGGGCCGGCTTGCTGTCGGACCCGAGCTCGCCGCCGCGCTCACCGAGCTCCCAGGACCCGTGCTGCTCGTCGACGACGTGGCGCACTCCAGGTGGAC
>DASULG010000142.1:0-6107 GCA_036278335.1 Pedococcus sp.
GACCTGTTCAACTTCTTCTACGAGGCCCTGCCGGGCTACGAGCACGTGGGCGAGCGCCGGGTGCTGCTCGGCTGCTGGGGCAGCCTCAACGACCCGGCCGTGTGCGACTTCACCTACCGGAACATGAACAACTGGGGACACCGGATGTTCGTGACGCCGGGCGTCATCGTCGACGGCAGGCTCGTCACCAACAACCTCGTCGACATCAACCTCGGCCTGCGGATCCTGCTGGGCCACTCGTTCTACGAGGACTGGGGCGAGGGCGGCCACGAGGTCTTCGTCGAGAAGGACCCGCTCGGCAACCCGATCGACGTCCGCCACCCGTGGAACCAGCACACCCTCCCGAAGCCGGCCAAGCGCGACTTCGACGGCGCGTACAGCTGGACCATGTCGCCGCGCTGGTTCGACGGGACCGACCACCTCGCGCTGGACACCGGCGGCGGCCCGATCGCGCGGCTGTGGTCGACGGCCCTGTCCGGCCTCGTGAACACCGACTACGTGCAGGCGACCGGGCACAGCGTGCGGATGACCCTGCCACGGTCCGCGCTCAAGCCCGAGGTCACGTTCGAGTGGTCCATCCCGCGGTGGAGCAACGCGATCGAGCGCAACCGGGCCCGCAACTACTTCCAGGCCTACATGGCGGCGATGGCCCTGCACTTCGTCGACAAGGCGCTTGCCGAGGTCCGGGCCGGGCGGACCCGGACCTGGACCCCGTTCGAGGTGCCGGACGAGGCCATCTCGGTGGGCTTCACCGAGGCCGTGCGCGGGGTGCTGTCACACCACATGGTGATCAGGGAGGGCAAGATCGCGAACTACCATCCCTACCCGCCGACACCCTGGAACGGCAGCGTCCGCGACGTCTACGGCACACCGGGCCCCTACGAGGACGCGGTGCAGAACACGCCGATCTTCGAGGAGAACCCGCCGGAGACCTTCAAGGGCATCGACATCATGCGCGCCGTGCGCAGCTTCGACCCGTGCCTGCCCTGCGGGGTGCACATGATGACCGGCAACGGCGGTGTGGTGCAGCAGGTGCACTCGCCAGGGATGAGCGTCCAGCCCTACTGACCGCGCCTACTGTCCCGCCACTGACCGCGCCTACTGACCGCGGAGGACCCATGAACCGCGAACTGCACGAGCGCTCAGCTCGCGTCGAGGCTGTCCTCGACGAGTTCCGTGCCGCGGGGGACGAGCGGGCCGTGGAGCGGGCGGAGGAGCTGGTCCGTGCCCTCATGGGCCTGTATGCCGTGGGGCTGGGCCGCGTCGTCGACCTCGCCCGCGAGTCCGCTCTGCTGCGCCGGCTCGCCGAGGACGAGGTCACCTCGAGCCTGCTCGTCCTGCACGACCTGCACCCCGACGACGCGAGCACGCGCATCCAGGCCGCCCTGGACAGGGTGCGGCCCTACCTCGGCTCGCACGCAGGGGGCGTCGAGCTCACGGGCGTGGACGAGGTCGGGGTCGCCCACCTGACGCTGGAGGGCAGCTGCAACGGCTGCCCCTCCTCGACGGTCACCGTCAGCAGCACCCTCGAGCGGGCGGTGCTCGAGGCGGCACCCGAGGTCGTCGCCGTGGACGTGACCGGCGTGGTCGCCCCGACGCCGGCGCAGCCCCTGCTGCAGATCGGCCTGCGTCCCGGCCTGGAGCCGCAGGCCCCGGCCGACCCGGAGGCCGACACCGTGTGGGCGCACCTCGAGAGCGCCGCTGCGCCCGGGACGCTGTCCGTCGTCGACATCGCCGGCGAGTCCGTTCTGCTGGTGAACCTGGGCGGCACGGCATACGCGTATCGCGACCGGTGCCCCCGCTGCGGCGCCAGCCTCGCCGGGGGCGCCCTGGCCGGGGACGAGCTGGCCTGCCCGTCGTGCCACGGCGTCTACGACGTGCGCCTGGCAGGCCGGGGCATCGACGCCTCCGGGGAGCACCTCGATCCGCTTCCGCTGCTCCCCGAGGGCACCGGGTGGAAGGTCGCGCTCGTTCCCGGGCTGGCGGCATGAGCGGGGGGCTGTCGTCACTGCGGCGACTGAGCAGGCCCCCGGCTCCCAGCGCCCCGGCCGCGCCGAGGAGCGCAGAGGCCTGCGAGATGTGCGGCACCCCGATCGACGCCGCCCACGGCCACGTCGCCGACCTCGAGGCCCAGCGCCTGTTGTGCGCGTGCCGCCCCTGCCACCTGCTGTTCACCGGTTCCGGAGCCGGTGGTGGCCGGTTCCGGGCGCTCCCCGAGACGATCCGCCGGGTCGAGGGCATCGCGATCAGCCCGGCCCAGTGGGACGACCTCCAGATACCGGTGGACCTCGTCTTCGTGTTCCGCCAGGGCAGCGCGGAGCACCACTCGGCCTGCTACCCGGGGCCGGGAGGGGCCACCGAGTCCCTGCTCGACCTCTCGAGCTGGGACGCGGTGCTCGATGACAACCCCGTCCTTCGCAGCGCCCAGCCCGACGTCGAGGCGGTGCTGCTGCGCCGGAGCGAGGGCGCCGTCGAGGCGTATCTCGTGGCCATCGACATCTGCTACGCCCTCGTCGGGCTGGTCCGGCGCGACTGGGTGGGCTTCAGCGGCGGCCGGGAGGTCTGGGACGGCATCGAGGCCTTCTTCGGCGACCTGAGCGCTCGCAGCGTGCCGGTGTCCACCGGGCGGGAGGGAGCCGGTGGCTGAGACCGAGGGACTGGAGCTCACCTGCCTGGATGCCGAGGCGGACCGGTATGCCGCCGCGCCGACCCTGAAGCTGCGGCTGCGGGTGCGTGAGGTGTCCGGGGCCACGGTGCACGCCATCGCGCTGCGGTGCCAGGTGCGCATCGAACCGCACCGGCGCCGCTACGACGACGTGGAGGCGGCGGGGCTGGTCGACCTGTTCGGGACGCGCTCACGCTGGGCGCAGACCCTCAAGCCCCTTCAGCTGGCGAACCTGACCCAGGTGGTCCCGACGTTCAGCGGCGCGACCGAGGTCACCCTGTCCCTTCCCTGCAGCTACGACTTCGACGTCGCCGCGCACAAGTACCTGTACGCGCTGCGGGACGGGGTCGTGCCCCTGCTCCTGCTGTTCAGCGGCACGTGCTTCGTCAACCGGCCGGAGGGGCTGACCGTGCTGCCCGTCCCCTGGGACCGCGAGGCGTCGTACGGCCTGCCCGTCGCAGTCTGGCGGGAGGCGATGGAGCAGCACTTCCCGGGCTCCGCCTGGCTGAGGCTCGGGCGCGACACCTTCGACGAGCTGTACCGCTACCGCAGCGGCAACGCGCTCCTGTCGTGGGACGAGGCCGTGCGCCGGCTCCTCAAGGAGGCGGCGCAGTGACGACGTTCGACGACATCAGGCCCATTGCCGACGCCGTGCTGTACGAGGGCTATGCCCTGTACCCGTACCGGGCCAACGACCAGAAGAACCGGGTGCGGTGGCAGTTCGGCGTCCTGGTCCCCGAGCGGGTGTCGGCGGCCGACCGCTCGGAGCGGTCACGGGTGGTGGCCCAGCTCCTGGTGGAGGGACGAGCGCCGGCGATCGAGGCCCGGGTGCGTTTCCTCCAGGTCCAGCGGCGTGTCGTGCAACGCTGGGCTGATGCGGGGCCCGAGGAGGTCGAGGTTCTCGAGGCCGGGGACACCGCCTACGTCCCCTTCGACGAGGCGCTCGCCCGGGAGACCGCGGTGCGGTCCTCCCTCTCAGGCCTGGCCCGACAGCCCCACCGCCGCACCTTCACCCTCCCCGGCGGCGAGTCCGTCGAGGCCGTCGCCGGAGGCCGGCTGGTGCGGACCAGCCGGGAGCTGCGGGCCGAGGTGACCCTGGCGGCAGAGCCACTGGAGGGGCCCTACGGCGTCACGCGGCTGCGGGTGGAGGTTCGCAACGCGACAGCCTACGAGGGGCCGGTGCCGGCGCCCCGGGAGGACGCGCTGCGCTCCGCCCTCGTAGCCGTGCACGTCGTCCTGCGCGTGGAGGACGGCGCCTTCCTCTCGATGACCGACCCTCCCGAGTGGGCGAGCGTGCTGGCCCAGGAGTCACCCAGTGACGGGCTGTGGCCGGTGCTCGCCGGGCCGTCGGGCAGCCGCGACGCCGCGCTGTGCTCGCCGATCATCCTTCCCGACCACCCGGAGGTGGCACCGGAGAGCGCCACTGCGTTCTTCGACGGGACGGAGATGGACGAGATGCTCAGCCTGCGCACGCTGACGCTCACCGAGGAGGAGAAGCGGGTGGTGCGCGGCACCGACGCCCGCACCGCGGCGCTGCTGGACCAGGTCGAGGGGCTGCCCGCCGACGTGCTCGACCGGCTGCACGGTGCCGTGCGCTACCTCTCCCAGACGGCGCGGCGGCTCGACCCGGGCGAGGCAGAGGAGAGCCTCGAGGTCGCTGGCGTCGCTGTGCGCAAGGGCAGCCGGGTGCTGCTGCGCCCAGGCCGGCGTCGCTCGGATGCGCAGGACATCTTCCTGGCCGGGCGCACCGCCCTGGTCGTCAGGGTGATGCACGACGTCGACGGCGGCGACCACCTCGCGGTGGTCCTCGAGGACGACGAGGGCCTCGACCTCGCCGTGGCGCACGGCCGCTACCTGTACTTCGCTCCCGACGAGGTCGAGCCCCTGCAGGCGGCCGCGCCATGACGCGGAGGATGCTCGTGGCGGGCGTCGGGAACATCTTCCGTGGTGACGACGGCTTCGGCAGCGCCGTGGTCGCCTGGCTCGCCGAGCACGCAGCCCCGCAGTGGCCAGCGTGGCTGGTGCTCAAGGACTTCGGGATACGCGGCGTCCACCTGGCCTACGAGCTGTTGGACGGCTACGACGACCTCGTCCTGATCGACACCATGCACCGGGACGGCCCGCCGGGGACGCTCTACGTCGTCGAGCCCGACCTGACAGCGATCGCGCGGTCGGGGAGCACCATGCTCGACGCCCACGACATGGCGCCCGAGTCGGTCCTCGCCATGGTCCCGGCGCTCGGCGGCGTCCTCGGGAGGGTCACGGTGGTCGGCTGTGAGCCGGCGTCGCTCTCGGACGGCATCGGCCTCTCGGACGTGATCGCCGCCAGGGTCCCCGAGGCAGGCCAGGTCGTGGTCGGGCTCGTCGCGAAGGCCGTCGGTGGCCCCGACGAGGGGTTCTCATCCGCCAACGTGCGGAGGACAGTGAGGTGATGACGATGTTCTGGAAGGGCGTGCTGGTCCTCGTGCTGGCGGGTGCGGTCGCCGCCGTGGCGCTCGGGCTGCCCGACGTGCGGCGCTACCCGGAAATGCGAAGGATGTGACCCGCCATGCATGAGTTCGGGCTCTGTGAGGGAGTGCTCGACGCCGTGCTCAAGCGCGCCGGCGGCAGGTCCGTCTCCGAGGTCGCGCTCCGCGCCGGGGTGCGGCAGCGGATCCAGCCGGAGTCCATGCAGCTCGCCTTCCGCACCGTGGCCGCAGGGACTGACGCCGCTGACGCGACGGTCTCGCTGGAGACCGTCCCGGTCGACGTGCACTGCCGGTCGTGTGGCGCGGACACCACCTCCATGGACCCGCTGCCGCCCTGTGCTGCCTGCGGGTCAACAGATGTCGACGTCACCGGCGGGGACGAGCTGACGCTGGTGTCCCTGACGCTGCGCGAGCGGGCGAGCCGGGCCTGAGCCATGTGCCTCGGGCTGCCCGGACGAGTCGTGGCCGTCGCGGCCGGGTCGGAGCTGGTGTCGGTGGACGTCGCCGGGGCCGTACGGCAGATCCACGTCGGCCTGCTGGACGGCCCCTGGGTGCCGGGGGACTGGATCCTCATCCACAGCGGCTTCGCCCTCGAGCGCATGACCGAGGAGGAGGCGCGCGACGCGACGGCGGTGCTCGACGGGCTGGCCCGAGGGGAGCTGGCTGATGAGCCACAGCGAGGCTGAGGTGGCGGGCCCGGCCCGCCGCCACGAGCCGGCCTCGGGGCCGGTGCTGTTCGTGCGGTACGCGTTCCCCCCCAACTCCCACGGCTACTGCGGCCCCAGCGACAACACGGGCTTCTTCGAGTACGGCGTGACCGGGGTGGTGGACCCCGGGCTGCGGCTCATGGCCCAGGCCTTCGCGGGCGCCTGGCCCTACCTCGAGCTCATCGCCGGATCCGTGGGTGTGCCGGACCCCCTCGACCGCCGGGTCGTCGAGGCGTACTGGGTCGGCAACGACCTGCTCGACCGCCT
>DASULG010000143.1:0-8764 GCA_036278335.1 Pedococcus sp.
GGCACATCATTGCGGCCCTCGGCCTTGGCTGCGGCGACACGGGCCTGCCAGCGCTCGTTGCCGAGCAGCCAGTCAAAGCTTTCCGTTTGCAGAGCCAAGAGGTCGGGGACCTCGAGCGGTTCGCGAATCTTCGCGAATGACAGACGGCCGGAAGCCGTCCGTGCAGTGGACACAGTCTGAGTCGCGTTGCGCGAGGCAGCCAAGGAGGGTCCTTCCACGGGCCTTTTTTTCGAAACCGAAGCGCGCTGACCGCTCCTGCGTCTAGCCGCGTGAGTCCGCACCGAGGACGTGCCGGGCGGCACGACGAATGGTGGCGAGCTGTGGCGGGGTCGGCGACAAAGGGCAGCGCAAAGCGACAGCATACCCGCAGAAGGGCAGGATCGTCCAACCGTGTCCAGCGGGGCAGATGGTGCTGCTCATCCGGCTGTCTACGGGAGTCAGGACCCGAGCGGGTCCGCGTGACGCAGACGAGAATGACGGCAGCGGCCGCCGACGTCAAGGTGTTCCCAAACGCCGGCGCGCCGCGCCAGGGGTTCCTGGCGCGGCGCGGCCGGTGTTTGCGCAGGTCAGCGCGGTTCTGAGATGGCTTCTAGAAGGCGGAGACCTCGGAGATGAGCCACCGGTCGCCGACCTTGGTCAGCGTCGCGATGACGCGGTTCTGGTCGATCGCCGGCTGCTTCTCGTCGGCACCGACCTTGGCCTGGTTGACGAAGGCGAGCACCTTCACCCGGCCGTCAGCCGCCTCCATGACCCCGACGTCGGAGACCCTCGCCTGCACCACGGTCTTGTTCTTGACCGCCAGCGGCTTGATGTCCTTGTCCATCGCCTGGGTGAACTCGTTCTTGAACGAGCCGGTCAGCTGGGTCTCGATCTGAGCGGCCTGGGCGTCGATGGTCTTGTAGTTGTAGCTGAGCATCTGCTCGATGCTCGTGCGGGCCGTGCTCGTGGCGGCCCGGGTCTGCGCGTCCTGGCCGGACGGGTCGCTGAGCGAGAGCCCGACGGCGCCGGCGAGCAGCAGCAGGGCGGCTCCCAGCCCCACGACGGGGGCCAGCAGGCGCCCGGTATGCCGGGTGAGCGGGGTGGGCTCTCCCGTCCCCCGAGCCTGCGGGGCGCGCACGCCGCTGCTGGCTGGTCCCGGCACAGGATGCGGCCGGGCCCGCGTGGGCGGCGGCGCAGAGGCGGGCACAGCTGGGGGCGCCGATGGGCGGCTGCGGAGCGGCTGGCCGGCCTGCGCGCTCAGGGTGGACGGGCCGGGCACGGGCGGACGGGTGCGCGTGCGCTCCCCTGCCACCCTGCGGCGGGTGCGGCTAGCCGACGAACTCAAGGTTCTCCACCTTCCACGCATCGCTGGCCTTCCGCAGCTCAAGGCGCATGCGGTAGGTCTTCTTCTCACCGTCGGGGACGGAGGTGTTGGTGGTGGGGGCCACCACGCCCACGAGCACCACCGCGGAGTCGAGGTCGCCGGAGACCAGCGCGGACTCCGTGCGCTCGACCCTGGAGACGGTCTTGTTCGCGACGATGACCTTCTTCAGCTCTGCGACGGACTTCGTGTAGCTGTCCAGGAAGGTCCCGGTGGCCCCGGAGCGGACCCGGGCCGTGTCCTGGTCGACCTTCTGGTAGTCCACCGTCACGAAGTTCACGGCGAGCTGCCGCGCCGCCGCGACCGCCTCGGCGTGGGCTTCCTGGGTCTGGTGGGCCGTGTAGGCCTCCCGCCCGCGGGTGGCCCCGAGGGCGACCGCGGCGACCAGGACCAGGGCTGCGAGCGCCCACAGGCCCTTCGGCCTCAGTCTTGCCGTGCGCGTGCTGGGGGTGCCGGTGCGACTGGTGTCGACCTGCGCCTCCTGTGAGTCAGTCCGGGCCCCGCGCAGGCGGAGCCTGGAGATCGTCACCGCCCTCCCGGCCTGGGTGGTGATCGTGCTCATTGAGCAGCCTCCTTCATGATCCACAGCCACGACGGCTCGCTCTGCTCACCTCCCGATGGCGGGAGGGGCACCGAGACGTCGGGTGCTGCCATGCCCAACGACGCAGCGGTGCCCGGGGATACGGGCTGCCCGCCGATTGCCAGGGGGACGGAGGAGCTGGAGTACCCCGGGCGCGAGGGGCCGGGGGCGTTCTGGGAGCCGCGGACCGCGCTGGCAGACCCGCGGGGCAGCGTGCACCGTGCTCCGGTGTTGACCGGGGGCAGGTTCGTGGTCCGGTTCGGGTCGGTGCGGCGGGTCCCCTCGTAGCCCTGGGTGCAGACCTTGGGCTCCTGCGACATGGCCAGGCCGAAGTGGGCGGTACCGTCACCGGGGACGACCGTGTAGCCGCCGGCGATGACGTCGGGGTAGGTCACGAGCAGCTGCTCGATCCCGTCGACGCGGGTGGTGGTCACCTGGCCGATGGTGACGAAGTTGGCCAGCAGGGTCGCCAGGTTTCCCTGGTTCTCCTTGATCAGGCCGTCGAGCTCCTTCGAGGCGACGGCGCCGCGGTCGAGGATCAGGCGCAGGTCGCCGTCGGAGGCCTTCAGGGTCTCGGACAGGTCCGCGAAGTTGGCGGAGAAGACCCTGATGTCCTGGGCGGTCTCGCGCTGAGTGTTGAGCACGATGCGGCCGTCGTCGATGAGCTTGACCGTCTGGGGCAGGGCCTCGGTGGCGGAACGGGTGAGGGCGTCGCCGCTGTCGAGCATCCGCTGCAGGTCGGTCCCCCCGCCGGCAAAGGCCTTCCCCAGCTCGTCGACCACCACCCGTAGGTCCTTCTTGTCCACGGAATCCACGGTGCGGTCGAAGTCCAGCAGCAGGGTGTCGACCCGCAGCGGGGACCGGGTGTCCTCGCGGGGCACGACGTCGCCGTCCGCCAGCTTCGCCCCGCCCTGCGACCGGGGCTGGAAGTCGAGGTACTGCTCGCCGACGGCCGAGCGGTTCTCCACGACGGCGATGGTGTCCTTGGGGATCTCCACCCCCCGCTTGATGCGGGCGTCGACGATGACCCCGTCCCTGCTGAGGCGCAGCTTCTCGACCCGCCCGATCTGGACGCCGCGGTAGGACACCTCTGACCCGACGAAGATGCCCCCGGACTGGGCGAAGTCGGCCGAGACGCGGTACTGGCCGCCGACGACCCGGTCGTAGAGGCCGACGTACCGGGCCGAGAGCAGCGACACGGTGACCAGGGTGATGAGCAGGAAGGCGACGAGCTGGACCTTCACCGTGCGGCGGATCATGCCTGTCCCCCGGTGTAGAGCGAGCGCCACGAGCTCTCGGACGACGAGCCCCGGGAGGGTCCCGAGCCCACGCAGGGCAGGCCGGGCACGCAGACCGTGCCTCCCGTGCTCGTGGACGTGGGGCTGGGCTGACCGGGCAGCGGCGGCAGGCCGGGCGTGACCGGCAGGGTCGGCAGGGTCGGCGTTGGCAGCGGCAGACCCGGCACTCCGGGCAGGCCGCCGGTGGGAGGCGCCGTGGGCACGCCCAGGTTGCCGGCGAGGTTGCGCAGGTCGAGGTCCGCGGTGACGTGCAGGTTGGTGTAGTCGCCCTTCATGGCGCCCAGGGTCCCGTCGGAGAAGGGGTAGGTCAGCAGGAGCTGCATGGAGGCGGGCAGGTCGTCGCCGGCCTTGTTCAGCTGGGCCAGGATCGGCGCGAGCGCCTCCAGGTTGGCCTGGGTGTCCGACTTGGACTGCTGGATGACCTCGGTGCCCACGGCCCCGAGGCGGTTGAGGGCCGAGAGCATGTCGACGAACTGCCGCCGCTGGTCGGCGAGCACCTTCAGGCCGCCCGGGATGGCCTCGAGCGCCGCGGCGATGTCCTCCTTCTGCGCGGCGAGCCGGGAGGAGAGCCGGTCGATGTTGTCGATCGCGCGGACGATCTCGCTCTTCTGCTTCTCCAGACCGCCCACGAAGGTGTCGAGCTGGCCGATGAGGTCCTTGATGTCGCCCTCGTTGCCGTTCAGCGCGTTGTTGAGCTCGGTCTCGATGACCTTGAGCTGGGCCACGCCGCCACCGTTGAGGAGCAGCGACATGGCGCTGAGCACCTCCTCGACCTCGGGGTTGCGGCCGGTGCGCGCCAGGGGGATGTTGTCGCCGTCCCCCAGCCGGCCCTCCGGCTCGGCGGACCTGGGCGGCGACAGCTGGACGTACTTCTCGCCGAGCAGGGAGGTCTGCCTGAGCTCGGCGATGGCGTTGTCGGGCAGCTTCACGCTCTTGGGCAGGCGCAGGGTCACGCGGGCGGTCCAGCCGTTCAGCTCGATGGCCTCCACCGCCCCCACGGTCACCTGGTCGACCTTGACCGACGACTGGGGCACGAGGTCGAGCACGTCGGCGAACTCCGCCGTGACGCGGTAGACGTCCCCGTGCGCCGCCGCACCCCCGGGCAGCGGCAGGTCGTAGGCCCCCTGGCACCCGGCCAGGGCCGCCGCCGTCCCGGCGGCGACGACAGCTGCGGCCACGCGGCGCAGGCGCGCCCGCGGCATACGCGAAGATCGGGTGCTCATCTGCCCACCTCCAGGAGTCCGCCCAGGGTCGGGTCCGCCCCGCGAAGGGTCACCGCGCCGCCCTGGTCCCCGGCGTCGCTGGAGGCGCCGGCCGGCACGGCGGACAGCAGGTTCAGCGGCAGCTTGACGCCGCCCCCACCGCCCTTCAGGCCCTGGGCCAGGGGGGCGAACAGGCTGCCCAGGTTCTTGCAGAGGTCGGTGTTCCCGGTGCCCGTGGGGCCGGTCACCAGCGAGCAGAGCAGCAGCGCGGGGTCGTCGAGCTGCTGGGCGTTGTTGCGGGTGTCGAGGGTGCCGGTCTTGGGGTTGTAGGCGTTCTGCAGGTTGCTGACCGCCACCGGCGCGTTGGTCAGGGTCTCGGCGAGCGCGTCGCGCTGCTTGGCCACCGTGCTGGTCACCGCGGTGAGCTGGGCGACATTGGTCCTGACGCCGGCCCGGTTGTCCCGCACGAACGTCGAGACCTCGTTGAGCGCGATGGCGAGGTTCTTCAGGGCCGCCGAGAGGTCGTCGCGCTCGCCGTCGAGCTGCACCGAGACGCTCGACAGGTCGTGGTTCAGCCGTCGCACCTGCTGGTCGTTGGTGGCCAGCATGGTGGTGAAGCTCTGGAGGTTCTTCACCGTCCCGAACAGGTCGTCGCGGCCTCCCGACAGCGTCGTCAGCGCCTGGGAGAGGTCGCGGTTCATGTCGTGCAGCTTCTGGCCCTGGCCGTCGAGGTTGGCGGCGCCAGTGTCCAGCAGGCGCGAGAAGGCGCCCTCCTTGTTCGCGCCCTCGGGCCCGAGGGCGACGAGCAGGTCGTCCAGGCTCTGCGAGATGCGGTCGAGCTCGACCGGGACCGCCGTGCGGTCCCTGCCGATCCGCGCCCCGTCGGCCAGCTTCGCGCCGCCCTTGTATGCCGGGAAGAGCTGGACGTAGCGGTCGCTGACCAGCGAGGGGGCGACCACGGCCGCCTTGGCGTCCGCGGGGACGGCGTACTTCTTGTCGAACTCGAACTCGACGAGGACGGTGTCGCCCTTGGGCGTGACCGAGGTGACCTGGCCGACCTCGACGCCGAGGATGCGGACGTCGGAGCCAGGGAACAGCCCGACGGCGCGCTGGAACTCGCCTGTCACGTGGACCCGCTCGTCGCGAGGCCAGAGGGCATACGCGCCGGCCACGAGGGCGACGACGGCCAGCGCGGCCACGACCCGGGAGAGCAGGCCGATGGCGGGCAGCCGGGGCAGGGCCAACCGGCGGCGGGCCGTCACTGGCCCGCTCCCGGGGCGCCGACCGGCACGGTCAGGTTGGCGATGTACGTGTCGAACCAGCGTCCCGTGCCGAGCACGTTGGAGAAGAGCCGGGTGAACGGCGCCATCGCGGCGATGGTGTCGCCGAGGTCCTTCTCATGTCTCTGGAGCACGGCCAGCACCTTCGTCAGCTGGTCCAGGGCGGGCTTGAGCTCGGCCCGGTTCTCACGCACGAGCGCAGTCACCTGCTGCGCCATGGCCGAGGTGTTGGTGAACAGGGTGTGGATGGCGTCGCGGCGGGCGTTGAGCTCGGTCATCAGCAGGTCGGCGTCCTTGATCAGGGTCTCGAGGGCCTTGTTCCGCTCGGCCACGGTCCCGCTGACCGAGTTGGCCGAGGCCAGCAGGCGTTGCAGCTCCGCGTCGCGTGAGGCGATGGTGCGCGAGAGCCGGGTCAGGCCGTCCAGGGCAGCCCGGACGTGCGGCGGGCTGTCCTTGAACTCCTTGGCCATGACGTTGAGGGAGGTGGCCAGCTGGCCGGTGTCGATGCGCTCGGCGGTCTGGGCGAGGTCGGAGAAGGCGTTGACGATGTCGTAGGAGGAGATCGTCCGCTCCAGCGGGATCTCCGTCCCCTCCTTCATCTGCCCGCCGCCGCGCGGCTCGAGGGAGAGGTACTTCTGCCCGAGCAGCGTCTTCATGCGCACCGAGGCCGCCGACTGCGGGCCGAACGCCACGTCCTCGGTGATCCGGAAGTCGACCAGGACGTGGTCGCCGGCGAGGTCGACCGACTTGACCTTGCCGACCTTCACCCCGGCGATGCGCACGTCATCGCCCTGGAGCAGGCCGCCGGCCTCGGTGAAGGCGGCACGGTACTGCGCGCCCCCGCCGACCAGGGGCAGGCTCTGGACGTTGAAGGCGAGGAACAGTGTCAGGGCGATGACGAGCAGGCCGACGGCCCCGATGGGGACCGGGTTGCGCTCGCGGAAGGGGACACTCATGAGCACCTCGCAGCGGACACGGCATACGACGGGGACACCGGCCCCGTGGGCAGCTTGACCGTGCCGTCGAAGCGGCACAGGTAGAAGTTGAACCACGAGCCGTAGGTCGCCGTCCGCGTGATCTGGGTGATCTTCTCCGGCGACGTCGACAGGAACCGCTCGAAGGTGGCGGTGTTGTTCGGCTTGTTCAGGGTGGTCGAGAGCCGGCGCAGGTTGGCGATGTCGTCCTTGATGGCCGGGCGGGTGACCCGGAGCAGGTCCGCGGTCTGGGCGGTCAGGGAGTTGATGTTCGTCAGCGAGGCGCCGATCGTCTTGCGGTCCTCGGCGAGGCCGGAGACGAAGCGCTGGAGCTGGTCGATGAGGCTCTTCAGCGCGGCGTCGTGCTCGTCGACGGTGCTGAGGACGGCGTTGAGGTTGCTGATGGTCCGGCCGATGACCGCGTCACGGTCGGCGAGGGTGGAGGTCAGGGAGGCAGTCTTGGCGAGCAGGGAGTTGATGTTGCCGCCCTCGCCCTGGAGGACGGCGATGATCTCGCCCGAGAACTCGTTGACGTCCTTCGGCGACAGGGCCGCGAACAGCGGCTTGAAGCCGTTGAACAGGACGGTCAGGTCCAGGGCGGACTGCGTGTGGTCGAGCCCGAGCATCGCGCCGTCCTTGAGCGCCCTCGACCCGCCGACCCCCTGGGTGAGGGCGAGGTAGCGCTCCCCCACGAGGTTGCGGTACTTGATCGTGGCCAGGGTGCCCTCGGTCAGCACGCTCGTCTTGGCGACGCTGAACTCCACCATGGCGTTGGTGCGGTCCGAGTGGACGGAGACCTTCTCGATCTCGCCCACCCGGACCCCCGCGATCCGGACCTCCTGACCGGTCGCCACGCCTGTGACGTCCTTGAAGACGGCCTTGTAGGTGGCCTTGTCGCCGAGCTGGATGTTGGCGATGGTCGCCGCGAGCGTCCCCGTGGCCAGCAGGGTGGTCAGGGCGAAGAGGATGAGCTTGACCAGGCTGGGGGTGGTCTTCATCGCTGGCTCACCACCGCTCCTCGCAGCATCGGCCCCGCGAGCAGGGTCGTGATGGCAGACGGCTCGCCACCGTCGGCCGACAGCAGCGCTGCGACCACCTGCTGCTCCTCCTCGGTCCCGGCGAGGCCGGAGTCGACGTCTGCGATGCCGTCACCCGAGCGGCCGAGGAACGCCGACGGCAGGGCGCTGCTGGCACCGTTGCCGCCGCCCTTGGTGCCGTCGTCGAAGGTCATCCCGGGACGGGGGTGCGCCTGGTTCCCGTAGCTGTCGGGCAGGCCGTAGCAGTGGGGCCCCCGCTTCTCGCCCCACGCGGGCTCCTCACCCGGCTGATAGCCGTCGCGCTGCTGGTTGATCTCGAGCGTGATGTGGAAGGTGTCGTTCTTCCAGGCGCCGTCGATGTTGGGCACCCAGTTGGCCAGCGCCGTGGCCATGCAGGGGTACTGGGGCGAGTACTTCGCGAAGACCGCGAGGCTGGGGCGGTTGATGCGGCCCGCCTGGATGATCCGGTCGCCGTTGCCCTGCAGGAAGGCCGCCGTCGTGTTGGCGAAGCCGGCCGTGCCCGCGAAGAACCCCTTCAGGGCGTCCTGCTTCTCCACGATCGTCGTGTTGGTCGTGATCAGGGCGGTGGCCGCGCGGACCAGGTCCGGTGCCGCCACGGCATACGTGCTGGCCAGGTCGGCCAGGCCGGAGATGTCCGCCTGGAGGGCGGGCAGGTGCGGGTTGAGCTTCGTGAAGTACCGGTCGACGAGCACGAGGTTCTGGCCGAGCCGGGTGCCCCTGCCGTCGAGGGTGCTGGCCAGGGCGTTGAGCGTGGCCGCCAGCTTCTCCGGCTGCACTGTGCGCAGCAGCGGCAGCAGGTCGTCGAAGACCTTCTCGAGCTCGATCGCCACGGTGGTGTGGTCCTGGCGGATGATCCCGCCGTCGCGGATCGGCTCGCCGGAGGCTCCGGCCGGAGGGACCAGGTCCACGTAGCGCTCACCGAAGAGCGTCTTGGGCAGCAGCCGCGCCGAGACGTCGGCGGGGATCTGGCTGACCATCTCGGGCTTGAGGGCGAGGGAGAGCCGCGCCCCGT